>DASZHA010000033.1:0-33750 GCA_035938265.1 Candidatus Dormiibacterota bacterium
GTGGCGGCCGTCTACATGCGGGGCATCGGGCTGGTCCACGTGCCCACCACGTTGCTGGCCATGGTCGACAGCGCCATCGGCGGCAAGGCCGCCGTGAACCTGCCCCAGGGCAAGAACCTGGTCGGCGCCTTCAAGCCCCCAAGGGCCGTGTACATCGACCCCGACCTGCTCACGGGCCTGCCGCCGCGCGAGTACCTCAGCGGGCTGGCCGAGGTCCTCAAGTACTCTATGATTGCCGACGAACAGTTGTACGCTTCGCTCCTTGCCAACCGCCAGAAAGTGCTTGCCCGCGACCTCGACCTGGTGACCCAGGTCGTGGCCACCTGCTGCGCCATCAAGGCGGGGGTGGTCTCGCGCGACGAGCACGAGAGCGGGGAGCGCGCCATCCTCAACTACGGCCACACCTTCGGGCACGCCCTCGAGGCCGCCACCGACTACGGCCGCTTCACCCACGGGGAGGCGATCAGCGTGGGTATGCAGGTGGCCGCGGCGATCGGGGTCGAGGTCGGCGCCACGCCGGCCGATGTCCTCGGACAACAGGCCGAGCTGCTCGACGCGTATGGGCTGCCGCGTGCGGCACCCGGGGCGGCGACCGCGGACGCCGTCGAGGCCGCCATCACCCATGACAAGAAGTCGCGCGCGGGCCACACCCCGTGGGTGCTACTGGAGGCCCTGGGCCGGGCCACCTCGGGACACGCGGTGCCTGCCGACATCCGCCGCCGATTCATCGGCGCCGCCCTCGAGTCCTGATGCCGACGGTCGTCGTCATCCACGGGCCCAATCTCAACCGGCTGGGTAAGCGCGAGCCCGAGATCTACGGCACGACCACGCTCGCCGGCGTTGAGAAGCTGGTCCGTGCCCACGGTCGGGAGATCGGCTGGAAGGTCGAGACCTTTCAGTCCAACCATGAAGGCGCCCTCATCGACCGGGTGCACGCCGCCGCCGACGCCGGCGCCGACGGCATCATTCTCAACGGCGGCGCCCTGACGCACTACAGCTACGCGCTCGCCGACGCCCTCCGCTCGGTCGAGATCCCCACGGTCGAGGTCCACATCAGCGACATCCACAAGCGGGAGAGCTGGCGCCGCCGCAGCGTGACCGGCGACGCCTGCATCGCGGTGCTGGCGGGGCTCGGCGTCGAGGGCTACAGCACGGCCCTCGACCTGCTGGCGGAGCGGGTGGCCGGGGCCAGCAAACGCCGTCGCGCGGATGCCGCCAAGAGGCCGCCTAAGGGTAAGGTGGCGAAATGATCGAGGCCGGTGACCTGCGCCCGGGTTCCATCTTCGAGCGCGACGGGCAGCTGATTGTGTGCGTCACCCAATCGCACATGAAGATGGGCCGGGGCACGGCGCAGGTGAGGGCCAAGCTGCGCAACCTGATCACCGGCGCGATCACCGATGAGACCTTCAGGCCCGAGCAGCGCTTCCCCAGGGTTCGAATTGACAAGAACCAGATGCAGTACCTCTACGGCGATGGTGACCAGCACCATTTCATGGACACCGCGACATACGACCAGGTGGCGATGGGCAAGGAGCAGCTTGGCGACGCCCTGAGCTACCTCAAGGAGGGATCCGAGATCCAGGTGCTCAGCTACGAGGGCAAGCCAATCGGCGTCGAGCTGCCGACCTCGGTGGACCTCGAGGTCGTGGAGACCGATCCGGGCTTCAAGGGCGACACCGCTACCGGTGGCTCGAAGCCCGCCAAGGTGGAGACCGGGATCACGGTGCAGGTGCCGCTCTTCGTCAACCAGGGCGATAGGATCAAGGTTGATACCCGCAGCGGCGAATACATGGAGAGAGCCTGAGATGACCGAGACGCTTCCACAGCAGACCCAGGGACGAGTCAAGGTCGCCAACGAGGTGATCGCCCAGATCGCGGCCATGACGGCCCTGCAGGTCCCCGGCGTTGCCGGGGTGGCCGATCGGACCAACCAGATCACGCGCGTGATCCGGCGCGGCGGCATCCACAAGGGCGTACGCGTGGAGATCGCCGACGAGGACACCCTCCGGCTCCAGGTGTTCCTGGTGGCCGACAGCGGCAAGAACCTCCCCGACCTCGCCACCCGGGTGCAGCAGGACGTAGTGGCGGCGGTTGACCGGATGCTGGGTCTCCGTACCAGCTCGGTCGACGTGTACTTTGTCGACGTCCGCTTCAGCGAACCCCCGGCTGGATAGCGCGATCCCAGCGGTGGGCAAGCGTCACCTGGCTCGAGAGGTGGCAATGCAGGTGATGTTCGAGCTCGAGCACCACGACGCCGACCCTGAGGCGGCGCTCGTGTACCACCTCGGGGAGATCGAGCTGACGCCGGCCCAGGCCGGGTTCGCCCGCCGCCTGATCCAGGGAACCATCGACCATCGCGAGGTCATCGACCGCGAGATCTCGGAGGCGTCGACCCACTGGCGCCTGGACCAGATGGCGGGGGTGGAGCGGTCGGTGCTGCGGCTGGCCACCTATGAGCTGCTCTTCAGCCCCGACGTGCCGCCCAAGGCGGCCATCAACGAGTCGATCGAGCTGGCCAAGACCTTCGGTGGCGACGAGTCGGGTCGTTTCGTCAACGGCGTGCTGGGCCGGATCATGGCCACGCAGAGCGAAGCCGCCGCGGGGGAGGGGGCCTGATGCAGGTGCTCAAGGTCGGCGACCTGGCCGAGTACATCGAGGAGGTCTTCAGCCAAGAGCAGGGGCTGCAGGATGTCTGGGTCGAGGGCGAGGTGGCTTCCTCCACCGTCTCGGTCCAGGGCCACTGCTACCTCACGCTCAAGGACGAACGGGCCAGCATCCGGGGCGTGCTCTTCCGCCTGTCCTACGCCCGGATCGGGTTCCAGATTCAGCCCGGGATGATGCTGCTGGCCCACGGGCGCGTCAACTTCTACCGCGACCGGGGCGAGACCCAGCTGCTGCTCGACACCGCCCAGCCGTCGGGGGTGGGCGGCCTCTACCTGGCCTTTGAGCAGCTCAAGAACCGGCTCGAGGCCGAGGGCCTCTTCGACCCCCATCACAAGCGCAGGCCGCCGGCCTTCCCGCGCAAGGTCGCGATCGTGACCTCGGAGTCGGGGGCGGCGCTGCGCGACGTGCTCAAGGTGTTGCGCCGCCGCTGCCCGGCGGTGCCGGTCCTGGTGGTGCACGCCCTGGTGCAGGGCGACGTGGCGGCGGCCTCCGTGGTGCGCGCCCTGAAACGGGCGGCGCAGCGGCCGGGGGTGGAGGTGATCCTGCTGGTGCGCGGTGGCGGCGCCATCGAGGACCTGGCCTCGTTCAACGACGAGGGCCTGGCCCGCGCCATCCGGGCATGCCCGGTGCCGGTGATCGTCGGCGTGGGCCACGAGACCGATTTCACCATCGCCGACTTCGCCGCCGACGTCCGCGCCGCCACGCCGTCGCAGGCCGCCGAGATGGCGGTCCCCGACCAGGCCCAGCTCCGTCGCGACGTCCTGGCTCAGCGGGAGCGCCTCAACGGGGCCATCGCCCGCGAGGCCGCCACCAAGGCCGAGGCGCTCACGGTGCTAGGCGAGCGGCTTGACCGGCAGAGCCCGGAGCGGCTGGTGCCGCTGATGCGCCAGCGCCTCGATGACCGGGCGCAGCGACTCGAGGCGGCCCTGCGCGTCGGCCTCGAGCGCGCGGCCCAGCGGCTCCAGGGTCAGAGCGACCGGCTGGAGGCCCTGAGCCCGATCGCCGTCCTTGGCCGCGGCTACAGCCTGGCCCGCGACGAGCAGGGCGCCCTGGTGACCTCGGTGGTGGGGCTGCGGCCCGGCCGCCGTCTCACGACCGTCTTCGCCGACGGCTCGGCGGAGGCCGAGATCACCGCGGTGAACCCCAACGCCGAGGCCGACGCGCCGGTACCGGCGCTGGAGCCGGGTGGGGTCGATGGCTGAGGCGGCCCGCGACATCGACGTCCTGACCTATGAGCAGGCCCTGGCCGAGCTGGAGGGACTGATCCGCACGCTGGAGACCGGCTCCGTCGACCTGGCCGATTCCATCGCCAGCTACGAGCGAGGCGTGGCGCTGGCCAACCACTGCTCCAAGCTCCTGGAGCAGACCGAGGCCAAGGTCCAGCGGCTGGTGCTGGGCCCCAAGGGCGAGCCAACGGAGCAGCCCGTCGAGCTGACAGCGGCCGATGACGGCGATGAACAGTAGCGCCTACCTGCTCATCCCCGCGATCTCATGGGCGATGGCCCAGCTGATCAAGATCGTGGTGGACTCGGTCCAGAATCGCCGACTCGACATCCGTCGCTTCGCATCCGCCGGCGGCATGCCATCGAGCCACACCGCCCTGGTGCTGTCGCTGACCACAGTGATCGGCTCTCGCCGCGGCATCGACAGCCCGGAGTTCGCCATCTGCGCCGTCTTCAGCTCGGTGGTGATGTACGACGCCACCGGGGTTCGCCGCGCCGCCGGGCGCCAGGCACGGGTCATCAACCGCATCATCGACGACCTCTTTCACCAGGAGGGGATCAAGGAGGAGCGCCTGCGGGAGCTGATCGGGCACACGCCGATCGAGGTCATCGCCGGCGGCCTCCTCGGCATCCTCGTCGCCCTGGTCCTGCTGGGCCGCTGACAACGATGCCGCCAACCCGTGGAGCGCGAACCAGGTTGGACCAGGCCCTGGTCGACCGCGGCCTGGTGGAGTCGCGGCAGAAGGCGCAGGCCCTGGTCCGCGCGGGGGCGGTCAAGGTCGGTGGCCAGCCGGCCGACCGCACCGATGCCCGGGTCGCTGCCGACACCGCCCTGGAGGTGGCGCAGCGCCCCCGCTATGTCGGCCGGGGCGGCGACAAGCTGGCGGGCGCCCTCGCGGACCTTGGCCTGGGCGTCAGGGGTCGCTGCGGACTGGACGCCGGCGCCTCCACCGGTGGCTTCACGGACGCCCTGCTGCAGGCCGGCGCGGCGCGCGTATACGCCGTGGACGTGGGCTACGGCCAGCTGGCCTGGGAGCTGCGCCAGGACGAGCGCGTGGTGGTCATGGAACGCACCAACATCCGGACGCTGGAGGCCCTGCCGCAACCGGCGCCCGACCTGGTGGTGGCGGACCTGTCATTCATCTCGCTGCGGCCGGTGCTGCCCGCGTTGGCACGGCTGGCGCGCCCTGGCGCCGACCTGCTGCTGCTCTTCAAGCCCCAGTTCGAGGTCGGTCGGGGCAACGTCGGCAAGGGCGGCGTGGTCCGCGATGACACCATCCGCGACGCCGCGCTAGACGACTTCCTCGCCTGGGCGCAGGAGCGCGGCTTCAGCGTGGCGGGTTCGGCGCCGTCCCGGGTCCGCGGCGCCAAGGGCAACCAGGAGACCTTCGTCTGGCTGCGCCATGGCTGACGTCCTCTTCGTCCTCCACTCGAGAGTCGACCCCAATGAGCCGCACCTGCTGGCGGCCATGGAGGTGCTCCGCGCTCGAGGCAGGTCCGTCGAGGTCCTCCAGCGCCGGGACCCGACCAACCAGCCCGCCGGTCTCGGCAGCAGCTGGGCTCTCGACCCCGCCCTGGTCGAAGGCTGCGAGCTGGTCGTCACCTTCGGCGGTGATGGCACCTTCCTCCACGCCGCCCGGACCGCGATCCGATTCGGGGTGCCTGTCCTCGGGGTGAACCTCGGCCGCCTCGGCTTCCTCGCCTGGGTCGACCTGGCCAAGGCTCCCGACGCGCTGACGGCCTGGCTCGACGGCGAGTGTGAGATCGAGACGCGGGCGACGATCGTGGTCGAGCGCGACGGCAGCCAGCACATCGCCATCAACGAGGCCGCCCTGCGGAAGCACCAGCACGCCAACGTCATCGAGATCGAGGTCCTCCTGGACGGCGGCATCGTCGGCCGATTCCACGCTGACGGTGCGGTGGTGGCTACGCCCACGGGTTCGACCGCCTATGCCGTCTCCGCCGGCGGTCCCATCCTCGATCCCCGAGTGGACGCCGTGGTGGTGGTCCCGCTAAACCCCCACACCCTGGCGGCACGGGCGCTTGTGCTGCCCGCCCACCACCCGGTGGAGGTTCGTGTCGACGAGTCCACCGTGCTGGAGCTCGACGGCGCCGAGGACCTCGACATCCCGGCCGATGAAGGGGTCACCTGCAGCCTGGATGGTCCCCTGCTGAAGGTCGTCCGGGCCCCCAGCACGCCCGATTTCTACCAGCAGCTGCGGGAGAGGATGGGCTGGGGCGAGCCGCTGGTTCGCGAAGGCCGCAGCCTCCGCGGCGGCTGATGGCGGTGGGAGCCCGGGCTTCACAGTCGCGCTGGCGCTACCGGGTCGGCCAGGTGATTGCCGCGGCTCGAGCCAGGAACACGAACGTCGACGTCGAGGCCGTGCTCCGCGACCTGCCACCAGGCCTGGGGGAGTTGTGGCTGGAGATGGCGCCGCGGGACATGGTCCACTCGCTCAAGGTCTTCCGGCGGGTCGCCGGTGACGAGCTCCTGGTGCGGCAGGCGGCATTGCTCCACGACGTGGGCAAGGCGCGGGCGCCGCTGGGCACCATCGGCCGGTCGCTGGTGGTGCTGGCGGAGCGGTTTGGCGCCACCGTCGCGCTCGACGCGGTGCCGGTGCTCGGCGGGCGTTGCCGGCGCTACCGGCGGCACCCCGAGATCGGCGCCGAAATGCTCCGCCAGGCCGGGGCCGACCCGGTGCTGGTGGAGATCGTGGCTGAGCACCAGTCGCCGGCGCCGCGGCACCCCCAGACCGCGCGCCTGCAGGCGGTGGATGAGCGCGAATGAGTCTTGACCTGCGCGTCCAGACCCCGGCGTTCGAGGGCCCCATCGACCTCCTCCTCACCCTGGCTCAGCGGCAGCAGTTGGACCTCAACGAGGTCAGACTTGCCGACCTTGCCTGGGACTACCTCGCCGGGATCAAGCGGGACGCCGCCGAGGGAAGGTCGCGCTCTCCCGACGAGGTGGCAGCTTTCCTGGTGGTGGCCTCGCGCCTGCTGGCGCTCAAGGCCGCCGCGCTCCTGCCGTCGGCAACGCCCGAGGACGAGGAGGAAGACCTGGAGTCGTGGGAGGAACAGGTCCGCCAGCGCATGGTCGAGTACGCCCGCTTCAAGGAGGCGGCCATGGAGCTGATGAAGCGCCACCAGGAAGGCGGCATCAGCTTCCCCTCGGCGATCGAGGCGGAGATCATCCCGATGGAGCAGCTGTCGATCGACCCCGGCGGCCTGGCCACCGCGTTCCAGGCGGTGCTCGACCGGCTGCCGGCCCCGGAGGAGGTGCAGTTCGAGCTGTCCAGCTACTCCCTCACCGACGAGATGGACGGCATCCGCGCGCGCCTGCGCATGGGCGAGAGCACCAGCTTCGGCGCCATCTTCGAGGCCGCCCAGAGCCGGCTCCATGCCGTGGTCATCTTCCTGGCGCTGCTGGAGCTGATCCGGGTCGGAGAGGCGAGCTTCCGGCAGAAGTCGGTCTTCGCCGACATCGAGGTCAGCCTGGGTAAGGCTCCGGCGGTGGTCAGTGCCAGGGACCTGGCGAACGGCGATGAGTAGCGACCAGCAGGTCCCCGACGGGGCGGTGGCGGATCATGGCGCCGCCTCCGACGCCGAGCTGGCGCGCCAGGCCGAGGCGCTCCTGTTCAGTCTCGGCACCGCGATCGAGGCCAAGCGCCTGGCTGACGCCCTGGGCATCGACCTCCGTCGCCTGGAGCCGGTGCTCGACCACCTCGCCCGGCTGCTTGCCGACCACGGCCTGATGCTGCAGCGCCACGACGCCCTGGTCCAGATGGTGACCCGGCCCGAGGCCAGCGATGCCGTCCGGCGACTGCTCAACCCCGAGGTCCCCGGGCGGCTCTCACCGGCGGCCTACGAAACCCTGGCAATCGTGGCCTACCGCCAGCCCGTGACCAAGGCCAGCATCGAGGAGGTGCGGGGGGTCGACTGCGAGCGCGTCCTCGAGGGGCTGCTGGCGCGCGGCCTGGTCGAGGAGCGCGGTCGACTCGACGCCCCCGGCACGCCCCGCCTCTTCGGCACCACGATGCGCTTCCTGCAGCTCCTCGGGGTCGAGCGGCTGGAGGATCTCCCTGGCATCCCCGACTAACGCCGGCGCTGTCCGCCTCAACCGCTACCTGGCGATGGCCGGGGTGGCCGCCCGCCGCAAGGCCGACGACGTCATAGCCGCCGGTCGGGTGCTGGTCAACGGTGCACCGCCGCCGCCGGGCGGGGTGTTGGTGGTGCCGGGGCGCGACCGCGTCGAGGTCGACGGTGTCGAGGTTCTGCCGGCGGCGTCGCACCAATACGTGGCCGTCAACAAGCCGGTCGGCTATCTCAGCGCCGTCAGCGACAGCAGCCGGCGACCCCTGGTCAGCTCTTTGGTACCGCCCGAGCTGAACGAGGGCCGTGGCCGTCAGCCGCTCCACCCGGTGGGCCGGCTTGACCTCAAGAGCCGTGGCCTGATCCTGCTCACCGACGATGGCGAGCTCAGCTTTCGCCTGCAGCATCCAAGGCATCACGTCGAGAAGGAGTACCGCGTCGTCGTCGGTGGGCGGCCCAAGGAGCGCGAGCTGGACCGGATCCGGAAGGGGATCGATCTCGAGGAGGGGCGCACCGCGCCCGCCGAGGTCGAGGTCATCCCCGGCTCGGACCCCGGTTCCACCGAGCTCAGGGTGGTGCTGCGCCAGGGTTGGAAGAGGCAGTTGCGGCGCTCGTTCCAGGCCATCGGCTACCAGGTCTCGGACCTCGCGCGCCTCCGGATCGGCTCGCTACAGCTGGGCGACCTGGGGGAGGGCAGGAGCCGGCTGTTGACCGACGACGAGGTGAAATCGCTCAAGGCCGAGGTGGGGTTGTGATCGTCGCCATCGATGGGCCCTCGGCCTCCGGCAAGTCCACCATCGGGCGCCGGCTCGCCCGCCACCTCAAGCTGCCCCTGGTGGACACCGGCTTGATGTACCGCGCCATGACCGTGCTCGGGCTCGACCGCGGCATCGCTCCCAACGACGCAGCCGCTATGTCATCGCTGGCCGCCGGCATCGACCTCGAGGTCAACGATGATCCCAGCGCCAAACCCGGCGACTGGCTGGTGAACGCCGGCGGCCTGGACCTGTCCCGCCGCGTTTACGACCCCGGCATCGCCCCTGCCCTGGCCCAGGTCAGCCAGGTCGCCGGCGTCCGCGAGAGCCTTGTCGCACGCCAGCGCCGCTACCAGGACGGCCCCGGCGTCGTCATGGTGGGCCGCGACATCGGCACCGTCGTCTTCCCCGACGCGGACTTCAAGTTCTTCATCACCGCCTCCAGGTCGGAGCGCACGCGCCGCCGCGCCCGGCAGATGCGCGATGACGACGACCACCTGCTCAAGGGGGAGATCGAGGATCGCGACGCAGCTGACACAGGCAGGTCGGTGGCGCCATTGCGGCCGGCCGAGGACGCCTATACGATTGATACCGATGGTCGCAGTCCTGATTCCGTCTTCGAGGAAGTCCTGCGCCTGATCGACCCCGGCAGCGCCCAGCGTGCCGGGGCGCCTGAAGCATGACCGAGCCAGTAGCCGAACTCCGCAGCTCCAACCAGCGCGGACCGATGACGCCCAAGTTCCTGTACTGGGTGATCCGCTGGGGGTTGCACGCGATCATCAGCCTGGTCCTGCCTCGACGGATGCACGTCAGCGGCAAGCAGAACGTGCCCCGCGAGGGTGGGCTCCTGGTGATCAGCAACCACATCGCCACCGCTGACCCCCCGCTCCTGGGTGCGCTGTTCCCGCGACCGTTGCACTTCATGGCCAAGGTCGAGTGGTTCAAGAACCCGGTGATCGGCTACCTGGCGCGGCAGTTCCTGTGCTTCCCGGTGGTCCGCCATACCGCCGACCGCTCAGCCCTCCGCTACACCCTGGCGCTGCTGCAGCAGGGCCAGGCGGTGGCGATCTACCCCGAAGGCACCCGCTCTGAGGACCTGCAGATCCATCCCCCAGAGGCCGGCGCCGGCTTCCTCGCCCGGCAGGCGAAGGTGCCCATCCTGCCGGTGGCGACGTGGGGCGGAGAGGGTGTGCTGCCCAAGGGCAGCAAGTTCCCCCGGCCGGCCCATGCCCACATCGTCTACGGCAAGCCGTTCCACCTGCCCGAGGGCAAGCTCTCCAACCAGGAGGCTGCTGACTACATGATGTCCAAGGTTGCCGAGCTCCTTCCCGACGACTACCGCGGGCATTACGCGACCTGGAAACCAGCCCGTGCCGGCTAAGACCTACGTCCTCGACACCAACGTCCTGCTTCACGACCCCGAGGCACTGATGTCCTTCGAGGACAACGAGGTCGTGATCCCGCTGGTGGTGATCGAGGAGATCGACTCCCAGAAGAAGCGCCAGGACGAGGTCGGGCGCAGCGCCCGCAGAGTCGCCCATCACCTCGACGACCTTCGCGGCGTCGGCAAGCTCTCGGAGGGCGTGCCAATGCCCAGCGGCGGGACGCTGCGAGTGGTGATCCAGGCCAAGGGCGAGCACCTCCCCGTCGAGCTCGACATCAGCAAGCCCGACAACCAGGTGCTGGCGGTCACGGCGCAGCTCAACGGCGCCAGCAACGGGGCCCGGGTGGTGCTGGTCAGCAAGGACATCAACGTCCGGGTCAAAGCCGAGGCCCTCAACCTCACTGCCGAGGACTACGAGCGCGACAAGGTGGTGCGCAGCAGCAGCGAGCTGTACGGCGGCATCACCGTCATGGACGTCGACCCGCCGGCGATGGACGCCTACCAGCACGAGGCCCGGGCCGATGCCCGCGGCGTCGACCTCTATCCCAACCAGTTCGTCCACTTCCAGGTGCCCGAGAACCACAGCCTCAGCGCACTCGGCCGCTTCGATGTCGCCGAGCACGCCATCGTGCCACTGGCGCCGGTGCAGAAGGACACCTGGGGGATCCAGGCCAAGAACCTGGGCCAGCGCTTCGCCCTCGACGCCCTGATGAACGACGAGATCTCGCTTGTCACCCTCACCGGCCGGGCAGGCACGGGCAAGACCCTGCTGGCGCTGGCTGCCGGGCTCCACAAGGTCGTCGACGAGCACGTGTTCCGACGGCTGCTGGTCACGCGGCCCGTGATCCCCATGGGCAAGGACGTCGGCTACCTGCCCGGCGACAAGGAGGAGAAGCTGCGTCCATGGATGCAGCCGATCTACGACAACCTTGAGTTCCTGATGAGCACGATGTACAAGGACCAGATGGTCGGCGACATGGTCACCCGGCTGCAGGACAAGGGCCTGTTCGAGGTCGAGGCGCTGACCTACATCCGTGGCCGCAGCATCCCGCAGCAGCTGATCATCGTCGACGAGGCCCAGAACCTGACGCCGCACGAGGTCAAGACCATCATCAGCCGGGCGGGGGAGGGAACCAAGATGGTGCTCACCGGCGACCCATACCAGATCGATCATCCGTACCTTGACTTCAGCAGCAATGGGCTCTGCTATGCAGTGGAGAAGTTCAAGGAGAGCCCCCTGGCCGCCCACGTGACCCTGACCAAGGGTCAGCGGTCCGAGCTCGCGGAGCTGGCGGCGGTCCTGCTGTGACCTCATCGCCGCGGCGCGGCTCCCAAACAGGGGAGGCGCGGCCGGGGCGTCCCCGCGGACGGGTGGCGGCGAGCTGGGAGGACGGCGGCTTCGAGCTCACCGGCGACCTCCCCGAGATCGTCTGCCTCGACCTCGAGGCCACTGGGCTGAGCTCCTCCGCCGACCACGTCATCGAGATCGGGGCGGTGCGCTTTCGGGGCAGCGAGGTACTTGGGCGCTACCACACTCTGGTCAACCCGGGGCTCCGTCTGCCGCCCATGATCCGCCGCATGACCGGCATCGCCGACCGCGACCTGGCGGCGGCGCCTCGGCTGCGAGAGGTCCTCCCCGACCTGCGGGCGTTCATCAGCGGCGCTGGGCTGCTGGCCCACGGCGCGGGGTATGACATCACCTTCCTCGAGGACGCCCTGGGCATTCCGACCGGCGAGGTGGAGGTCTTCGACAGCCTCGAGGTGGCCCGCGTCGTCTGTCCCGGCGCCCCCTCGTACTCGCTGGGCGCCCTGTGCGGCCTGGTCGGCCTCAGTCACCCGCGACCCCACCACGCGCTGGAGGATGCCGAGGCCACCTTCCGTCTCTTCCTCGAGCTGGTGCGACTGGCGGGCGAGCTGGAGCCGGCCACCCTGGCCGAGGTCAGGCGCCTGACGGCCAACAGCACCCACAGCCTGCGCACGTTCTTCCACGTGCTGGTCCAGACCCCGGCCGCGGCAGAGCCCAAGGCCTCGACCCCCACTGCGAGCCGGCCCGACCGCCTGGCCGCCCAACAACGGGAGCCCCTGATGGAACGGCTCAGCGCCGTGGAGCTGGCCGAGCTGGTGGGGCCCACCGGGCCGCTGGCCTCGGAGCCCGGGTGGGAGCTGCGCGAGGTCCAGGAGCAGATGACGCTGGCGGTGGCCCAGGCCTTCGAGCGCAAGGTCAACCTGGTGTGCGAGGCGGGCACCGGCACGGGCAAGTCGCTGGCCTACCTGGTGCCGGCGCTGGCCTGGGCCGCCTCCGGCGATACCCAGGTCTATGTCTCCACCTACACCATCAACCTGCAGGAGCAGCTGCTGCACAAGGACCTGCCGCTGGCGGCTCGGATCCTGGGCATACCCCTCCGCGCCGTGCTGCTGAAGGGGCGCAGCCACTACCTGGGGCGGCTGCGCTGGGAGCAGCTGCTGGCGGGAACCGAGATCATGCCCGGCGGCCGAGGCGTCGTGGTGGAGCTGGAGGGCGTCGACCCCGGGGAGCTGCTGATCTTCAAGCTCAAGATCACCGTCTGGCTCAGCCGGACTCACACCGGAGACCGCGACGAGCTGCGGCTGTTCGGCCAGGAGGAGCGCCTCTGGCGGTCGGTCTCATCGGAGTGGGCCGACTGCCGCTCGACGGAGTGCCTCAATGGGCCCAGCCCCTGCTTCTATCACCGCTCCCGGCAGCGGGCTGCCGGCGCCGACGTCGTGGTGGTCAACCACGCCCTCCTCCTGGCCGACGCCTTCAACGAGGCGTCGAGCCTGGCCCGAGCTCGGAACCTGGTGCTGGACGAGGCCCACCATCTCGAGGACGCCGCCACCAAGGGCCTGACCGAGGACGTGCGCGAGGACGACCTCCTCAACCTGTTGGGAATCGCCACCGCGGCCGGGCCTCGCGGCGCGGGCGGGCCGAGCCCGGCCCTACGGCGGCTAACAGCGCTGGTGCTCGGGCTCTTCGAGGAGCTCCGGCTGGAGGGACGCCGCCTGTTCGGCTCCGAGGTGGGCCGCGACATCCGTATCGAGCCCGGGCGCTGGAGCGCATTTGCCGGGGACCTGCGCGGCCACCTCACCGCCCTGGCACCCGCGGAGGCGGTGGTGGTGGAGGCCAGGGTCTCGCGGCTGATCGGGATCCTCGAGGCCGCTGACGACGCCCGCGTCGGCTGGGCGGCCTTTGGCCGCGATGGCCGCGCCACCGTGAAGCGCGCACCCCTCGAGGTCGGGCCGATCCTGCGGGAGGCGCTGATCGAGGGCCGCGACAGCGTGGTCATGACCAGCGCCACGCTCGCCATCAACGGCTCCTTCGAGTACTTCCGCCGCCGCGTGGGGCTGCCCGCCTCGCGGCTGATGGAGCTGGTCCTGCCCAGCCCCTTCGACTTCCTCGGGCAGGCGCTGCTCTGCCTGCCCTCGGACATGCCCGAGCCGTCAGAACCCGACTTCATCCCCCGCATGGTCGACGTTGTCGAGGACGTCGCCCTGCGCTTGCGGGGCCGCACCCTGGTGCTGTTCACTTCCGTCGAGCAGCTCAGCGCGGCCTCGGCCGAGCTGCGCCAGCGCCTGGCGCCTGAGGGCATCGAGGTGCTGGCCCAGCTGCGCGGTGCCGGCTCCCGGCGTAGCCTGACCGAGCGCTTCATCAGCGCGCCGGAGGCGGTTCTCTGCGGCACCAACAGCTTCTGGGAGGGCCTCGACCTCCCTGGTAATGCCCTCTCCTGCGTGGTCATCGCCCGGCTGCCCTTCGCTCCCCCGGGTGAGCCGGTGACGCGGGCCCGGAGTGAGCTGCTTCGCGACCCGTTCCTCGAGCTGGCCTTACCCGAGGCGGTGCTCCGACTGAAGCAGGGCTTCGGCCGCCTCATCCGCCGGGCCACGGATCGTGGCGCGGTGGTGATCCTCGATCCCCGGGTTTCGACTCGCGCGTACGGGACCCACTTCGTGGAGGCGCTCCCCGAGTGCGCGACGTATACCGGCGACGCCGCCGGGATGGCGGACGCGATCCAGGAGTGGATCGAAGATCGGAATATATCCTTCTCAGATGGCGGCCTCGAAACGGAATCCGCGCCGGAAGCTGGCCCTGGCACAATGCGCCCCGAAGCTGGGGAACCTGCCGTCCAACCTCCAGCTGCATCTCGACCTGGCTGACAGGGCTGCCGCCGAGGGGGCGACGCTGTGTGTCTTCCCCGAGCTGAGCCTCACCGGCTACTTCCTCAAGGACCTGGTTCCCGAGATGGCGATGGAGCTGGACGATGCCCGCCTCGAGCCGTTGCTGGAGGCCTCGCGCAGGATCGACCTCGTCTTGGGGATGGTGGTCAAGTCCGCGGACTTCCGCTACTACAACGCCGCCGTCTACCTCGCCGAGGGCGAGGTCAGGCACGTGCACCGCAAGGTCTACCTGCCCACCTACGGCATGTTCGACGAGTCGCGCTACTTCGCGGCCGGCGACCGGGTGCGCACCTTCGATCGCCACGGCTTCGGCGTCGGTGCCCTGGTCTGCGAGGACGCCTGGCACCTGTCGGCGCCCTACCTGCTCTTCGTCCAGGGCGTGAGCCTGATGCTGTGCATCTCCTCGAGCCCCGGTCGGGGCGTGCTGGCCAATCCCGAAGCCGACCTCTCCCCAGGCTCGGCCCACTCCTGGGAGGACCTCCTCCGCACCGTGGCCGAGTACACCGCCAGCTACGTCGTCTACTGCAACCGGGTGGGATACGAGGACGGCGTCAACTTCTGGGGCGGCTCCGCCGTCCTGGCGCCCGACGGCTCGACCGTCGCCGAGGCCGGCGCCGAGGAGGGCATGCTCTTCGCCGACATCGACCTGCGCGAGGTGGAGCGGCAGCGCCTCAACACGCCGCTGCTCAGGGACGAGAAGGTCGAGTTCACCCTCCGCGAGCTGGAGCGGGTTTGGAATGAGCGCACCGGCGGGCCCTACTGAGGTCGCGGACGAGCCGCTAGACAGCAGCGAGCTCGCCCTCAACCTGCCCCTGGTGGAGTCGATCCTGCTCGGCTTCATCAGCAACGAGACCACCCGTGTTGGCTTCGACAAGGTGGTGGTCGGGATGTCCGGCGGCGTCGATTCCAGCCTGGTGGCTGCCCTGGCGGCAAAGGCCCTGGGGCCGGAGAACGTTATTGGCGTGTCGATGCCCTATCGCGCCAGCAACCCCGCCAGCCTGGCCGACGCCCAGCTGGTGGCCGAAAAGTTCGAGATCCCACTCCGCGTCGTCGAGATCACGCCCCAGGTTGACGCCTATTTCGAGCGCTTCCCCGACGCCGACAACCAGCGCCGTGGCAACAAGATGGCACGGGAGCGGATGACGATCCTCTACGACGTCTCCCTGGCGGAGACCGCCCTGGTCCTGGGGACCAGCAACAAGACCGAGCTGCTGCTCGGCTACAGCACCATCTTCGGGGACTCGGCGTCGGCCCTGAACCCCATCGGCGACCTATACAAGTCGCAGGTCTGGCAGCTGTCGTCGCATGTCGGCATCCCCGACCAGGTGATTGGCAAGGCGCCCTCGGCTGACCTCTGGGAGGGCCAGTCGGACGAGAGCGAGCTGGGCTACCGCTACGCCGCGGTGGACCGCCTGCTGTTCCACCTGGTCGACCGTCGGGTGGCCGTCGACGAGCTGGTCGACATGGGCCACGACCCGGCCTTCGTCGAAGCCGTGCTCCAGCGGGTGCGCACCAACCAGTACAAGCGGCGCCCCCCGATCATCGCCAAGGTGTCGCTCAGGACCATCGACCGCGAATTTCGCTACCCCAGGGATTGGGGCGTATGACCCTGGCCGGCTGAGGCGCAGCCCGAGTTGGGCACCCTCTACGTGGTGGGCACCCCGATCGGCAACCTCGAGGACCTGACACCCCGAGCGGCGCGGATCCTCAGTGAGGTGGCGCTGGTCGCCGCCGAGGACACCCGGCGGACCCGCGGGCTGCTGTCGCACCTGGGGCTGCACAAGCCCCTGGTCGCGCTCCATGCCGACGTCGAGCGGTCGCGCGCCCCCAGGGTGCTGGAAGCCCTGGACTATGGCGACGTCGCGTATTGCACCGACGGCGGAATGCCGGTTATCTCCGACCCGGGCGCGGCACTGGTGGCCGCCGCGCGCGAGGCCGGCTTCGCGGTGGTGGTGGTGCCGGGGCCGTCAGCGGTGACGGCGGCGCTGGCAGCGTCCGGGTTCGCCGGCGATCGCTTCGTCTTCCTGGGGTTCCTGCCGCGCAAGGCCAGCGAGATGACGCGGACCTTCGAAGCCCTGGACGCTGAGCGGCGCACGGTGGTCGCGTTCGAATCGCCGCTCAGGCTGGTCAAGGCCCTCGATATAATTTCGGCCGTTCTGCCCACCCGCCGCGTCGCCGTGGCCCGCGAGCTGACCAAGGTCCACGAGGAGATGCGAGTGGGGACGGCGGCGGAGCTGAGCCGCCACTACCAGGAGCATCCGCCGAAGGGCGAGGTAACCCTGCTGGTGGAGGGTGTGTCCAAAGCCGAGATGCGTCAGAGGAACCAGTCTTGACCCCGCCGAAGTACTACATCACCACCGCCATCGACTACATCAACGGCGTGCCCCACCTGGGCCACGCCTACGAGAAGATCGGGGCCGATACCCTGCGCCGCTACAAACGCATCACCGGGCACGAGGACTGGCTGGTGGTGGGCTCCGACGAGCATTCCCAGTCGGTGGAAAGGGAGGCCAAGGCCAAGGGGATGACACCGGAGGAGTATTGCGAGTCCATGCTGCCGCGCTGGCGCTCGATGTTCGAGGCGCTGCAGGTCGAGTACTCCGAGTTCGTGCGCACCTCCTCGGACGCCAATCGGGCGACCACCGAGGAGTTCCTCCAGCGGGTTTACGACAACGGCCACATCTATAAGGGCAAGTACACCGGCTACTTCTGCCCCAGCTGCGAGCGTTACTACCAGGAGCGCGAGCTGGTCGATGGGAGGTGCCCGGTGCACGGCATCGTGCTCCAGTGGGTCGAGGAGGAGAACTACTTCCTCAAGGTCTCGGCCTTCACCGAGCAGCTCATCGAGCTCCACCAGCGCGAGGACTTCCTCCGCCCCGAGTCCCGGCGCAACGAGATGCTCAACGTCATCCGCGAGGGCCTGCCCGACGTTTCCATCTCTCGAGGGTTCACCACCTGGGGCTTCCCTCTGCCCTTCGACCGCAGCCAGGTCATCTACGTCTGGTTCGACGCCCTGCTGGCCTACGTTACCGGGGTTGGCTTTGCCACCGACAAGGAGCGCTTCAATCGCTTCTGGCCCTGCGACGTCCACGTCATCGGCAAGGACATAACCCGCTTCCACACCATAATGTGGCCCGTCATGCTCTGGGGCGCCGGCGTGGAGCTGCCGCGAAGCGTCTTCGCCCACGGCTTCATCAGCATCGGCGGCCAGAACATGAGCAAGACGCGCGGCATCTTCGTCGACCCTCTCAAGCTGATCGAGAACCTGCAGCCGCCGGACGGGGACGTGCGGCCGATGGTCGGCAGCGACGCCGCGCGCTACCTGCTCCTTCGCGAGATCCCATTTGACCGGGATGGCGATTTCTCGTTGGAAACCTTCGCCGACCGCTACAACGCCGACCTGGCTAACGACTTCGGCAACCTGGCATCGCGGGTGCTCAAGATGCTGGCTCAGTACAGCGAGGGCCGTGTGCCGGAGCGCGCTGAAACCGATGAGCCGGAGCAGCACGCATTGGTCTCGATGGTCGGGGACCTCGAGGCAAGCATGGGCAAGCGGATGGAGGCCCTCGACTTCAGCGGCGCCCTGGAGGACATCTGGAAGCTGGTTGCGCGCGCCAACAAGTACGTCGAGGAGAGCAAGCCCTGGGAGCTGCGCAAGGACGAGGCTCGCGTCGATGAGCTCAACACCGTGCTCTACAACCTGGTCGAGACCCTGCGGATCCTGACGTACGTGGCCTCGCCCTACATCCCCGACGCCACCGAGCGCCTGGCGGCCCAGCTGGGCGTGCCCGCGCCCTCGACCCTGGGTCCAGGGGGTGACACCCTGCTCGACGTCCTCAGGTGGGGAGGCCTGGAGGCAGGGCACCATACCCAGGTCGGCGAGGTGCTCTTCCCGCGCCTCGACAAGGCCCGGGTCCTGGCTGGGGAGTGACGGCGGACCAGGCCGAGGCAACCGGGCTGGTCGACACCCATTGCCACCTAGAGCTGATCGCCGAGGCGGGGGACGGGGAGGTGGAGAAGGCGCTGGCGGAAGCCCGGGAGGCCGGCATTGACGCCGTGGTCAACATCGGCCTCGGCGACGACAACGCCGCGGTGGTGGGGACGGCTCGCACCCATGACGGCGTCTACGCCGCCGTCGGCTGGCACCCACACCAGACGCGCCCCCCGACCGCTGACGAGCTGGCCGGGATGACCGCGCTGGCCGCCGACCCGCGGGTGGTGGCGATTGGGGAGATCGGCCTCGACTACTACTGGCGGCCGGGCTACCACGAAGTCCCGGTAAAGGTGCAGAAGCGGGGCTTCAGGCAAATGCTCGAGCTGGCCCGAAAGGCGGGGTTGCCGGTGGCCGTCCACAACCGGGAGGCCCACGCCGACACGCTCGAGGTGCTCAGGGACTTCGAGGATGTGCCCGTGGTGATGCACGCCTTCAGCGGCGACCGCGAGTTCGCCACCGCCTGTGTGGCGCGCGGCTACATGGTCTCGGTGGCGGGGCCCATCACGTACCCCAGCGCTGCTGTGCTCCGTGACGCGCTCCAGGTGGTGCCGCTGGACCACCTGGTGGTGGAGACGGATGCCCCCTTCCTGCCGCCCCAGCCCTGGCGGGGCAAGGCCAGCCGCCCGGCGATGGTGAGCGAGACGGCGCGGGCCCTGGCCCAGCTCAAGGAGATCAGCCAGGCCGAGCTCATCGCCCAGCTCAGGGCTAACGTGGCGCGGGTTTTTGGCATCGGCCCGGGATAGGCTCTGGCAATGGACCGGATGTTCGCCGACCCGGCGGCGCTCATGGATCGCCACGGCCTCTCGGCCAAGAAGTCCCTGGGCCAGAACTTCCTGACTGACGGCGTCGTTGCGCGCGCGGTGCTGGAGGCCCTGCCGTCAGATCCGGGTGCCATTGTCGAGATCGGCGCGGGCCCCGGCACCATGACCCGGGCCCTGGCGCAGTCGCGCCAGAGGGTGGCCGCGGTCGAGCTCGACCAGCGCCTGCTGCCGGTGCTGCGTCGGGAATTCGTGGGGCAGCGCAACGTGGAGGTCGTCGAGGGCGACGCGCTGGACCTCGACCTGGCGTCCCTGCTGCCCGCGCCATACGCGGTCTTCGGCAACATCCCCTACTACATCACCGGCGCCCTGATCCCGCGGCTGCTGCGCATGGAGCCGCGGCCAGAGTGGGCATGTCTGATGGTGCAGCTCGAGGTCGCCGATCGCCTCAGCGCAGACCCCGGCGGCTGGAGCCTGGCCACCCTGGCGGTTCGCTCGGTGGCCAATGCCGAGATCCTGATGCGAGTTCCGGCGCACGCCTTCGACCCCGTCCCCAAGGTCGATTCGGCCCTCGTCCTTTTGCGTCCCACGGCGCCGGCGACCTTCGCCGACGACGCCTTCTTCACCTTCGCCCGTGCCGTCTTCCAGGAGCGCCGCAAGAAGCTCCCCAACGCGGTGGCCAACGCCCTGGGCCACGACGTCGCCCGGGGCCGAGCGGTGGTGGCCCATGCCGGGATCGACGCCATGCGCCGTCCTCAGACGCTGGACCTGGCCGAGTGGGAGACCCTGTACCGCGCCTTTTCGGAGCTGACCGCAGGTGGCTGAGGAGTCGTCTCTCGACGGCGAGGAGGCGACCTCGGCCGAGGCGCAGGCCCACGAGGATGCGGTGGCCGCCGCCGAGGCTACCGGTGTGGAAACTCGCGGCTTCAGGGACCTCCTCAGCAACCACGAGTTCCGGCTCATCTGGGGGTCGCAGATCGCCAGCCAGCTGGCCGACAAGTTCCTGGTCTATTCGCTGCTCACGGTCACCTACGACCGCAGCGGCGCCAACACCCAGGAGGCGATCGTCCTGCTGGCGTACACCTTCCCCTCGGTGCTGCTCAGCCCGATCGCCGGGATCTACGCCGACCGTTTCGACAAACGGCGCCTGATGATGGTGACCAACCTGATCCGCGGCGCCCTGATCCTGCTGGTGCCGGGGCTCGCCCTGGTCCCGTACTTCCAGACCGTGACCTGGCACCTGCTGATCATCACCCTGCTGTTCAGCGCGGTGGGCCAGTTCTTTGCCCCCGCGGAGGCCTCGTCACTGCCATTCATAGTGCCCAAACGGCTGCTGATCACGGCGACCTCAGTGTTCACCCTGACGATCGTCGCCACCCTGGTGGTGGGGCTGCCGGTGTCGTCGCTCCTGGTCCGGATACACCCCTACGTGCCGTACTTCGCCGCCACCGGCCTCTTCCTCCTGGCCGCGGGAGCCAACTTCTTGATGAAGACCCGGCTCAGCGCCAAGCCGACGGCCGAAGCGCGCGTGGACATCAGTCGCTTCCGGCGGATCTACGACGAGGTCGCCGAGACCGTGGAGTTCCTCCGGGCGCGGCCCAAGCTCCTGACCTCTTTCTGGGAGCTGGGCCTCGCGGTGATGCTGATCTTCACGATCTTCACGCTGGCCCAGGGGTACCTGAAGACCGTCCTCTTCCTTGACCCTCGCGACTCATACCTGATCCTGGTGCCCGCGGCGCTGGGAATGGGCGTGGTCGCGGTCTATCTCGGGAGCGCCAGGTCCATCCGTCGCGAGATCCTGATCCCAGGAGGCCTGGTTACCCTGGGGATCCTGCTGATGCTGATGGGAACGGTCCCATATCTGCTGGTTGGGCTCCACGCCCACGCCCTGACCATCGTCTTCGCCGCGGCGGTTGGCGCGCTGTTCGGCGCAGCCTTCGGGGCGATATTCATCCCAGCGGTGTCGCTCCTGCAGGAGTCCACCGACCCCGAGCAGCGGGGGCGGACGTTCGGCGCCATGTTCACGGTTCTAAACCTGGCCATCGCGGTGCCGTTGTTCCTTGCCGGCCTGGCCGCCGACACCTTCGGGCTTCACCTGGTGGTCAGCATGATGGGGGCGATCGTTGTCTTCCTTGCGATCGTCCCGGTGCTGCTGCGGCTGCGCCGGGAGCGCCAAGCCGAGCCGCTACAATCCTGATCTGCGCGGGCGGCTAGCTCAGGGGTAGAGCACTACGTTGACATCGTAGGGGTCGCTGGTTCAAATCCAGCGCCGCCCACCAACCAGGCTCAGACCGTCACCGCGAACCAGACGCCGCCGATGCCCTGGCCCTTGGCGTCGCCGGGTGCCTTGTCCCCCGAGAAGCGGTAGAGGGGCTGTCCTTTGTAGAGCAGCTGCTTGCCGTTGGGGTCGTCGAGCGTGGTGACGTTGCCGACGATTTCCGCTGCCGCCGTGGGCGCCCCCGTGACGAGCAGGACTGGAGGCCAGGTGGTGGCGCACGAGCCTGTGCAGGTAACGCTGGTCGCGGTGTCTGAAGTGCGGTGGTAGATGGTCAGGCCCTTGTCATCGGTGAGCACGTTCATCGACTGTCCGGCCACCGTCACCATCGCGGTTTGCAGCAGGGGGGTACCCGACGCGCCGCTCGACGCCGCCGTGCTGGGCGTGGGCGAGGTGTCTGCTGTCACTGCCGAAGGACTGGCGTTCGAGGTCGTTGAGGTCGAGCTGCCGCAGGCGGCCAGCATTGGCAGGACTGCCAGGGAAAGAAGCGCGAGCAGGTTCCGGTGATTCTTCATGGCATCTCCCAACGTGTATTTCGAGGCCAGTCGGTCAAAAGGCTCTACGGCGACAGGTTACGTCAGGGCCCGAGGCGGCGACCGGAGGTGGTCATTGGCCTCAGGCGGGGTAGACCTGCACCTCGGTCGCCTTGAAGGAGGCCCAGGTCACCTGGCCCACCTCGAGCCCGAGGTCTGCCACCGCCGCGGGGGTCACCTCGGCCACCAGCGGAACCCCGGCCTCGATGCGGACCCGGGCTCTGTGGGCGGTTAGCTCGATGCCCGTGATGTCGCCTCGCCAGACATTGCGCGGGCTGCCTGAGGGCGGCTTTCGGTAGAGAGACACGGCCGCGGGGTGGACGACGGCAAAGACCGCGCCCAGGTGGGTTTGGGGAGCAGCCAGCGTCGCGGTCCCCAGGTCCACCAGGCTGCCCTCGGCACGGCCGCGCCAGACGTTGACGCCGGCCATCTCGGCGATATAGCGCGAGCGGGGCCGCTGGGCGATGTCGGCCAGCACTCCCTGGTCGATGATGCGTCCGGATTCCAGGACAACGATGCGGTCGCCCAGCGCGGCGGCCTCGACCGGGTTGTGAGTGACCATCAGCTTGACCCCTTGGTGGCCGTCGAGGTGCCGCTTGAGCTCGTGCCGGACCTCGGCCCGGGTCGAGGCGTCAACGGCGGCCAGGGGCTCATCCAGGAGAACTACCTGGGGGTCGAAGGCCAGCGCCCGGGCCAGGGCGGCGCGCTGTGACTGGCCGCCTGAGAGCTGCGCGGCGCGAGCCTGGGCCTGTGGCTCGAGCCCGACGCGGCCGACCCACTTCGCCGCCCGCGCCCGGGCGTCGGGCAGGCGCCGCGCCGCCGGCCCGAAGGCCACGTTGGCGGTGACCGACAGGTGGGGGAACAGCTGGTGGTCCTGGAACAGGTACCCCACCGAACGCCGCTCCGGTGCCACGAATGTGCCGGCGCCCGGGTCATCAAGGATGTCGCCATCGAGGACCAGGCGGCCGTGGTCCAGCGACTGAAGGCCGGCGATCACCCGCAGGAGGGTGGTCTTGCCTGCCCCGTTGGGCCCCAGCAAGGCGACCATCTCGCCACCCGGCAGCTCCAGCTCGACGTCGAGGTCGAGGTCACCCAGGCGCAGCCCGCCGGTCAGAAGCAGGCTCATCCGATGCGCAGGTAGCGATCCCGGAGCCCGACCAGCACTGCCACCGAGACCACCACCATGACGATGCTGAGCAGGACCGCAGCCTCGGGTCGCGTCTCCAGCAGGACGTAGACCGCCAGCGGTAGGGTCTGGGTCTGGCCTGGCAGGTTGCCGGCAAACGTGATCGTGGCGCCGAACTCGCCCAGGGCGCGTGACCAGCACAGCACCGCGCCGGCGAAGACCGACGGCGCCGCCAGGGGAAGGGTGATGGTGCGGAACACGCGCCACTGGCCGGCGCCCAGGGTGCGCGCCGCCTCCTCCAGCCGGGGGTTCACGCCGCGGAAGCCGGCTTCCACGGTCAGCACCAAAAAGGGCATCGAGACGAAGGTCTCGGCCATGATCACCCCGGCCGTGGAAAAGGGGAGCTGTATACCGAAGGCGTCGAAGAGCGCGCCGCCGAGCAGGCCGGCACGGCCGAAGGCGAAGAGCAGCGCGACCCCACCGACCACCGGCGGCAGCACCATCGGCAGGGTGGTCAGCGCCCGCACCAGGCTCCTGCCGGGGTAGCTGACGCGCGCCTGGACCCAGGCCAGCGGCACGCCCAGGAGCAGACCGAGGGCGGTGGCCGAGAGCGAACACAGCAGCGACAGGCGGATCGCGTCGAGCGCCTCGGGCGACCCCAGGACCGTCAGCGTCGATCGCCAGGGAGCGCGCAGCACCAGCCCCACCAGGGGCAGGGTGACGAAGAGGATTCCCAGGGCCGCCCCTCCCGCCAGTGCCAGGGGCGGGAGGGTCCGCGGCCCGCTGCGGGTCAGCCGGTCAGGGTGCGCCGAAGCCATGGCGAGCCAGGATGGCCTGGCCCTCAGGGGAGAGCACGAAGTCGATAAACGCCTGCGGCGCCGCCCGGTTGAGCCCGCTTTTGACCCTGACGATCGGGTAGTGCGCGACGACGTTCTGGGTGTCGGGGATGTCGACACCCGTGACCGAGGGCCCGCCGGCCATGACGTCGCTGACGTAGGCGATGCCGGCGTCTGCCTCCTTCAGCGAGACCTTGGTCACCACGCCTTTGACGTCCTGCTCCTGGCTCCTGGGGTTGACCTGGACGCCGGCCCTGGTCAAGGCCTGCTGGGCGTAGGCACCGCAGGGTGCGGCCGGGGTGCAGAGGACAACGACCAGGCCGGGCCGCGCCAGGTCGGCGAGGCTCGAAATCGCCCTCGGGTTGCCCGCGGGCACGACGATCGCAAGTTTGTTGGAGGCGAAGCCCTTCGGCTGGCCGTCGCTGTACCCGGCGGCCACCACCTTATCCATGTTGGTCTTGTCGGCCGAGGCGAAGACGTCGGCGGGGGCGACCTGGGTGATCTGCGCCGCCAGCACCTGGCTGCCGGCGAAGCTGAACTGGGCGCTGGCGTTGGGGTAGCGCGTGTGGAAGGCCCCCCCGAGGTCATCGAAGGCCGCGCTGAGGCTGGAAGCGGCGAAAACCGTGACCTGGCCGCTGGCTTCGCCGGAGGACCCAGACGACGCGGGCCCGCCAGACGCGGTCGCGCCGCAGGCGACCATTCCCAGCCCCAGGGCGGCAAGCGCCGGAAGAATTGCCGACCGCCACGCAGGGGTCAACGCGGTACTTCGATGCTGACGTTGGTGGCTTTGACCACCGCGATGGCGCGCATGCCCGGCTCCAGGCCCAGCTCCTCCACCGCCTCGCGACTGACCAGCGAGACCACCCGGTATGGTCCCGCCTGGATCTGGACCTGGGCCATGACCCGGTCCTTGACAACCCCGGTGACGATGCCGGGGAAGTGGTTTCTGGCCGACTGGGCCGCCGCCCCGGGCGACTGCTCAGAGGGCTGCGCCGTGGCCATGTAGCGGGCCAGCGCCTTGCCATCGATCAGCCGCTCGCCCTTGCCGCCGCGGACAGGGCCCAGCTTGCCCGCGTCGGCCAGCCGTCGCGCGGTGTCAGGGCTGACCCCGAGGAGGGTCGCGGCCTCGCCAATGCGATAACGCTGCATGGCGGCCAGCCTAGCATTTGCGAGCCTTAGGCTGCCAGCTCCCGCTGCAAAGGGGTGGGAAAGCGGGGCACGAAGGTGACCGGGCCGATCCAGTCGCGGATCCGCTCGGCCTCGGTGGCGATCGCCATCTCCGCCTCGCGGCCCACGTCCTCCAGCAGGCGGTAGGGGAGGGTGCCGTCCTTGCGCCAGGCCCAGCCGCCGACGATCCGTCCGTTCCACCAGATGCTGGGTCCGGCGTTGCCGTTGCGGTCAAACAGCGGCGCGCCGTGGTCGCCGAGGTACCAGTCCCGCTCGGTCCAGCCCATTACCGTCGGGTCAAGCGACGGCAGGAACGCGGCCCAGGGTTTGACCGACCGGGTCGGCTCGAGGTCGTCGGCAAGCGCCAGCCCGGGAGTTCCCTCGATATCGACCGCGGTTGCCCCGATCGCCGCGAGGGCGGGCCGCACCTCGCCCGCGGTCAGGCCCGTCCACCAGCGCACGTCCTTCTCGGAGGCGGGGCCGAAGCTCCGCAGGTAGCGGCGGATCAGCTCGGCCTGGGCGCCGTCCTTGTCGATCTCGCGGAGGCCCTCCGACAGCCATGACTCCGTCGGCGAATAGCGATAGACGGTGCTGTGCCAGGAGGCGCCTGCCGGCCGCCCGCGGACGATCCGTCCGTCGGCGGCCATCAGGGCCAGGACCCAGGTCGTGATGTTGCCGGGTCCGCCGTAGCTCTTGCCCTCGTTGAGCATCACCTTCTGGCGCAGGCGGGGCTCGTCCCGGGACAGCTCCGAGGCGCTGGCCTCGCCTCGCGCTCGAACCGCGGCCAGCGTCGAAGCCTCGACGTCCCGGAGCCACTTGCCGATGTCTTTGGCCACCCCGGTGGGCTTGATGAAGCCTTCGTAGCGTCGCCGCATCTGCACCGCGATGGCCCGGGTGCAGGCGGCCTGCGCCACCGGGACCATCTCGGTGGGGAAGACGAAGAGGGTGCGGCGCATGCCCAGCATCCGCACCAGGGTTCGGTCGTCGTACATCGCCCGCTCGATCCCGCCGGCCTCCACACCGCTGGTGCGGGCCGCCACCGCCAGGAAGATCGAGGCGGGGTCGGTGGCGTGCAGGCCGACCAGGTCGCGCGCCACCTCGACCGGGTCCCTGGAGCGCGCCTCCATGGCCAGGTGGTGGCGGCGGGCCAGCCGGGCGCGGCGCTCGGCGAGGGTGAAGGAAGCCGTGGTCAGATGGCGGGGCATCCGGAAAGCGTAGAGACCGGTCAGCTGGCCGGGGTCAGGAACACCCGCTCGACGAGGGTCATGGCTGTGGGCATCAGCCCGGGAATGGTGGCGGCGTCGTGCTCGACCAGGTGCTGGAGCACAAGCTCGTTGATCGCACCCAGGACGGCGAGCATGGTCGCCTCGTCGGCCCGGGGCAGCCCCGCCTGCCGCTGCCGGGCCAGCGCCAGGGGTATGGCCAGCAGCGCTGCGAAGTCGTGGTAGGCCTGGGCTCGGCGGCGCAGGACACGGGGCCCGGCGGCGGTCGCCTCGACCACGAACATCCGGGTTGCCCCCGGCTCCGTGGCGAGCGTCTCGAGGAAGGCGCGCAGTCCCGCCTCCAGCATCGCCCTGGGCTCGGTCTGGGCCAGCGCCGCCTCACGCATCCGCTCCATCACGACGTCGAGCGCGGAGTAGGCGGCGAGGAAGGCCTCCTCCTTGTCGGCGTAGAGCCCATAGAAAGTCTTGGTCGATACCCCCGCGGCCTCGACGATCGCCCCCACGGTGGTGCCGAAGTAGCCTCGGGCGGCGACGACCTCGACGGTGGCGGCGAGGATGCGCATCACCTGGGAGGCGCGGACGGTCTCACGGGAGAGCCTGTGGCGGTGGCGGGGGAGGGCGTCGGGGACCTGGCCGGCAACGTCCTTCAGCGATACCGCCGCCATCAGGGACAGCAGGTCGGGGGCGATCCGGGGGTAGTCGGTGCGACTTGACATAGGAGGGATAGAGAAAGGATACTGTTTCTCATTCGCAGCGCCAACAGGAGGAATGTCCATGGCGACCGCCACCACGTCGAACCGAGCCAATGCCCACAGCGTCACCAGCGCTTTCGACGGGCGCCTGGAACGACTCCAGCGGCTTTCGCGCCATGACCCGGAGGCGGCCCAGACCGAGACCTGGGCCTGGTTCGCGGAGGCGGGCCGGCGGATCCAGACGGACCGCACCGGCGCCACCGAGGAGCTGAGCCGGCTGTTCCGGTCGGGGACGCCCTCGGTGGGCATCGACGGACCGACTCAGGGGATGTTGGTGGGCTTTGTCTTCAACCCTGCCATCGACCGCGCCCTGGCCGGCATCACCGCGATGTGGCTGCCGTGGGCGGGCAAGCGTTTCGACGCGGCCGCCGCCGGTGGCGACAACCTCATGCTCCGCAGCGCTCGCTGGCCGGCGAAGCTGGTCTGGCCGCTGTACCCAATGCGCCCGGCAACCGATCGGATCAGCGGCTTCGACTTCGACACCCGGGTGGAGCCGGGGGCGCTCGACCCCGACGTCGACGTCCTGGTCATAGACTACGACCCCGTTGCCGCCAATCCCCGCCTCATCATCCGGTCGATCCGCGACGAGCTGGTCGAGGTCTCGCCCGGGGCACACCTGGGCAAGATGCTATGGCGACACGGCGACGGGTCGGCGGCCGGCTACACCCTGCTGGCCTACTTCGCCTTGAGGTCGAGCCTGGGCTAGCCGGTGGCGGGGGAGTCCGCTAGCACCATCGACGTGCCCCGGGCAACCGCCACCATCTTGCCGTCGATCCCCCGGACCTCGGCGTCGGCGACGCTCAGAGTGCGGCCGCGGTGGACCACGTGGCCGTGGGCGGTGAGCTCGCCGAGTTCAGGGTCGGCGAACACCGGCCGCAGGAAGTTGACCTTGAGGTCGACCGGCACGTGGGCCATACCTGGCTCGGTTGTGGTCTGGGTTGCCGAGGCCAGGGCGGAGTAGCCGAGGAACGCGACGAAGCCACCCTGGACGATACCGAATCCACTGGTTAGCCAGAGGCTGGCCGGCATGGCAAAGTCGACCTCGCCGTCGCCGACGGCGGTCGGCCGGATGCCGGTCAGGTGGTGGATGGGTGGCATCGGCAGGCTGCCCGCGATCTGCCCCTCCAGCACATGGCGCCCACCCAGGCGCTCCCACGTGTCACGCGCCAAGACCTCGCCGACCACCGGCCGCAGGTGCGGATCGGGGGGGTCCTTGGGCACGTCGGGGACTTTTGGAAGGGACTCGATCAGGGCATCGACTGCCGCCGGGTCGGAGGCGTCGAAGGGGCTGTCGCTGGCCGGCATCGCGCCGGCAGTGACATTGCGCGCGGTGGTGCGGGCGATCACCTCGCCGTCGCTGTCGGTGATGGTGCAGTCGGATAGGCCCAGGCGGCCGGTCAGGCTGACGAACCGTCCCTCGGCGGTGAGGACGCCACTTGCCGCGGTTGCCGGCCGGACGAAGGCGAATGACATCTCCGAGGTGCTGAACAGGGTCCTAACCCGGCGGCTCAGCGCCGACCCCAGGGCCATGTCGGCGACCACGCCCAGCAGGCCGCCCGGGATCACGTCCTGGGACGAGAGACACCAGGGGCTGGCAGGCATCTCCCAGAGCGTCCGCTCGTCGTCACCGTCCCGGAAGATCGTGCCGGTCAGGTGGCTCAGAGGCGGCAATGGGAACTTGCCCGCTTCAAAGACGCGCTGAAAGTCGTCCGGCGAAAGCTGAAATACGCGGGGATCGGGGATCCCGCCTCTCGCCGGCTCTCGCCAGACCGCTGTCCCCTCTTCTCCAGCCAACTTCGCTGCGCTCGCCCTCCTACCTCGCACCGCCAGTAAACAGGCTAGACGCTTAGCCGGTGCGGCACAGGCGGGGGTTAGCTCCTGGCTGGCACCGGCAGCTGGCTCTGGATCCAGGCGTCAAGCTCGGGACCGCTCTCCAGCGACGTGATCAATGCGTAGCGCGGCTCTGAGCTGACGTGGGAGACGACGTGCCACAGCCGCTCGGTGTCGATCACCACCTGGCGGTTCTTGATGGTGGGGATGCGCGACTCGGTGGCGGGATCGCCCTTGTCCTCGCGCAGGACCATGTAGGAGTCGGGGTGGTCGGTGAGCTCGAGCCAGGTGCGGACCACCCAGCCCTCGCCATCGGGGTTGAGGCGGTTGTTGTCGTCCAGGTGCATCTGCTTGAGGACGTCCTCTCGACTGGTGTAGGGCTTCAGCTCGATCACCCGGACGCGGCCGAAGTTGGCGCCGATGTTCTCGACGTATTCCACCAGCGAAGGGCAGATCTCGCGGTTCTTGGT
The DNA here is from genome assembly GCA_035938265.1 of Candidatus Dormiibacterota bacterium. Classification (GTDB taxonomy): domain Bacteria; phylum Chloroflexota; class Dormibacteria; order DASZGP01; family DASZGP01; genus DASZHA01. The sequence goes on from DASZHA010000033.1 coordinate 29,268, forward strand.
CCACATCCCGCCCTTGTCGGGCTTGCCGTGGTCCCAGAAGCCATGGCACTCCATCTCGCCGAAGGCCGATGCGATGGGGGCGAAATTGGTGTCGCCACCCGACTTCCAATCGACGAACTCGAGGCTCCGGAACTCGCTTTCAGGAATCTCCGGACCGTCGTAATCCTTGAGAATGACGAATCCCTTCTCTTCCAGGACGGGCAGCTTCTTGTACACGAGGGCATCTCCTCCGGTGTCGTGAATGGGTGCGTGGTCGACGCAGTGAGCAGGGGGCGCGAAAAGTCAGAGTAGATATAAACACAGCGCCGATGCACCATAATGCCGGGTACGAATTTGCAGCGGCGGGTGATTGCTTTGGAGCGATTTTCGTCTGTCCACGGGCGGGGCCTAGCCGGCATCCTCGCGGCGCTGGTGGCCCCGGTCCTGGTCTCCGCCTGCTCGCCTGACTCGCTCAATCCCTTCGCCGGCGCCAGCCCCAGCCCCAGCGCGGTGACCCAGGCGGCTCCCACCGCCAGCGGGTCGCCGGTCAACAACCAGGGCGCGACCTCGGCCCAGTCGAGGCTGCCGATCGACCAGGACCTGACCCTTGACGGCGCGATCGCCGGCAAGATCAGCAAGGCGGTCACCAGCTGTGGCGGCTCCAACGGCCAGTGGAACGCGGCCCTGAGCGCCAGCCTGTCGGGGATCGATGTGACGATCTACATGACCCTGGTCAACGACAAGGGGCCAGGGAAATACCCGGCCCGCAATGATGACGGCACCATCAACATCGCCGTCCACACCAAGAACCTGGACTACCTGGGCGACACCGGCGGATTCACGATCGCCGACGACCACCGGTCCGGCGACATCGACACCAACTTCACCAGCGGGCTGCATGTGAGCGGCAAATTTGCCTGCGCATCGACCTGAGGCGACGCCCGGATTAGGCCTGTGCCAAAATCGGGCACTACGGCAAGAAATCACCTGGGAGGAGTCGAATGGCAGACAGCGTTTATCGCGTCACGGACATCATCGGCGTCAGCGAGAAGTCATGGGAGGACGCCGCCGCCAGCGCGGTGGCTACCGCCAGCAAGTCCTTGCGTGACCTCCGCATCGCCGAGGTGGTCAAGCTCGACGTCACCATCGAGGGTGGCAAGGTCAAGACCTACCGCACCCGGCTGAACCTGTCATTCAAGTACGACAGCAAGTCGTAGCCGCTCGGGGTCGGCGACAGGGAATCGGCTGAGCCCGCCTTCAGCGGACGCGTTTCGGCGAGGGTGAGGCCGATGCCCCCGGCGACGGACTGGGGGAGGGCACGATCAGCGGCGGCAGGCCCTCCTGGACAAAGCCCCAGTCCAGGAGCGGTCCGTTGTCGCGCACCATAGCCTCGGCGTCGAGGAGGACCAGGACCAGGTGGTGGTTGCCGCGGGTGGCGACAGTGACCACGCAGGGGCCGGCGGCGTCGGTGAAGCCGGATTTGCCCGCCACCGTGGGGGGGTAGTAGCTGAAGATCCGGGACATCACGTTGTGCATCGGATAGGCGGGGTGCGTCGGGGTGGCAGGCAGGGTCAGGTCGCCGCGGACGCCGGCCAGCTCGTCGAAGACGGGAAAGTACTTCCAGGCCACCATCATCATCGCCGCCAGGTCACGGGCGGAGGAGACCTCGGCTGGGTCGTCGGGGTAGCCCGAGGGGTTGACAAAGTGGGAGTCATGCAGCCCCATGGCGTCGGCCTGGGCGTTCATGGTGGCGACGAAGCGGTCCATGCCCACGGTGTCATAGGCCATCGACATGGCGGCGTCGTTGGCGCTGACCACCAGCATCCCGGTGAGCAGCTCCTTGACCGTCAAGGTCTCGCCCGCATGCAGGCCCATCTTGGTCTCGACGCCGTCGCGGTTGGCCGCCGGCGGGGAGACGGTCACCGCCTGGCTCATCGGGAAGTTGTACAGCGTGACCAGCGCGGTCATCAGCTTGCTGGTGCTGGCCGGGGCCCGGCGCTCGTCGGGATTGTGCTGCCAGAGGACCTCCTGGCTGTCGATGTCGACCAGGATGCCGGCCGCGGAGACAACCTTGGGGGCGCCGCTGCGATGGGCGGTGTCGTCGACCAGCGACGTGTCGACGCGGATCACCGGCAACGGAGGCGGGCCGCTGGGGGTTGGCAGCGGGCTGCTGGGCGATGATGGAGACGCCTCGGCGGCGACAGCGACGGCAGGGTGAGGCGCCGGCGCTCCGACCGGTGGTGGCGCGGCGCCGGTGGCGGGCACCACACAGAGGAGGACAAGGCTCCCCGTCCCCAGCAACTTCAGGGCTCGTCGGGCCCCCGCCCATCGCGGACGGCCCGTTGTCGATAATGACGCCACGGCTATGACCGTTCAAATTAGCATGCAGTTCGACCTTGCCCTGCGGTTGCTGCTGGCCGTGCTGCTGGGGGCGGCAATTGGGGTGGAGCGGGAGTTCAGCCGTCACCCCGCCGGGCTGCGGACGCTGATCCTGGTTTCGATGGGCTCCTGCCTCTTCACGTCCCTGGGTGTAGCGCTGGCCAGCAACGTGACGGACCCCACCCGCATCGCCGCCCAGGTGGTGACCGGCATCGGGTTCCTGGGCGCCGGGGCCATCCTCCACCAGGGCAACATCGTCAAGGGCCTGACCACCGCGGCCTCCACCTGGGTGGCCGCCGCCGTCGGGATGACCTGCGGCTTCGGGCTGTTCGTTCTCGCCATCCTGGCGACGGTGGTCACCGTCATCTCCCTCATCGCGATCGGAAAAGTCGAAGACCGATTCATGCACAAGCACGACGCCGATAGAGACAATGCCCACGACTGACATCGCCGGCGCCACCCGCGCCTTCGAGCGCTGGCTGGGCCAGCAGATCGACCTGGTGCGCGTCGACCTGGACTACAAGCACGAGCTGATGGCGGTCGACCCCTTCGTCTTTCTGCGGGGCACGTTCTACCGCTGGGCCCAGGTCTGGCCGGAGATCATGCCCGAAGACGCCGCCGCCCCCCGGCTCAACGCCGTCGGCGACCTCCACGTCGAGAACTTTGGCACCTGGCGCGACATCGAAGGCCGCCTCGTCTGGGGGATCAACGACTTCGACGAGGCCGACCTTATGCCCTACACGATCGACCTGGTCCGCCTGGCAACCAGCGCTCGGATGGCGACCGCCGAAGGTCACCTGTCTTTGCCGGGGCGCGAGGCCGCCTCGGCGATCCTGGCCGGTTACGCCGAGTGCCTCGACGCCGGCGGCCTCCCCTTCGTGCTGGCGGAACGCGATCGCTGGCTGAGGCGGATCGCGTGGAATGACCTGCGCGACCCCGCGCGGTTCTGGGCCCGGATCACCGCGCTCCCGGCGGCCACCAACGTGTCCCCGTTCGCGGAGAAGGCGCTCAAACGTGACCTGCCCAAGGGCGCCGGTCCGCCCCGGTTTTCCCGTCGTCGCAGCGGTGTGGGCAGCCTGGGCAGGCAGCGTATCGTCGCCAGGGCCGAGCTGCACTCCGCCCTCGTCGCTCGCGAGGCCAAGTCGATGGCTCTGTCCGCGTGGGAATGGGCGCGCCCCGACGAGGCGGCGGGCGCCAGCCTCTACCAGGCCACCCTGGAGCGGGCGGTGCGCTGTGCCGACCCGTTCTGGAAGACCGAGGCCGGCTGGATCCTGCGCCGCATCAGTCCCGACTGCAGCCGCATCGAGCTCAGTGAGCTGGCCAAGAAGCGGGATGAGTTCCGTTTGCTGCGGGCGATGGGATGGGAGACGGGCAACGTCCACCTCGGCAGCCACGCCGCCATCGCTGCGGTCAAGCGTGACCTCAAGGGTCGCACCGCGAGCTGGCTGCACCGCGCCGCGCGGACGATGAGCGACACGGTACGGGCGGACTGGAAGGATTGGCGCCGGGCCAACCCCAGCAAGGCCCTTTCCCGCTGAGTGAGGGCTAACCCGGGAGCAGCGAGACGAGCACCTGCCGTTGGGGGTTGTCACGGTTGAGGTCGACCAGCACCACGCGCTGCCAGGTCCCCAGCTGCAACCGGCCGGCTCGAACCGGCACCGTCAGCGAGGGCGAGACCAGCACCGGGAGCAGGTGGTCGGCGCCGTGGCCGCGTGAGCCATGGCTGTGGCGGTAGGGGGCATCTCGCGGCAGGATGCGTTCCAGGGCCGCCACCAGGTCAGCCTCAGAGCCGCTGCCCGTCTCCATCAGGGCCAGGCCACAGGTGGCGTGCTGGGCGAAGACGTTGACCAGGCCGTCGCCGCCGGTTTCGGCCACCAGGGCAGCGACCTCGTCGGTTATATCGACCACCTGGTGGGTCGCTGTGTCGACCCGGACCTGGCGCTGTTGCATGCGAGGTATTGTGACCGCGTCCGTGTACGCTAAGCCTTCATGGAAGGGCGCCACGATCATCAGCTGATGCCCCACCTTCGCCGCCACGAGGCGATCGGGCACCATTACCGAATCCACTTCCAGCAGCCCTGGAAGGAGCGGCTGTTCATCGCGTCCTCGTCCTTCACCCTGACCT
>DASZHA010000034.1:0-7593 GCA_035938265.1 Candidatus Dormiibacterota bacterium
CAAGGTCTTCGAGGACTTCACCGAGGCGACCACCGCCCTGGCCCTGGCGGAGCAGCGCTACGAGGAGCTGGGCGAGCGCCGGACCGAGGCCAAGGACCGCCTGCGGGCGCTCCGCGAGGACCTCCAGCTGGTCGCCGAGGCGGCCCGGGACGCCGCCGTCCACTCCCCCGACGAGGAGGCGGTGACCTTCCGCAACGCCTCCCGGCAGGTCTTCCAGATCATCGAGGAGGAGCGGATGCGGATCGCCCGCGACATGCACGACGGCCCGGCCCAGTCGATGAGCAACCTGGTCCTCCAGGCCGAGATCCTGGAGCGGCTGGTGGGCCGCAACCCGGACCAGATGCTCTCCGAGCTGCAGGACTTCAAGAACTCGGTCCGCAACGCCCTGGAGGAGACCCGGCAGCTGATCTTCGACCTCCGGCCCATGACCCTCGACGACCTGGGCCTGGTGCCGACCCTGCGCAAGTACATCAAGGAGTACGGCGACAAGTACGGGTTCACCACCCGCTTCAACGTGGTCGGCGAGGAGCGCCGCCTCGGCGGCAACACCGAGGGCACCCTCTTCCGGATCATCCAGGAGGCGCTGACCAACGTCCAGAAGCACGCCCACGCGCGCACCGCGGAGATCACTCTCAACCTTGGCAAGGACCGGGTCCTGGCCGTGATCCGCGATGACGGCCAGGGCTTCGACATGAGCAAGGTGGAGTCCAACCTGGCCCGCAACCGCAACCTCGGCCTGATCAGCATGCGCGAGCGCGCCGAGCTGGAGCGCGGCACCCTGGAGATCAAGTCGACGCCCGGCAAGGGCACCGAGATCCGCATCGAGGTCCGCCTCGAGTAGCCTCCCGGAAGCTCGGCGGTGGATTGTGACCGCTCTGTTGCCCCACCCCTTGTGCGTCCCACCCCCTGGGTGCTACAAAATGAGCCCCATCGAACTGGTCCCCCGTGATCCTTCATGGGGACGGCCGGAAAGGAGGTGATCGTTTTGCTTAGCAGCCTTTATCTCAAGCTCCGCGAGCTTCTCCACAAGGAGGAAGGCCAGGGCATGGTCGAGTACGCCCTCATCCTGGTCCTCATCGCGGTCGTCGTCATCGTCGTCCTCATCCTCCTGGGCAACCAGGTCAAGAACGTCTTCTGCAACATCTCGGGCGGTCTCGGCGGCTAGCCGAAGTCCCCGAAGCAGGGTTGGAGGGAGCCGGGTTCGCCCGGCTCCCTCTTCTTTTTGCCGTTGATTCCTGTAAAGATGCCCTGGCGTAAGCGAACGCCCTTTCTCTTTTGGCCTCGCCTGACGTATCTTGTGCAAGCCAGTAACAACCGGCGGCGGGTCGCCCTCAGATTCCGAATGCCTCAGCGAGCCAGCGGTCGTAGCAGCAAGGAGGTCTCCATCTAGTGGCCACTGAAGTCAAGCCCAGAAGCAACCGGCTGCTGATGGTCCTCGGGATCATCGTCGCCGCCGTGGCGTTCATCCTCGTGCTCGTGGTCGGCGGTGGGGGCAAGTCGAGCGGGCCGTCCGCGGATCGCACCCGGGACGTGGTGGTGGCGGCGGTCGACATCCCCGTCGGGACCCAGATCTCCGAGCAGCTGGTGACGACCGTCAAGTACGCCCCCGACCAGGTCCCGGTCAACGTCTTCACCAGCGCCAAGAAGTGCGACCCCAAGGCCGCCGCCGGCACCTGCACCGACCCCATCGGGCAGTTCGCCAACGTCGCCATATCCAAGAACATGCCGCTGACCACCAGCGTCCTGGTGGCCACCGTGGGCGCGGTCCAGGCCCAGAAGAAGCCCTACCTGGACATCCCCTCCGGCCAGCTGGCGATCTCCGTCCCGGCCGGTGGCGAGCTGCAGACCGTGGGCGGCTTCATCCAGCCCGGTGACCGGGTCGACATCATCTTCGAGCCGGCCGACAAGCCCACCGACAAGGTCACCTTCCAGGACGTGGTGATCCAGCGCGTCGGCGCCGTCGGCGTCCCCAGCACCCAGGGCGTGGCCAGCAGCTACATCGTCTACGTCAGCCCCGACGACGCCGAGCTGATGATGTTCATGTTCGCCCACGGCACCTGGAAGTACGCCCTGACGTCCCAGCTGGACGCGGCCAAGCCGGTGCCCTCGGGCCCGACGACCCAGGGCGTGGACACCAACAAGTTCAAAGCCAAGTTCGGGTTCTAGCCCGAGTGCGAGGAGCGTCGAGCTGACGGGGTGGGGGCCTTCGGGCCCCCCGCCCCAGCCTCGGATGCGGCCATGGCTGAAAAGATCCAAGTCCTGATCGTCGACGACATCTCCAGCACCCTCGACAACCTCCGCAAGCTGCTCTCCTTCGAGGACGACATCGAGGTGGTGGGCACCGCCGCCAACGGTCGCGAGGCGGTCGACGAGGCCAAGCGGCTGCACCCGGCGGTGGTCCTGATGGACGTCAACATGCCGGAGATGGACGGCATCCAGGCGACCGAGGTGATGGCCTCGGAGTCGCCCAACTCGCCGGTCATCATCATGTCCGTCCAGGGCGAGCGCGACTACCTGCGCCGGGCCATGCAGGCCGGGGCCCGGGAGTTCCTGATCAAGCCCTTCTCGGGCGACGAGCTGATCGCCAGCATCCGCCGGGTCAACCAGCTGGAGCAGCGCAAGGAGACCTACAGCCGGGGCAACCCGCCGGCCGCCGAAGCCGCCGCCCCGACCGAGGCCCCGCCCGAGGACGCCGGCCCCGACGTCGCGGCCGAGACCGCCGGCGCCACCGCGGTGGCCGTCGCCGAAGCCCCGGCGGCGACCGACGGCGCCACCGCCCCGCCCGCCGTCGAGCCCGCCTTCCGGGCGGTGGCGAACGGCGAGCTGATCGTGCTCTACGGCGGCAAGGGCGGGGTGGGCAAGTCGGTGATCGCCGTCAACCTGGCCTGCAGCATGGCCAAGGAGACCGGCGCCCGGGTCGCCCTGGTCGACCTCGACCTCCAGTTCGGCGACATCGGCGTGCTCCTCAACCTGCCCCAGACCCAGAGCATCACCGACCTGATCGAGAACGTCGAGGTCCTCGACGGCGACTTCGTCCGGGAGATCATGGCGGTGGCCCCCAACGACGTCCGGGTGCTGACCACCCCGCCCAGCCCGGAGCTGGCCGACCTGGTCACCCCGGAGCACGTGAGCGCCATCTTCGCGGTGCTCAAGACGATGTTCGACTTCGTCATCGTCGACACCAGCTCCCACCTCGGCGACATCACCCTGACCGCCCTCGACCAGGCCTCGCGGGTGATCCTGGTGACGGCGATGAGCATCCCGGCGGTGAAGAACGCCAAGCTGGCCCTCAAGCTCTTCGAGACCCTGGCCATCGGCACCGAGCGGATAACCGTCGTGCTCAACCGCTGCGAGGCGCACACTGAGTTCAACAAGGAGAGCATCGAAGCCCATCTCAAGTTCCCCATCGCGGTCCAGATCCCGCACGACCCCCGCACCATCATCAACTCGATCAACCGCGGCACCCCGTTCGCCGTCTCCAACCCCGAGGTCGAGGCCAGCCAGCGCCTGCGCCAGCTGGTGGGGCTGCTCCTGCCGGAGCGCCCGCTGACCCCGGCGGCCGAGGCGTCGCGCGGCCGCCGCCGATTCGGAAGGCGTTAGGAGACACCGATGTCACTGCTCGAAAGGGTCCAGCGCAAGGCCGCTGGGGAGGAGGGGGACCGTCCCGCCATCGGCCGCCTGGCCGCCGGGGAGGCGCCGGCGCCGCTGCCCGCCAGGGTCGCGCCCGAGGCGGCCGCCCCCGCCGCGGGCGGCGCGGGTCCGGCCCAGCCCCCGCCGCTGGCGCCGGAGCGGCGCCCGGGGCAGGGCGGCAACAACCCGCCCGGGCAGCGCTCCGGCGGCGTGGCCCCCCGGCCCAGCCCCCAGCAGGCCCAGTTCGCCAAGGTCAAGTCGCGGGTCCACGCCCGCCTGGTCGAGGAGATGCAGGACCAGGACGGGGCCCAGCGCGAGGACATCGTGGCCAAGATCCAGGAGCTGGTCAACGAGGTCCTGGTCGAGAGCAACATGCCGCTGCCCCGGCCGGAGCGCAACCGGCTGGTCGAGACCCTGGTCAACGACGTCCTCGGCCTGGGCCCGCTGGAGCAGCTCCTCAACGACCCCGACATCTCCGAGATCATGATCAACGGCCCGCGCCAGATCTACGTCGAGCAGCACGGCAAGCTGACCCTCTCGCCGATCACCTTCGAGACCAACGGCCAGCTGCTCCAGGTCATCGACCGGGTGGTCTCCTCGATCGGCCGCCGCGTCGACGAGAGCTCGCCGATGGTCGACGCCCGCCTCAAAGACGGCTCCCGGGTCAACGTCATCATCCCGCCGCTGGCGCTCAACGGCCCGACCATGACGATCCGGAAGTTCTCGGCCGAGAAGCTGGACATCGACGACCTGATCCGCTTCAACTCCCTGACCCGGGAGATGGCCCAGTTCCTGCGGGCCTGCGTCCGCTCCCGGCTCAACGTGCTGGTCTCGGGCGGCACCGGCTCGGGCAAGACCACCACCCTCAACGTCATCTCCAGCTTCATCCCCGAGGACGAGCGGATCGTCACCGTGGAGGACGCCGCCGAGCTCCAGCTCAGCCAGGAGCACGTGGTCACCCTGGAGTCGCGGCCGGCCAACGTCGAGGGCCGGGGCCGGGTCAGCATCCGCGACCTGGTCATCAACTGCCTCCGGATGCGGCCCGACCGGATCGTCATCGGCGAGTGCCGCGGCGGCGAGGCGCTGGACATGCTCCAGGCCATGAACACCGGCCACGACGGGTCGCTGACCACGGTCCACGCCAACAACCCCCTGGACACCATGAGCCGCCTCGAGACCCTGGTCCTGATGTCCGGCGCCGAGCTGCCCTCGCGGGCCATCAGGGAGCAGATCGCCTCCGCCATCCACATCGTGGTCCAGCAGTCCCGGATGCGCGACGGCACCCGCAAGATCGTCAACGTGACCGAGGTCGTGGGCCTCGACCCCAACGACCGGATCAAGATCCAGGACATCTTCCAGTACCGCCAGCTCGGGGTCGACGCCGACGGCCGGGTGAAGGGTTACTTCACGGCGACGGGAATCATTCCCCAATGCATGGAGCACCTCGTAGAATCTGGCGAGGAGCTGCCGATCTCCCTGTTCGAGCCCACCAGCGGCCCGGGCGCCTGACGAGGTGAAGCCATGATCTACGTGTTGGCGGGGGCGGCCTTCGTGGGCGTGCTGCTCTTCTTCATTGGCGCGACCTCGCCGACCGCGCCGGCCTTCGAGGACTTCAACGACGAGTACCTGCCGCCCGCGGCGCAGGGGCCGCAGAACCCGCGCGAGGTCTTCACCGGCGCGATGGACGCCTTCAACCGGCTCCTCACCAGCCGGCCGCGCTCCTCGCGGGTGGCCGACAACCTGGCCCGCGCCGACCTCAAGCTGAGGGTCTCGGAGTACGCCCTGATCATCAGCGCGGCGGTCGCCGGCACCTTCGCCCTGACCTACCTGGTGAACCACACGTTCGTCGTCGCGCTGCTCTTCGCGGTGGGCGCCTTCTTCGTCCCCGGCTTCTACGTCAAGTACCGCCAGCGCAAGCGCTCCCGGGCCCTCAACAACCAGCTCGGCGACACCATCCTGCTGCTCTCCAACGCGCTCAAGGCCGGGTACTCCTTTGCCCAGGCGATGTCGACCATCGCCAAGAGCGCCCCGGTGCCGATGTCCGAGGAGTTCAACCGGGCGGTGCGGGAAATGAACCTCGGCATCACCGTCGACGACGCCCTGGAGCACATGAACGCCCGTATCCGCTCCGACGACTTCGACCTGATGGTCACCGCGGTGCAGATCCACCGGGTGGTCGGCGGCAACCTGGCCGAGGTCCTCGACACCATCGCCTTCACGATCCGCGAGCGGATCAGGATCCAGGGCGAGATCCGCACCCTGACCGCCCAGGCCCGCGCCTCGGGCTACATCATCACCGGCCTGCCGATCGCCCTGATCGCGATCCTGACCTTCCTCAGCCCGAGCTACATCACCCCGCTCTTCCGGCATCCCCTGGGCTGGGGCATGCTGGTGCTGGCGGCGATCATGATGGGCATCGGCTACGCGATCATCCGCAAGATCAGCGCCATCGAGGTCTGAGGCATGTACGTAGTGCTCGGCCTGCTCCTCTTCCTGGGCATCCTGATCTTCTTCCGGGGCCTCACCATGACCCCCACCGAGGACCTCCTGGAGACCCGCCTGGCCCAGTTCCGGGACCAGACGGTGACCCTCGAGGAGATCGAGCTGCAGCAGCCCTTCAGCGAACGCTTCCTGCGCCCCGGCCTGGAGCGCCTGGGCGCCTTCATGAGCTCCCGCGCCGGCCGCGACCGGATCAGCACGATCCAGAACAAGCTCCAGCTCGCCGGCCGTCCCGGCAACCTGACGGTCAACGGCTTCATCTCGGTCAAGGTGGTGGTGGGCCTGGTCACCGGCGGGCTGGGCTACCTGCTGGCCTCCTTCGCCCATATCTCCCTGCCGGTCCTGGGCGGCTTCCTGGGCGCCGTCGCGGTGGGCGCGGTGGTCGGCTTCGGCGGCTACCTCTTCCCCGACCTCTACCTGCGCCAGGAGGTGCAGAAGCGGCAGAAGGAGATCCGCCTGGCGCTGCCCAACGCCCTCGACCTGCTGACGATCTCGGTGGAGGCCGGGCTGGGCTTCGACGCGGCCCTGGTGCGGGTCACCGAGAAGTACCGCAACGCGCTCTCCGAGGAGTTCACCCAGGTGCTCAACGAGGTCCGCCTCGGCCGTCCTCGCCTGGAGGCCCTGGACGACATGGGGCGGCGCGTCGGGGTCGAGGAGCTGCACAGCTTCATCCAGGCCCTGATCCAGTCCGAGCAGCTGGGCGTGGGCATCGCCAAGGTGCTCCGGATCCAGTCCGAGGAGATGCGCCGCCGGCGCCGCCAGAAGGCCGAGGAGCAGGCCGCCCAGGCCTCGCTGAAGATGCTCTTCCCGATGATCATCTTCATCTTCCCCACGCTCTTCATCGTGCTGATGGGCCCCGCGGTCCTGATCGTCTTCGGACAGAAGTAGCTGACCCGCCTCCACGAACCCGAGACCGGCCTGGTCCTGGCCGAGCGGCTGAGCCTGGCCGACAGCTCCTGGAAGCGCTTCGTCGGCCTCATGGGCCGGGCCTCGCTGCCCGCCGGCGAGGGGCTCTGGATCGAGCCCTGCAACTCGATCCACATGTTCTTCATGCGCTTCGCGATCGACGCCGTGTTCCTGGACCGGGACAATCGGGTCAAGCGGGTGGTGCGGGACCTCAAGCCCTGGCGGGTCAGCCCGATTGTGTTCGGGGCCCGCACCGTGGTGGAGCTGCCGGCGGGCAGCGTGCCACCGGGGATCGAGGGGCGGCGGGTGGTGCGGGAGGGCTGAGGGCCGACGTAGGGCCGACGCGGGCCAACGGGCCAACGGGGCCAGCAGGGCCAACGGAGACACAGGCCAACTGGCCAACAGGGCCAACGGGGCCGACGGGGCCAACGGGGCCAACGGGGCCACAGGACTAACAGGGCCAATGGGGCATTGGGCCAGTGGGCCAACGGACCAACCGAGCCACAGGCTAACGGGACCAACAGGGCCGACGGGGCCGAACGGGGCTGGGGGCATTGG
>DASZHA010000035.1:0-45983 GCA_035938265.1 Candidatus Dormiibacterota bacterium
GGAGGATGCCGGTCACGGGTGCTGTCTTCCTGGTCGGGGCGCTGGCCCTCGCCGGGGTGATTCCCTTGTCCGGATCCTTCTCCAAGGACGAGATCATCGGCGCCGGGCTGATCGCGGGGCCGGCCGCGCCGCTGGGTGGCATCGCCCTGGCGCTGGTGGCGGGCCTCACCGGCTACTACATGCTGCGAGCGTTCTGGCTGGTGTTCCTGGCCGAGCCTGCGGGGCAAGCGGCGCCTGGGCGAGAAACCTCCCGGGCCACCGGCCCGCACGACCCCCCAACGGTCATGGCGATCCCGGTGCTGATCCTCTGCGTGCTGTCGGCAGTGGCCGGCCTGGTCATCCAGCCCGGCTTCTGGCACCTGCTCACCGACTACACGGCGGACGTCTTCGGCGCCGAGCCTGAGCCGTCCCTGGCGATCTCCGTGATCGCCGTTGTTTTCTCATTGCTGGTCGTCCTGGTCGGTATTGGCATCGCCTACCAGCGGTTCGGGCGGCCGGAGGTCAGGGCATCCAGCGCGGCCAGTGTGCCGGATACAAGCTCAGTGCCGGTGCTCGGCCATGCCTTCTACTGGGATCGCTTTTACCAGGCCGTGGTGGTCGGCCCGCTGTGGGTCGCCGGCAACACCCTCCTACGGTTCTTCGAGCGCCGGGTGATCATCGGCGCCGTAGACGGGGTGGCGGACTTCGCCGCCGCCGCCGGGGCGCAGGTCCGACGGCTGCAGAGCGGCTACCTGCGCGCGTACGCCATGATCTTCGCCGCGGCGGTCCTGGTGGCCCTGCTGGTGGCCGGGGTGGGGCTCCGGTGATCCTCCTCGTCGCGCTGCTGCTGCCGGCCGTGGCGGCGGTGATCCTGCCCCTGGTGCCCCGGGACCAGGCCCGCTCCCTGGCGATCGTGGCGGCCGTGCTGGAGCTCGCCCTCAGCATGGTGGTGCTGCAGACGGCCGCCACCGGTACCACCCTGCAGCTGACCCAGGCGTGGGCTCCCGAGGCCGGCCTCAACCTGCGCCTGGCGGCAGACGGCGTCTCGGCCAGCCTCCTGGCACTCAGCGCCCTGGTTGGGCTCCTCGCCCTCCTCGCCACCCGCATCGAGCGAATCAACCGCCCACGGGTCTTCGTGGCCCTGCTGCTGCTCATCGAGACCGGCACCGCGGGCGTCGTCCTGGCCCGCGACCTGGTCCTCTTCTACGTCTTCTGGGAGGCGGTGCTGGTGCCGTTCTTCATCCTGATCGCGATGTACGGGGAGGGCCGCCGCCAGTACGCCGCCATCAAGCTGATGATCTACACCGGGGCCGGGTCGCTGGCGATGCTGGTCGCCATCCTCGTCATCTTCACCGCCCACGGCGCCGGCACCACCAGCTTCGCCCTCGACCAGCTGGCCCAAACGCCTCTGACCAACAACAGCCTGGTCCTGGGTCTTGGCGCCGCCGACCTGGCCTTCCTCGGCTTCGCCCTGGCCTTCGCCATCAAGACCCCGCTCTTCCCCTTGCACGGCTGGCTCGCCGACGCCTACACGTCCGCGCCGACCCCGGTGGTAATGGTGCTGGCGGGGGTCGTCTCCAAGCTCGGGCCATACGGCTTCTACCGTGTCGCCATCCCGCTGCTGCCAGCCTCGGCCCAACGCTTCGGGCCGCTGCTGATGACGCTCGCCGCGGTTGGCATCGTCTACGGCGCCCTGCTCGCCCTGCGCCAGGAGGACGCCAAGCGCATGGTCTCCTACCTGAGCCTGAGCCATATGTGCTTCATCACGCTGGGGATCGTCGGGCTCACGTCGGCGGGGATCGCCGGGGGGCTGCTCCAGATGATCAACCACGGCATCCTGATCAGCGCCCTGTTCTTCATCGTGGGGCACTTTGAAGCCCGCCTCGGGACGCGCAGCCTGAGCGCGATCTCCGGGCTTGCCCGCCGAGCCCCGGCGCTGACCGCGGTCTTCCTTGTCGTCGCCCTGGCCACCCTCGGCCTGCCCGGCCTCAACGGCTTCGTAGGCGAGTACCTGATCATGCTGGGCACATACACGCGCTCCTGGTGGCTGCTGCTGGTGGCCGCCACCGGGGTGGTGCTGGCGGCCTGGTACACCCTTCGCTTCTTCCAGGGAACGATGGCGGGGCCACCCAGCGCCGATGACACCGGAGAGGTTGCCGCGGCCGAGCTGTCCGCCAACGACATCTGGGTGCTGCTGCCGCTTGCCTCGCTGGCGGTGCTGATCGGTGTCTACCCCGCTCCGCTGGTGTCGGCCATCAACGCCAGCGTGGGCGCCATCGCGGGCGCCCTGGGGGCGGGGGCATGACCGCTACGGACTGGGGCCTGGTGGCCCAGGTCGCGGTGGGAGCCACCTTCCTAGTCCTTCTCCTGGCCGACGCCTTCATTCCCGACGACCGAAAGTCGTCCCTGGGGGCGATCTCGGCGGCCGGCCTTCTCGTCGCCCTCGGGGCCGACCTGACCGCCGCCAACAGCGGGCTCAACGCCCCCGGCGTCAACCACCTCTTCTTCCACGACACCATCGCCATCGACGGCTTCGCCATCTTCTTCCAGGTCGTCTTCATTGCCCTCGGGCTGATGGTACTGGCGTTGGCGCCGGGCTACCTCCGCCGCCGGGGCATCCTCAAAGGCGAGTTCTACGTTCTCCTGGTGGCGGCGTTGGCGGGGATGACGCTGATGGTCTCGGCCACCAACCTGATCACCATCTTCCTCGGCATCGAGCTGCTCTCGATCGCGCTGTACGTGCTCTCCGCCTTCCTCCGCCAGGCCGAGCCCTCGCAGGAGGCGGGGCTCAAGTACCTGCTGATCGGAGGCTTCGCCAGCGGCTTCCTGCTCTACGGCATGGCGCTGCTGTATGGCGGCACCGGGTCCACGTCGGTCGGGCGGATCGCGACGGTGCTGCCAACCCTCAGCGGTGACCCCCTGCTGTTCAGCATGCTGGGCATCGCGCTGCTGCTGGTGGGGGTCGCCTTCAAGTCCTCAGCAGCGCCCTTTCACACCTGGACCCCCGATGTCTACCAGGGCGCACCCACCCCGGTGGTGGCGTTCATGTCGGTGGGCACCAAGGTCGCGGCGGTGGCCGTTTTCCTACGCATCTTCGTCATCGACTTCGCCGCCACCTACTCGCGCTGGGTGCTGCTGCTGGGCGCGGTCGCAGGACTCTCGATGCTGGTTGGCGCCATCGGGGCCCTGCGCCAGGAGGACCTCAAGCGCATGCTGGCCTACTCCAGCGTGGCCCAGGCCGGCTACCTGCTCCTGGCGGTGGTCGCAGGCCCGTCGGGGATGACGGCCGGGCTGTTCTACCTCGCCGCCTACGGGGTGATGACCTTCGGCGCCTTTGGCGTGGTCAGCCTGGTCGCCGGCCGGGATTCCGACAATGCGCGCCTGGACAGCTTCCGGGGGCTCGGCTGGCGGCGGCCGGTCCTGGGTGGACTGCTGGCCCTGTTCATGCTCTCGCTGGCAAGCGTCCCGCCCACGGTGGGCTTCATGGGCAAGCTTTTCGTCCTCGAAGCCACCATCCGGGCCGGCTACGCCCCCCTGGCGATCATCGCCATCATCTCCTCGGCGATCTCGCTCTACTACTACCTGCGCGTGGTGCTGGTCATCTACACCGCCGCGGAGGGCGACGAGGTGGCCCCGGCGACCGACCCCTGGGCAACTGCGGCGATAGTGCTGGCCGGCATCCTGACGCTGGTGCTGGGGATCTTCCCCGGCATCCTCTACGGCCTGGCGCAGAGGTCGAGCCTGCTCTAGGCCGCTCCCTGGGGCCGGCGCGGCCCTCCGGCACCCCGTCCGAACTGACGCGGCCCGATCACCGACTTTGGCTGCCGGCGCAGCCAAACGTGGAGCAGAACGAGCGCCCACATGCGATATGGACGCCAGGCTTCGGCGCGCTCGAGGACCTCGGCCCGGCCGGGGCGGTGGTCCATCCCGTAGGCCAGCTCCACCGCTCGGGGCGTGAGGTCGTCGTCGGTGATGAAGTCGACCAGGCCGGCTCCCCGGCTGAGGATTCCCTGGGCGAAGAAGTCGCCCACCCCGGGAAGCGTCTTCAGGTAGGCCAGCGCGTCGGCTTCGGGCATCTCGAGCAGGCGCCGGCGGAGCAGACCGCCGTCGAGGGCCGCCTGTGCAACCGCATGGAGGCGATCGACCTTGGACGCGGCCACGCCGGGGAAGGCGTCGAGCTCAAGCAGCACCCTCGGCGCGGGGAAGGCGTGGAAGGTCTGGCCGCCGGCGTTGATTCCCGCGCCCAGCTCCTCGGCCATCCGCGCCCGGATCTTGCGCGTCTGGGCGATGGTGATGCGGTGCCCAATGACAAAGGCGCAGGCGGCCTCGTATGGGGAATGGAAGAGGACCGGCCGCAGCCTGCCGTGCTCCGCCCAGAGGTTGCCCACGAAGGCATCTCGCTTGGCGACCGCCTCGAATCCGCGCCCATCGACGTCCAGCGACACGGTGGCCAGGGCCTGCTGCCAGGCAAGCTCGGCGTTCGCACCCGCGCCATGGACGGCGCCATTCACCTGGCCGGCGTCCTGGCGCAACACCACCGCCGCCGAGGTCGTCCAGCCCTCCACCGGGAACGCCATCACGATGTCACCACCCGGGCTCGTCGGCCAGCCGCCGAAGTACTCCTGGGCCGTGGCCAGCTGGAAGCTGCCCTCAGGGCTCATCGAGAACTCCTTGCCCGGGCTGGAGCTCACGTTACGCACCCCGCGGGGGCCTTCTTAGCCCTTCTTCATCAGCCGGTCGACCACGCCGACCAGCTCCTTCACCGCACCGGCCGACTTGTCCAGCGCCTTCTTTTCCGGGGCCGTGAGCTCGAGCGCCACCACCTCCTCGAGGCCCCTGGCTCCGAGCTTGCAGGGAACGCCAATGAACAGCCCCCGGTAGCCGAACTCCCCCTTGAGTGACGCGGCGCAGGGGAGGATGCGCTTCTGGTCAAGCACGATCGAGTCGACCATCTCGGCCACCGCGGCGCTGGGGGCGTAGAAGGCGGAGCCGGTCTTTAGCAGGGCCACGACCTCGGCGCCGCCGTCGCGGGCCCGCTGAACGATGGCCGCCAACCGTTTCTTCTCGATCAGCTTCTCCACCGGCACCCCGGCGACGGTCGTATAGCGCGTCAGCGGCACCATGGTGTCGCCATGGCCGCCGAGAACGTAGGCCTGGACGTCGCGCACGGAGACGCTCAGCTCCTCGGCGATGAAGCTGCGAAAACGGGCCGTGTCGAGGACCCCGGCCATGCCGATGACGCGCTCACGAGGGAACCCCGAGGTTTTGAGGGCGACGTGGCACATGGCGTCCAGCGGGTTGCTGACGACGATCAAGATGGTCCTTGGTGACACCTTGACCAGCTTCTGGGTGACCTCGCGAACAATCTTCATGTTGGTCTCGACCAGGTCGTCGCGGCTCATGCCCGGCTTGCGGGGAAGGCCTGAGGTGATCACACAGATGTCGGAGCCGGCGGTGTCCCGGTAGTTGTTGGTCCCCGTGACGTAACTGTCGTAGCCGACCACCGGGCCCGCCTCGCGGAGGTCGAGAGCCTTGCCCTGGGGGAGGCCCTCGACGATGTCGACCATCACCAGGTCGGCGTAGTCACGCTCCGCCAGCCGCTGCACCAGGGTCGCGCCCACGTTGCCCGCGCCGACGACCGTGATCTTCTTCCGCATCAGCTTCCTCCAACACCTCGAACTCGCGCTCGGATATCGCGCCGGACCCCGCGGATGATAGCAACGCCGCTAAACTTGCGCGGGAACAAACGCCGAATTCGTCTAGACAGGGTGAGCCAAGGTTAAAAAGTGGCCGAAGCCATAAGCGCGCCTCCGGCGGAGACCAAGCCTCCCAGCCAGGTGACCAACGCTCCCTGGTGGGCGTACTCGGTGTTCTTCATGGGCATCCAGACGCTCTTCGGCATCTACGTGCTGCTGGTGGTGCTCTTCGACTTCCGCAATGCCACCGCCGACCCTTACCTGTCACCCTTCTTCTCGCCGCTGCTGCCCGCCGCCACCATCGGCGCATTGGTGATCAGCCCCGGGATCTACATCGTCTGGTCTCCGCTGCTGTTCCGTGCCAGCTGCTACTACTACCGCAAGGCCTATCACCGCGCCTTCTTCGCGCCTCCTGCATGCGCCAAGCCGCCGCCCACGATTCTGCAGCGGGTCAGGTACAAAGGCGAAGAGTCGTTGCCATGGGTGTTCAACAACCTGCACCGCTTCTTCCTGTACACCGCGATCGTCAACGTCGCCTTCCTGCTGGCTGACTTCATCAACGCGTTCGTGGTCCACGAAGGCGCCAGCAAGGGCCACCTGATGATCGGGCTTGGGACACTGGTGTTGGGCGTCAACGTACTCATGCTTTCTGCCTACACCTTCGGCTGCCACGCCTTCCGGCACCTGGCCGGCGGCAGCCTCGACTGCTACTCCTGCAGCTGGACGGCCCGGACCCGCCGCAGCCTTTGGCAGAAGGTCACCGCCCTCAACGAGCGCCACGGGCTCTTCGCCCTGGTCAGCCTCTTCACGGTATGGGGCGCCGACGTCTACGTCCGGCTCTTCGTCCACGGCATCATCGCCGACCCCAGGATCATTTTCTGACGTTGGCAGCCGCGGGCGGGAGGGCAGGCCGATGACCCTCGACGAGCGCTACGAGACGCACGACTACGACGTCATCGTCATCGGCGCCGGCGGTGCCGGGCTGCGGGCGTCGATCGCGGCTGCCCAGGCCGGCGTCAAGACCGCCGTGATCTGCAAGTCGCTGCTGGGCAAGGCCCACACCGTCATGGCCGAGGGCGGGGTCGCCGCCTCGCTGGGCAACGTCGACCCCGAGGACGGCTGGACGGTCCACTTCTCCGACACCATGAAGGGCGGCAAGGGGCTCAACAACTGGCGGATGGCGGAGATCTTCGCCAAGGAGGCGCCCGACCGGGTGCTGGAGCTGGAGCGGTGGGGCGCCATCTTCGACCGCACCGCCGCGGGCAAGATCAACCAGCGGCCGTTCGGAGCCCACAGCTACAGAAGACTGGCCCACATCGGCGACCGCACCGGCCTGGAGCTGATCCGCAGCCTCCAGGACAAGGGCATCCACTCGGGCATCGACGTCTTCATGGAGTACACCATGACCCGCCTGATCCAGGACGCGGACGGCCGCGTCGCGGGCATCTTCGGCTACCGTCGTGAGGACGGTCGCTTCGTCGTCTTCCGGGCCAAGGCTGTGGTCTTCGCCACCGGCGGGTGGGGCAAGGTCTTCAAGTTCACGAGCAACTCCTGGGAGTCGACCGGGGATGGCCTGGCGATGGCCTTCGAGGCCGGCGCCGAGCTCATCGACCTGGAGTTCGTCCAGTTCCACCCAACCGGCATGATCTGGCCTCCGGGCGCGCGCGGGATCCTGGTCACGGAGGCGGTCCGGGGCGAGGGTGGACGGCTCAAGAACAGCGAGGGCCGGCGCTTCATGGAGGACTACGACCCCGACCGCATGGAGCTCAGCGCCCGAGACATCGTGGCCCGCTCCATCTACAAGGAGGTCGAAGCCGGTCGTGGCTCACCACACGGCGGCGCCTTCCTCGACATCACCCACCGGGGCGCGGACTACATCAAGCGCAAGCTGCCCAGCATGCACGAGCAGTTCCTCAAGCTCGCCGACGTCGACATCACCAAGGAGCCGATGGAGGTGGGACCCACGATTCACTACGTCATGGGGGGCATCAAGGTCGACCCGGAGACGGCCGAGTCGACCACCGTCCCCGGGCTCTTCGCCGCCGGCGAGGTGGCGGGCGGTCTCCATGGGGCCAACCGCCTGGGCGGCAACTCGCTGTCCGACATCCTCGTCTTCGGCCGGCGATCGGGGGAGGGGGCTGCCGCTTACGCCAAAGAGCGAGGGGCGGGTGCCGTCGACGAGTCCGCCATCGAGGCGGAACGCAGGCTGCTGCTGAAGCCATTCGAGAAATACGAAGCCGGCAAGCGCGAGAACCCCTTCCAGTTCATGGCCGAGATCCAGGAGATCAACGGCGAGTACAACGGCCTGGCCCGCACCGGCGAAGGCCTGGGGACCGGGCTCAGGAAGCTGCTTGAGCTGAAGCCGCGGCTCGATGACCTCGCCGTCCCGGAGTCGGTGATGTTCAATCCCGGCTGGCATGCCTGCCGCGACCAACGCTTCATGCTGGAGATCACCGAGGCGATGATCCGCGCCGGCATCGAGCGCAAGGAGAGCCGGGGCAGCCACTGGCGTCTGGACCACCTCGACCTGGACCCCGAGTGGGGCAAGGTCAACATCGTCTGCACCCTCAAGGATGGAGAGGTGCAGCTGGAGAAGCGGCCCGCGGAGCCTATGCCGCCGGAGCTCGCGGCCCTTATCGATGACAAGCCGGCGGTGAGCCAGGCCGCTTTGCAGGCGACCCGGCAGTGAACGCACACCGGGAGGCCAACAAATGAGCGCAACACTCAGCCCCGAGCACCAGGCTCGGGACGACCAGATCCGGCAGGCGCCACAGGATCACCACCCCAAGCTGGTCACCCACAAGGAGGTGCGGGCCAAGATTCACGGCACCAGCCCGATGGGCCGGTTCAACGACCGGCTGGCGGTGCTCATCACCAAGGGCGTCGGGACGATGTGGTGCGCCTACATCTTCACCCTGCTGGCCATCCTCGGCTTCCCCGGCCTCACTTTCGACAACGGCATCCAGCTGGTGGTCGCCACCCCGCACGACTACGTGCAGTGGATCAGCACCACCTTCCTGCAGCTTGTGCTCCTGGCCGTGATCATGGTGGGCCAGAACGTCATATCCGTCGCCCAGGACGCCCGCGCCGAGTCCGACCACGACACCCTTATAGCGCTGCACGAGATGTCCAAGCAGCAGATCAAGATTCTCGAGGGACAGAACCAGATCCTTGACCTGATCGAGAACAAGGTCGGCAAGGCGTAGATGGGCAGCTGAATGGCGGTATTCAAGGTCTTTCGCGGCGACAGCTCCGGCGGCAAGGAGGAGGCCTACGACGTTCCTGACGTCCCCGGCCAGGTGGTCCTCGACGCGATGCACTACATCCAGGCCAACCAGTCCCAGGACCTGGCGGTGCGATGGAACTGCAAGGCGGCCAAGTGCGGCTCCTGCTCGGCCGAGATCAACGGCAAGCCCGGACTGATGTGCAAGACGCGCGTTGACCAATTCGGCGACGAGGAGATCCACGTCCATCCGATGAAGACCTTCCCGCTGATCAAGGACCTGGTGACCGATGTCAGCTGGAACTACAAAGTCAACAAGAAGATCCCGCCCTTCACCTACGCCAAGGACGAGCCGGTGCCCTTCGTCATGATGCAGGAGGACATCGACCGCGTCATCGAGTTCCGCAAGTGCATCGAATGCTTCATGTGCCAGGACGTCTGCCACGTGCTGCGCGAGCACGATGAGGGCAAGGACGAGTACTTTGGCCCCCGCTTCATGATCCGGATCGCGGGCCTGGAGATGCACCCCAAGGACATCCTCGACCGCACCGAGCTGACCCACGACGAGGCTGGCATCGGCCTCTGCAACATCACCAAATGCTGCACCGAGGTCTGCCCCGAGCACATCCACATCACCGACAACGGGATCATCCCCATGAAGGAGCGCGTCGCCGACCGTTACTTCGACCCCATACGGGCGGTCCTGCGCAAGCTTGCCCCCAAGAAGGAACGAGTCCCTGCGACGGACTGACCCGTTCGGGCCGGCTGGGCTCAGGCACCTGATATGACCGGCGTCGCCAGGGGAGGGGAGCGGAGCCCGGGCAACGCGATCAAGCACCGGCTCTGGCTCGAGTGGAGGTCCCTATCGCGGATGCGCACCGCGGTCATCCTGCTGGCGATCGTCGCCGGCCTCAGCATCGTCGCCACCGAGCTGCCCCAGCGCGCCATCCAGCCGGAGCGCGCCAGCGGATGGATCCAGGCGCACGCGCTTCTTGGCCCGTGGTTCGACCGGCTGGGCTTCTTTGCTGTCTACGAATCCTGGCCCCTGATCGCAGCGGTGGTGCTGATGTACGTCTCGCTTGGCAATTGCGTCATCACCCGAGGTCTGGCCCTCTACCGCCGCTGGCGCAAGAAGCTGCCTCGCAACCCCCAGTTCCTGGGCGAAGCCGGCAGCCTCGTCTTCCATCTCAGCTTCTTCGTCCTTCTCTTCGGCGTGCTCTTCAACCTTGCCGCCGGGTTCACCGCCTTCGTCAACGTGGTCGAGGGGGACTCTGTGGTGGAGGCACGGCCCTCATACGACCAGATCGAGGAGGGCGTCCTCTTCAACCCCTCGGCCCACCGCGGCTTCGAGGTCAAGGTCGACAAGTTCAACGCCACCTACTACAACGACGGCCGGCCGTCGGACTTCGTCAGCCACACCGAGGTCTTCGACCAGGGCAAAAAGGTCGCCGAAAAGGACATCCGCGTCAACGAGTACCTGGCCTACAACGACGTCAAGTTCTACCAGGCCAACTATGGCTGGGCGCCCGTCATCCAGGTCTACGACCCGGCCGGCAAGCTGATCTATGACCAGCCGGTGGTGTTCTTTGGCGATCCCCAGCTCTCCAACGGCGTGATGAAGGTGCCCGCGGCGGGGCCCCCGGGGCAGCAGCTAGGGGCGCGGATGTTCTTTGTGCCCGACCTCCAGGGCGGCGGCCAGGACACGCGCGCCGGCACCGCCAATCCCAATAACCCGGCCATCTCCATGATCCTGTTCCAGGGCGACCTCCACGCCAATCGCGTCCAGAACGTCTACGACCTGGATGTCAGCCAGATGAAGACGCTATGGCAGGGCGGCCTGCTGCTGGGACAGACCGTCCAGGTACCGGGGGGATACCGGGTCAGCTTTGCGCGCCTGGCGCGATACACGGGGCTGCAGGTGACATACGCCCCCGGCCTGCCCATCATCTACGGCGCCTTCGTCATGATGCTGGGCGGCCTGCTCGTCCGGCTCTACCTGCGGCCGGCGCTCGAATGGCAGCAGGCGCGTCGGAGACAGGCGCAGGCCGTCAACCCGACGACGGCGCAGGGGGTTGTCCTGGGCTCAGCCCCCAGCCGATCCAGCCCCGGTTGACCGCCGTGGATCCCACCGAGGAGTGGCGCCGGCCGCCGCGGTGGCGGAGCTGGGAGATCTGGGGCGTGGCCGCCATCATCGCCGTGGCCGGTGGACTCCGCTTCCACGATTTCACCCTGGCGCCGGTCCTGGCCGACAACCAGGACCCGCTGCAGTTCGGCTGGGCCGGGCTGACCCTGATCACCAAGCACGTTCCCTACGCCTGGGACTACTTCAACGCCTACCACTACGAGGTCTATCACTACAGCAACGGCGACCTCTACAACCTCACGCACCCCTGGCTCAACCATCCGCCCCTGTTCTCGCTGCTGGTCGGGGGATGGGCCTATCTACTCGGGGCCCGCGACCTCGGCGACGTCACCCTGAGCATGATTCGCCCGGTCGCCATCGTCCTGGGGCTCATCTCGATGTACCTGGCCTACATCCTCGGGCGCCGGGTACTGGGATCCCGAGCCAGCATGGTGGGGCTGGTGCTGCTGGCCGTCTCCCCCGGGGCCGTCCTCCTGGGCCGGGAGGTGGAGACCGAAGCCCTACTGGCGCCAATGCTGCTGGGCGGGCTGATCCTGGCGCACCGTCTCCACACCGGAGAGGGCGGGCGCCTCGAAACCGGCGGCGTGGTCACGCTCTGTCTGCTGATGCCACTGGTCAAGGTCTCCGGCGTGGTCCTCGCCGGGGGCCTGGCCGTCGTCCTCATCGCATCGGGGCGCTGGTGGCTGGCGGCTGCCAGCGTGCTCGCCGGCGCCGCCGGCTTTGGCCTGTTCGCGGTCTACGGGGCCCTCTTCGACTTCAACCTGTGGCTGGCGGTGCTTGCCGAGTGGCAGACGCACCGGCATGGGCTGATGGCTGGCTTCGAGTTCCTCAGCGACAACGCCGGTATCGGCCGGACCTTCCACGACGGCTGGTGGCTGCTGGGCCTGCTTGGCCTGGGGGCCATCATCGTTCGCGGCCGTACGGGCCCCAGACCGATGCTCCTGGCAACCACCGTCGCCGTCTACGCCGCCGGTATGACCGCCATCGGCGACGTCCTGGTCCAGGGACGGTACGCCTGGTATCGCATCGTTCTGTACCCCATCGTCTACACCGTAGCGGGGTACCTTGTCTGGCAATCCGTGAGGCGCCCTTCGTTGCCGGGCCTGCTGCTGGTCCTGGTCCTCGGCGGCGCCACCGCCTTCGCGGCGGTCAACGGCAAGCTCTTCACGCCCAACCCCTACCTGCTGGTGGCGGTGGTGAGCATCGGGGTGCTGCCCGCGGCAATCATGCTCTGGGGCGGCGAGTCGAGCGGCTGGCCGCGGATCGCCCAGGCCAGTGCTGCAGGGCTGATCCTCGCGGTGCTGGCGGCCAGCGCCGTCGAGAGCTGGAACCTGGCCCAGATCTACCGGCAGATCTGAACCCCGGCGGGGTCAGACGCCCGCCTTCACCTCCTCCATCGCCGCCTGGAAACCGGGGATGGCGTTGTCGATCATGGCGTCGCTGGCGGTGCACGAGAGCCGGAAATAGCCGGGCATCTCCACCGCGACCCCGGGGAGGACGAAGACGTCGTGCTCGGCCAGCTTCTCGGTGAAGGCGATGTCGTCCTCCACTGGTGCCTTGACCATCAGGTAGAACGTGGCCTCGGGAGTGTGCGTCTCGTAACCCATCTCCGTCAGCGCCTCGACCAGCCGGTCACGCTTGCGCTGCAGGTGGGGGATATCGATGGACACCTTCTCCAGGTCGGGCGTCGCGTACTGCATCACGGCGTCGGGCACGCCATAGCCGCCGGCCATGGCCGTCACCAGGAACGCGATCCGGAGCCGCTCCCGATCTGGCATCGAGGGCGGCATCGCGATGTAGCCCAGCCGCATGCCCGGGGTGAGCAGCGTCTTGCCGTAGCTGTAGACAAGGAAGGTGTTGGGATAGAACTCGGTGGGGCTGTGGAACTCGTTGCCGTCGAAGATGATCCGGTTGTACGGCTCGTCGGAGATGATGAAGATGGGCCGGCCGTTCTTCTCGGACGCCGCCGTCAGCACCTCGGCCAGCCGCGCCAGGCGCGCCGGCGTGTAGATCTTCCCGGTGGGGTTGTGGGGGGTGTTGAGGATCAGGGCTCGGGTCCGGGGGGTGATCGCGGCGGCGATGGCCTCGACGTCGATGTCGAAGGTCTCCCGGTCCATCGGCACCTTGACGGGCTCGGCGCCGTTGTAGCGGATCATGCCCTCGTAGAAGAACCAGGGCGGCGTGATGTAGATGACCTCGTCGGTCGGGCCCACCACCGTTCGCAGGATCATGGCGATGGCCGTCGAGGCGCCCTTGGTCATCGCGATGTCGTCGGGTTCGAACTCCAGCCCGATGACCTGGCGCAGCGTCGCCGCCACGGCCTGGGTGGCCACCGGCTCGCTCCGCTTGTAGGCGAACCAATCCTTGTCCTGGGGCTCGATCCATTTGCGCAGCGCGTCCACGAACCCGGGCACCGCCATCTCCTGGGGGTTGCCGGCGACGAAGTCGCTGATGCCCGGCTCCCCGGCGCGGCGGCTGTAGGCGGAGCTGGTGAAGAACCCCACAAACGGCGTCATCGCTCCCGCGACCAGCTCGAAGTACGGGTTGAGGTGGTCAGTCATGGGCGTAGATTTTCTCACCGGCCGTCATGGCGACCTCCAGCCAGTTGTCCCGCGGCGCCAGGGGGCAGGCCCAGACGGGGTCGTAGGCGCATGAAGGGTTGTAGGCGTAGTTGAAGTCGAGCGTGATCTCGGGGCTGCCGGTTGAGATGTCGAGCGCCAGCCCGTACGTGTTCTTGATGGTGTCGAACAGGTAGCGGCCGCCACCGTATGTCTCCTTCCCCGACGTGGAGTCGCGGAAGGGGAGGAAGAGCCCGCCGCCGTAGCCGACCAGCCAGAAGATGGTGAGCGAGCACGGCCGGCCCTCGAGCTCGAAGGCCACCCGCCCCGCGGTCCGGTAGTGGATGTCGCCGTCGGGGCCGCCGGTCTCGATGACGATATCGGTGGCGTTGTCCGCCATCTCCAACCGGGTGGTGACGCGGAACGCTGGGTCGGGGTTGAAATAGCTCAGGCCGGCGAACGCGGCGCGCTCGGCCGCAGGAATCGGGGACTGCGGGTGGGTCCGGAATAGCTCATCTCGACCGCTTCGGAAGGCGGTGAGGGCATTCGAGCCCTGGAGGCGGTAAAGGTCCCCAACACGGCGGCGCCAGTCGACGAGGTCGATGTAGTCCTGAGCCTGGCTCACGCCCATTCGATACATTGTGCGGGTGGATCTAGCTGAGGGGCAGGTACTGGGGGCCTACACGCTGGTCGAGCGCGTCGGCCGGGGCGGCATGGGCATCGTGTGGAAGGCGTACCAGGCATCCCTGGCGCGTTATGTCGCGGTCAAGGTGCTTCCCGACGAGCTGGCCGGCGACCCTTCGTTCCGGGCCCGGTTCCGCGAGGAAGCGATCAACATCGCGGGCCTGCGGCACCCCAACATCCTGGCGGTGTTCGACTATGGTGAGCTCGCCGGTGGCGCCTACATCGTCACCGAGTTCATCGACGGTGGGACTCTCGACGAGCAGCTGGGCACGGCGCTGCCCGCCGACTACGCCGTCAACATGTTGCGCCCGATCGCCGCCGCCCTCGACTACGCCCACTCACGCGGCGTGATCCACCGCGATGTCAAACCGCAGAACATACTCCTGACCCGCGAGGGCACGCCGATGCTGTCGGACTTCGGGCTGGCCCGGATGATGAGTGCGGACCGCCAGGTGACCAGCGCGGGCATGGTGCTGGGCACACCCAACTACATGGCTCCAGAGCAGGCCCAGGGACTACCTGAGCCGGCCTCCGACCAGTACGCCCTGGCCATCGTCGCCTACGAGATGGTGACCGGCCGGGTTCCCTACAGCGCCCCCACCCCTATGGGCGTCGTCATCGCCCACCAGACCGGCCCCCTGCCGCCGCCCCGCAGCATCAACCCCGAGATTCCCACCGAGGTCGAGGCGGTGGTGGTCAAGGCCCTGGCGCGCGAGCCGAAAGAGCGATACTCGTCGGCCAGCGCCTTCATCCGGGCCCTCGCCCAGGAGACGCCCTCTTTAGGCCAGGGGCCGAGGCCCCCGGTGCCGCCCGCCACTCCGCCACCCGTGGCGGCTGCCAGCGACGGGGGAGGGGGTGGCCGGCGATTGCTCATCGCCGTCGGGGCACTCCTGGTGCTGGCGCTGCTAGGCGGAGGCGGATACCTGGCATACCGCCAGTTCGTCCACCCGCCGCCCGCCCCCCCGGACGCCCCGACAGAGCCCAAGACTGCGGTGTGGGAGCAGTGGAAGAAGATCCCCGGCATCCTCGACGTGCAGAGCACGAGCACGCCAGGGCGGATGATGGCGGTGGCGAACAACAAACTGGTGCTGGTCGACGCCACCCAGGTCCAGCCGTACGCCCAGGGGCAGGACGGCTTCACCGGTGCCGGCGCGGAGCCCTACCTGGCGGTCTCCCCGGGGCTCCATCTCGCGGGGTGCGATTTCGGCACCGACCAGGCCTTTGCCCTGCGCCTGACGCAGCCGCTGGGGATCACCCACATCGACACCCACGGCAAGGCAACCGAACTGGCCAAGATCCCCGGCGTCAACGACATGAACGGGCTCGTCTTCGACACCGTGGGTAAGTTCGGCCAGCGCCTGCTGGTGATCAGCGACAGCGCCAACGACACCACCGTCAATGCGGTCGATTGCCAGGGCAAGGTCACCCGCATCGGCACCACGGTGCCCAAGTTCGAGGGAGGCCTGGCGATCGCCCCCAACAGCTTCAGCTCGTTCGGCGGCAACCTGATTGGGCCCGGTGAGTTCGACGGCAAGATATACGCAATCGACCCCAACGGTCAGGCCAAGGTGGTGGCGAACTCCGGGCTGCCCTCGGGGCAGGACGTCGGCGTCGAGAGCGCGGGCTTCGTGCCCTTCGGCTTCATCGGTTCCAGTGGCAGCGCCTACGTCGCCGACCGGGCCAGCGGAAACCAGCTCTCGCCCGGGACGGACACGCTGCTGCGGCTGACGGCCGGCGCGCTCAAGGACGCCGGGGTCCAGGACGGCGACCTCCTCATGGCGACCGAGGGCGGCGGCCGCACCATCGCCGTACGCTGCGACCCCAGCTGCGCGGCGCGCGAGATCGGACACGCCAGCTCCGGGGCCCACATCGAGGGCCACATCGTCTTCCTCATGCAGTAGGGGAGAGGCGCCCCGCCGAGGATTCGAACCCCGGACCCACAGCTTAGAAGGCTGTTGCTCTATCCACTGAGCTAGCGGGGCGGACGCGGCCTTGGGGAGCATAGCCCCGTCGTCACGCACCTGGCGCAGGTCCCTCACGACCGCGTCACGCAACCTGCGCGGAGCCGTCAAACCCGCCAAGTAGCGTGAGCGCCGGCCATGGTTGCAGCCTCAACTCCCCTCCGTATCCCCCGCTCCCGAGCGGTCGCTCTACTGGTCGCCGTGGGGCTGGCCATGGCCGCCATCGTCGTCAGCCCGGCTCCGGCCAGGGCCGCCGGTTTCGACGCCAACTCCGCCGAACAGCAGCTCTTCAACCTGATCAACCAGGACCGCGCCGCCAACGGCAAGCCCGCGCTTCAGCTCAACGCCTCTCTGGACAACATCGCCCGTGGCGGCAATATCTCGGTGTGCAGTGGCGAGACGGTGCACGGCCGGTCCCAGGACATGATCGAGCGCAACTTCTTCTCCCACCAGATCCCCAGCTGCGGCGCCTACGTATGGCCCGCCATCAGCAACGCCGGGATCCAGTATTCGTCTGCCGGCGAGAACATCGCCTGGAATAACTACTCGCCCCAGTCCACCAGCGTTGACCAGGCCAACACCGCGTTCATGAACAGCGCTGGCCACCGAGCGAACATCCTCGGTGACTACAACCAGGTTGGCGTTGGCGCCTGGATGGCGTCTGGGCCCTGGACCGGCAACGGCAACCCACTCAACGGCGTGATCATGTACACCGAGATCTTCGTCAACGCGCCGATCGTGACCCCGCCGCCGCCTCCACCTCCGACCGGGCCAAGCTATCGCTACGTCAGGGACGACCCCACGCCGGCGCCGGCGGCGGCAGCTTCGACCAGTCGCCAGGCGAGGGCCTCGACCAGAGCAACCAGCTCCGTGGCCCCAGTCGTGTCCGAAACCCCGCCTTCGGCACCGCCCCCAGGAGCCAGCGCCGGGGCGGTGGAGCAGAGCAGCCGGCTGGCCGGTATCGAGCTGGAGCGCGCCCTCCAGCGGCTGTACACGTACTTAGCCTCAGCTGGCGACCTTCCCGGCTAATCTTTACCACCGGCGCGGTGGCATTAGCTCAGTTGGTTAGAGTGCCAGGTTGTGGCCCTGGAGGTCGTGGGTTCAAATCCCACATGCCACCCACCCGCCCAACCTGACCGTCAGGACGGCACCGGTGGGGCATCGGGGTCGCGTTTCCAGCCGCCCCGCTCGACCAGGCGCAAACCCAGCTCGCGCTGGGCCCGGTCGATCACCGAGTCGAAATGCTTGGGCTCGCCCGGCTGACGGGTGACCTCGTGGTCCGCCCACTGGCCCTCGAAGCGATCGAACCACCCCTCGATCGCGGTGATCGGCTCGGAGAAGATGCGCAGCAGGGCGGCCTCCAGCTCTGGCGGGGCACCCTCGACCGTCAGCGGGTTCTCCTCGACGCGGACCCTGAGGTCCGCGGTGTCGCTGAAAATGGCCCACATCGCCGGGTCTAGCCCTGCAGCTCGGCCTCGGCGTGCTGGTCCACCAGGGCCCGGCTGAGCGCGTCGACGGTGCGCCTGAAGGGCTCCGACTGGAACTCGCGGGCGGCCACCGCGAACTCCTCCGGACTATCCGGGGCGGCCACCTCCTCGGCCTCGCCAAGGTGCTTGCCGGTGAGGCGGGAGAAGGCGTCGACGCGGTAGAGGTAACGGCGCACGCCATCGTCGTCGATCGCGCGCACGGTGGGGCGCAGCCGCAGCGCCGGGTGCCCGGTGTCCTCCAGCTGGTAGATCACTCGCTGGCTCCGCTGCGAGGGCTCGTCGGGGACGATGTAGACGGCGCGCAGGCGTCGTTTGGGGGAGGGGAGCTGGTCGGTCACAGTCCTGGAGCTTACTTGGCGGCCGATCCGAAGCCGGGGCCGTGCACCGAGAAGACGGCGAGGGCGACGAAGATCACGATCAGCAGGAGCATGAAGATTGCCGCGATGGCAAGGCCCACGGCCGCGTTGCTGGGCACCGGCCCTGAAACCGGGGTCGGCCGGCGCCGCTTGGGCTCCCAGCCGCCTTTGTCCACCGGCGACCGTGGGCTGACCGCCGCCTGGGGTGGGCTGAGCTTCTTGTCGCAGTTGGGGCAGGTCAGCGAACCATGCTCGTCGGGGGGCAGATCCGGGTCCACCAGGGCGACCAGGCCGCAGCGGCGGCACACCAAACGGGGGAACTGGGCCAGGTCCACGTATACCGGCATTGAGACGCCCCTGTTACCAGCCCGGGCGGGCGGAGTGGTCAGGCTTCCATTCTAAGATGAAGCGATGAGCCTGGCCGTCAACCAACGCCAGCTGCCGGAGGCGGCCCGAATCCTGGGGCAGCTGAGCGAGGCGGTGAGGGCGGCGGTGGTGCTCCGGGAGGACACCCTGCGCCTGGCCCTGGTGGGCCTCCTGGCCCGCGGCCACATACTCCTGGAGGACGTTCCCGGGGTGGGCAAGACCCTCCTGGCCCGGACCCTGGCCCAGGCCATCGGGGGCGAGTTTCACCGCGTTCAGTTCACCCCCGACCTGCTCCCCGCAGACGTGACGGGGGGCAACATCTTCGATCCCAAGTCCGCCGGGTTCCACTTTCGACCGGGCCCGGTCTTCGCCAACGTGGTCCTCGCCGACGAGATCAACCGGGGCACTCCGCGGGCGCAGTCCAGCCTGCTGGAGGCGATGGGCGAGGGGTCGGTAACCGTGGACGGCACCACCCACCAGCTGCCCGACCCGTTCGTGGTGATCGCGACCCAGAACCCGATCGAGCAATACGGCACCTTCCCGCTGCCCGAATCGGAGCTGGACCGCTTCACGATGCTCCTGCGCGTCGGGCGCCCCAACGAGGAGCAGGCGCGGGAGATCCTCCGCCGCCACGAGCACGCCGAGCCGACCCGCGACCGAGGCAGCGTTTGCGACCTCGACACCGTCCGGGCCGTCCAGCGCGAGGTGCTGGAGGTCCACGTTTCCGAGGCCGCCCGCGCCTACATCGCCGCGATCACGATCGCCACCCGGGAGCACCCCAGTGTCGGCCTCCCCGCCAGCCCCCGCGCCAGCGTCGCGTTGCTGCGTACCAGCCAGGCCACCGCGGTCTACCACGGCCGCGGCTGGGTCCTGCCTGACGACATCAAGGCGGTCGCCCCCGCCGTCCTCGGCCACCGCCTGGCGGTGAGCGCCACGGCGCCGGAGGAGACCGTAGCCCAGATCCTGGAGACGGTCCCGGTTCCACTCGACGTCTAGTGACCCTGCGGCTCAGTCGCCGCGTCCCGGGCCTGCTGCTGGCGGCGGCCATCGTCTACCTGGTCGCCACCAACTCGGAGGTGGTCTGGCTCTACGGCTTGACCGCCCTGCTGCTGGCCCTGGTCCCCGTCGGATTGGTGGCGCCGCTGGTCGCCGTCAGACGCCTGCGGGTGAGCGCGACGCGGGTAACCAGCACCGGCTTCATCGCGCCCCTGGCGCAGGATCGGGGCAAGGTCTTCGACGGCGACACTGTCGTCGTGCGCTTGGAATGCAGCGGCAACGTGGCCGCGTGCCGTTTTGTCAGCGTCAAGCTGCGAGCTCCCCTGCGGACCGATCGAAGCGCCGCGGTGACGCCGGTTGACAGCGAGACCGACGGTGGCATTGAGCTTGGGCTGGCGGCCGAGGGGAGGGGAGTCGCCTACCTCGACGCCGTCCTGATCTCCTCCAGCTGGCCGCTGGGAATCCTGGAGGCCCGGCGCTGGGTACCGCTGGCAACCAGCTACACGGTCCATCCACGCTATGTGCTGCCGCCGGCGGAGACCGAGACCGGCGCCCAGGAGATGCTCGGCGAAGCCAGCATGCGCGGCTCAGGGGAGGAGTTCATCGGCCTTCGCGAATACCAGCCCGGTGACAGCCAGCGACGGGTCCATTGGCCCACCACCGCCCGTGCCGGCACCCTGATGGTGGTCGAGACCGCAGTGGAATCCCGCAGCCCCGCCCGCTACTGGGTCGAGGTCCCGCCCAGCGCATCGGAGTCTGCAGCCGACCTTGCCGCCACCGTGGCCGCCAGCCTGGCCGCCGGCAGCGTAGCCGCGGGTCGCCCTTTTCGCCTGGAGATCCCTGCCGCCGCCCAAGTGACCTCCAGCTGGCGGGACGCCCTCGCGACGCTGGCGACGATGGCGCGAGGAGCCTCAACCGCGGTTGCCGGCGACGCCATCGTGGTCGCCGCAGGACCTGCTGGCGTGACAGTCGAGACACCTGGTGGCAGCCGCTGGCTGCCCGCCGACGCCTCCCTCGACGACGTGGCCAAGGCGCTGGGGAGGAGACAGGAGCAAGCGCTGCCATGAGGTCGTGGCTCAGTGCGGCGCAGCAGCCCGAGGAGAGCCTGGCGGCCCGCGCCGCGGTCCTGGCCACCGCCGTCATCGCCGGCCTGGGGATGGTCCTGACGGCCGGCGCGCCCATCACAGTCGCGATATCGCTGACGGTCGTCGCCGCCGGGCACGTGGTCAGCTGGCGCGGCCGCCACCGCCGCCGCACCATCCGCGGCCAGGCCGTGATCGGCGCCCTGGTTGTCGCCTGCCTCACGTACCTGCTGCTTGACCTCATCCTGGCGGTGTTCGGCGGCGCCCTTCCCCAGGCGAAGTTCGCCGTGATGACGATGGCGGTTACCAGCTTCGATCTCAAGAGCCGCCGCAACCTCTTCAGCCACGTGTGGCACTCGGCGGCAATCCTCTACGTCGGGGCGCTCTTCGCCTGGGACTACGCCTACGTCGGCGTCCTGCTGCTCTGGGCGGCGGGTTTCTTCGCCTTCCTCCTCTTCACGCGACGAGGGTCACGGATATTGACCACCCGCCCCGCCGTCCGCAAAGCCCTGCTCTCCAGCGGCCGGCGCGCGCTGCCCTGGCTGGCGGTGTGGGTGGTCGTCGGGGCGGTGTTGTTCGTCGGCCTTCCGCGGGTGGCGGGCCGGCCGGTCGCGGTGCCGGTCCTGGTCAGCATCCCCCTCAGCCAGAACGCCAGCGGCGAGGTGCTGCCGGCCGTCCTTCCCCTGGTCGGGACCGCTCCTGAGGGCGGCCAGGAGGCCAGCATCAACCTGCGGGTGCGTGGCCGGCTGGGGGACCAGGTGATGTTCCGCGTTCGCGCCCCGGCCTCGAGCTACTGGCGCTCGTACGTGCTGGAGAAGTACGAGGGCCAGTCCTGGTCGCGCGTTGCCCACCCGGCCAAGGTCATCCCCCCGATCAGCAGCGGGCTGCCGATCCGGGACGAGAACACCATCACCGGCCCGGGCCTGCCACAGACCTTTTACATCGAGCGTCCCTTGCCAGCCGAGGTGGTGGCCTCCTACCCGCTGCGAGAGCTGTACTTCCCAGCATCCAACCTGGTGCTCGTCGACAGCGGGATCGTCAACACGCCGTTTGGTCTGCGCAAGGGCGTCAACTACTCGGCCGTCTCCCAGGTGCGCGACCTCTCGCCAACGGCGCTGCGGGCAGCCAACCCGCTCACCGGCCGGGAAGCGTCGGTCGACCTGCAGCTGCCCAGCGGGGTGCCATCCCGGGTACACGCGCTGGCTCTGCGGCTCACCGCCGGCCAGCCGACCGAGTACGACAAGGTGCGAAGCGTCGTCGACTACCTCCAGCAGGGCTATCCGTACAGCCTCGACACGCCCCGGCTTCCCAGCGGCGCCGACGCTGTCGACCAATTCCTCTTCGTTGACAGGGTCGGATTCTGCGAGCAGTTCGCCAGCGCCCTCAGCGTATTGTTGCGCGAGGTGGGCATCCCCAGCCGGATGGCGATCGGGTACGGGACGGGCGACCACGACACCCTGACGGGTACCTTCACGGTCCGGGCCCGGGACGCCCACGCCTGGGTCGAGGTCCTCTTCCCGGGGGTTGGCTGGGTCCCATTCGACGCCTCGCCAGGCTTTGACTCGACGCCCTTCGCGCACGCGCCGCCGCGCTGGTTCCTGAGCGACTTCTCGCCCCAGGTGGCGTTGACGTCGCTGGGAGCGACGACGCCCCGCGCCCTGGGGTTGGGGCTGGGCGCGCTGGCGCTGGCTCTCGCAGCCCTGCTGGCTGTTTGGTGGCGGCGGCGACGCCTGGTCCCGCCCGAGCTCCGCGCCTACCGCTGGGCCCTGCGCTGGGTGCGCTGGGCAGGTTTGCCCGATCGAGCGCCGCCGCAGACGCCAGCCGAGCACTGGCGGGCGCTGATGTCGTTGTCGCCATCGGTGGCCGGCGCCCTGGCGCCGGTCCGGGCGGCGCTGGAGGATGCGATCTACCGCGACGCGCGCGGCCCGGCCGCCGGTCACTGGCGCGTGGCGGCGGCGGCCCTTCGCCACCGCATGGGACGCTGAGTGGCCAGGGACGACGAGCGCTGGATGCGCGAGGCGCTGCGGGTGGCGCGGCTTGCGGGGCGGCGGGGAGAGGTGCCGGTGGGCGCGGTGGCGGTTGCGGGTGGGCGGCGCCTGGCGTCGGCCGGCAACCGCATCGAGTCGACCGGCGATGCCACCGCACACGCGGAGCTGCTCTGCCTGCGCGGCGCCTCGCGGATGCTGCGGCACTGGCGCCTGAACGACGTCACGCTGTACGTGACGCTGGAGCCCTGCCCGATGTGCGCATCGGCGATGGTGCTGGCGCGGCTTGGCCGGCTGGTGTACGCCGCCGCGGATCCCAAGAAGGGCGCCGACGGGTCCGCCTACCGGCTGCTCGACCATCCCGCCAACAACCACCGGGTGCGGGTCACCCGGGGCCTGATGAGCGAGGAGGCGGGGGCGATGTTGAGCGACTTTTTCAAGGCCCTGCGTCGCGCTGGCGAGCCGGCCTAGAACTGCTAACCTTCATGCCGCACCAGGCCTTCTCTGGAGAGGTGTCCGAGTGGTTTAAGGTGCAGCTCTCGAAAAGCTGTGTGGCGAAAGCCACCGTGGGTTCGAATCCCACCCTCTCCGCCAGCGACCGCCCGACTCCTTAGAATCGGGACCGCACGGAGCGGTCGCCTAGTCCGGTCGAGGGCGCGGCACTGGAAATGCCGTAACGGGGGCAACCTCGTTCGAGGGTTCGAATCCCTCCCGCTCCGATTGCCAACGCAAAATGGCTATGTTGTATGGTGCGGTTCGTAGCATCTCGAGCAACGACTCATGCACATTCCTAAGACCGCGGCGGCTGCTACCCCCTGCATCAAAATCACGAGGTAAGCCGGCCATTTAGTCGAAAGGAGGATCACATGGTTCGCCACCGCATTCACCAGACCATCACCCTGGGGCATTTCGGGGATGGCATCAAATGGGCCCGCGACATGAATGAAGTAGCTCAGAAAAACGGGTGGGCTCAATGGCGGGTGATCGTACCCTTCAGCGGCCCCCGCAACCACATGATCCTCGAAAGCGAGTACCCCGACTTCGCGACGATGCACAGCGAATCCGACGCGTTCTACAGCAACGCCGAAGGTATGGCCGTTTTCCGCCGGAGCACCGACCTCGTCGCGGTGGGCACCCACCCCTGGGACGAGGTCGAGGAGGAAGCACCGCTGGAGCTCGCATGACGGCCAAAGGGGTATGTGAGAGCTCCGACCGTCGAGGGGACCCGCGGGGCGAAGCCTAGGCAGGCAATGCCTTGGCTCTTGGGGTCCGGAACCGCGTCGGGGTCACGCGAAGTCAGTCACGTATTTGGTAACCGAGGGTTGGAACCCCTCCCGCTCCGTAGTTGTTAAACCGCCGGTGGCCCGGCCGATCAATGGGCCTCATCAGTGGGCCTCCTTGTTAGGGACGGAGCCATAATCGTTATCGTGGCAATTGTCGAGGTCAACGACGACGTCCTCGAGATCCATGTCACAGGCATAGATCGGATCCTCGCGCTGAAAAGCACCATCGCCGTGCCGACGAGCCACGTCTCCGGGATCGACCAGGATGTCGCGGAGGCAAGCGTTGTTTTCCACGGCCTAAAGCTCCCCGGGACGGGGATTCCCGGGGTGGTGACGGCAGGCAGCTTCCTCAAGCAGGGTGAATGGACGTTCTGGGACGTGCACGACCCCGCAAAGGCCGTGATCATCCGCCTCAAAGACGAGCACTATTCGCGCCTCGTCATCGGGGTGGACGATCCAGCACGCACCGTGGAGCTGGTTCGGAAGTCGCTCATCCATTGAGGCCGGCGCCCAGCCGAACTCAGGCATCCTCGCGCGGGACCAGGTGACGATCCGGTCGCCACTAAAGTAAGAAGGCGGGGCTCCGATCCGTAACTTCGGGGCCACGGATCAGCGCCGCACGCAAGGAGGTCAGCAAAACACCATGGCTGAGAGGAGGCCTGCAACAAAGGCCACGCAGAAGTCCGCCAAGAGCACCACTGCGAGCCGTAAGACGTCCAAGGTATTCACGGCCGAGGAACGAGCCGCGATGAAGGAGCACGCCCAAGAGATGAAGGCGGCCTCGCGGCGCGGCCCGCGCGCGGTCCAGGCAGAGGGGGAGGCCGACGTGCTGGCAAAGATCGCCGAGATGCCGGGACCGGATCGCGCCATGGCCGCGCGCATCCACGCCATCATCAAAGTCAGCGCGCCGGTCCTCTCGCCCAGAACCTGGTATGGGCAGCCCGCGTATGCCAAGGACGGCAAGGTCGTTTGCTTCTTTCAAAGCTCCCACAAGTTCAACACGAGGTACTCGATGCTCGGCTTCAACGAGGCGGCGAACCTCGATGAAGGGGTCATGTGGCCGGTTGCCTTCGCGCTGACGGAGTTGACCGCCGCCGAAGAGGCAAGGATCGGCGCGCTCGTGAAGAAAGCCGTCAGCTGAAATCTGAGCCTGGGCAGGCTGGGAGGTGATCGAATGATGAAGACCTCGATGGTAGTCGCCACAATCCCGGTGACCGACCTTGACCGCGCCAAGCGCTTCTATCAGGGGACGCTCGATCTGGAGCTCCTTTGGGAGAGCCCGGCCTCAGTCCGTTTTGGGTGCGGCGGCGGGACAGAACTCTCGATCTTCCGGCGCGGACCGAGCACCGCCGATCACACCCTCGCCCACTTCGAGGTGGCGGACCTCGAGGCGCAGATTCGCGACCTTGAGAGCAACGGGGTCGAGTTCATCGACTATGCCGATGGACCGTTGCAGACCACTGATCACATCGCACGGATCGGTCCGGCCCGGGGGGCGTGGTTCCGTGACCCGGACGGGAACACTTTGGGCCTTCGCGAGGCAGACTAGCGGTCCCGTGGCTGAGACCGTGGATGTCGCGATCGTTGGCGCCGGCCAGGCCGGGCTGTCGCTGAGCCATGAGCTGACCCGCGCTGGGGTGGACCACCTTGTCCTGGAACGCGGCCAGGTGGGGGAGAGCTGGCGACGCCGCTGGGACAGCTTCCGCCTGGTGGTCCCCAACTGGAGTGTCCAGCTCCCCGGCGCGGCCTACCAGGGGGATGAGCCGGATGGGTTCATGGCCAAGGCCGAGATCGTCGATTACCTAGGCCGCTACGCCAAGAGCTTCCAAGCCCCGGTGCGGGCGGGGGTGGAGGTCAGCGCGCTTACGCCGGGAGAAAAGGGCGGCTTCACCCTGGCGACCTCTGGCGGCGACATCGGCGCTAAGGACGTGGTGCTGGCATCTGGCGGTTATCAGCGGGCGCACCGGCCCGCGGTCGCCGGTCAACTGCCGCATGAGTCGCTGCTGGTGATCGATGCGGAGGGATACACCAACCCGGGCGCGCTGCCAGCCGGTGACGTCATGGTTGTGGGCAGCGGTCAGACCGGCTGCCAGCTGGCCGAGGAGTGCTTCGAGGCGGGGCGCAAGGTGTATCTTGCCTGTGGTCGAGCCCCATGGATGCCGCGTCGGATCGATGGTCGCGACGCCGTGGGATGGATCTTCGACACCGGCTTCTATGAGGCTCGGCTCGCCGACCAGCCCAGCCCAAGCGTGCGTTACCTCTCCAACCCCCAGTTCACCGGGCACGGCGGCGGGCGCGATCTCAACTACCGCACACTGCAGACCCTTGGGGTCACGCTGGTCGGGCGGTTCATCGGCACCGAGGACGGACGCGCGCACTTCGCCTCCGACCTCCAGGAATCGGTGGCCTTCGGAGACGCCCGCTACTCGGACCTGAGGGACCTGATAACCACCAGCTCCCTGGCCCGGTCGGTGCCCGCGCCGACGATGCCGGATCCGCCATCCTTCCATGCCAATCCTCCTGACAGCATCGAGCTGCGCGACCTCGGCGCTGTGATCTTCACCACGGGGTTTCGACCCGACTACTCAAGCTGGGTGCAGCCGTCCAACGCCTTCGACGAAGCCGGGTTCCCGATCCAGGTCGATGGCTCGAGCACGGTTGTTCCGGGCCTGCACTTCATGGGGGTGCATTTTCAGCGCAAACGCAAATCAGCAACGCTCTTCGGAGTCGCCGAGGATGCTCGCGTCCTGGCGGAACACCTAACCTCGCCGGCACGCTGACCGACGAGCCTGGACCTAAGAGGCCAGGCGGCTGAACCAGGGCCGGCGGCGGCGGTGCTGTTCGACCAGCATCTCCCTTCCCTCCAGGAAGCTGGCGCGGATTTCGCTGTTGGCCGCCTCCAGGAGGACTGGGAAGTGATTCACGTGGCCTCGCCACCTGGCGAGCTCTCGACAGGTTGGCAGCTCCTGGGGCAGGAAGGCCGAAAGGGCAACCGCCAACCTTCCCTGGTGCTCCCACGGGTCCGACGATGAATCGGGTGCGTTCACCGCTACATCCATACGAACCCAGGCCTGGGCAACTTCCTGCAGGGCCCGGAGGCGTTGGTGAAGCTGGTTGCTCTGGCTGACCGACCTCGCCTCCCGGACAGTCAGGTAGCCCATGCCAACAGCAAGCAGGCCGGCGACAGCGGCAATGGCCGCGGCGATGGTCGAGACAGCGAGCAGAGTGTGATCCATCGGTTTGCAAAGCTAGTGTGAGGGGCAATCCTTAGCAAATCGCTGTAACGCACGTGACAACTCCGATAACAGGTCGTGTAGTTCTTCCCACTGACCCTGGCGGCGGATTCCTCGCCCAGGCAATAACCCGCGAAGGCGCGATCTGAGATCGGCGCCTGCTATGCTTGACACGTCGCGGGCCATAGGTCCGCTTGCGTCTCCAACGTTCCTTGAGCCCGGCCCATCGGCCGGTGGTCGTTCGGTCGCGATTTCGAACTAACTCAAGGATGGAGATAGCTACATGACAGAACCACTCGAAGCTCAAGGCTTCCGCGTGTCCGCAGTCGCGGAGACAACGACGCCAGGGCTCGGTTCGCATTCTTCTGCCCAGTTCGGGAGCACCATGCCCCCGCTGGTCGCCGCCCCGGCGGGGCGGCCCGCAACCCATCGAGCTCGCGCCCTGAAGGCCGTCAGCTCCTATCCAACCACGGAGGTACCCCAGTGAGTTTCCAGGACCGAACCCTAACCTGTCGCGATTGCGGCCAACAGTTCACATTCACCAGCGGCGAGCAGGATTTCTACGCCTCACGCGGCCTGACCAACGACCCCAGCCGTTGCCCGGACTGCCGGGCGATCCGGCGCGGCCAGAGTGGTGGTGGCGGCGGTGGCGGCCGTACGCGCGAGATGTTCGACGTCGTTTGCAGCAACTGCGGCAAGGACACCCAGGTGCCCTTCCAGCCGACCTCGGGCCGGCCGGTCTACTGCAGCGACTGCTTCGCCCAGCAGCCCCGGAACAGCTACCGCTAGCCCGTGGCCAGTCGCGGAGTCGACGAAGTCCTGATGCCAGGCCAGGTGGCAGCCCTGCAAAAACGCATCGAGGTGCTGGTCCCCGACCGGGAGCGGCGTCTGCGCGAGCTCCAGGCCGCAACCGAGGAGGCGGCCTCGATCTCGAAGGCGGGGGGTGACTCTCGCGGGGCGGAGCGCGCCCTCAAGCGCGCCGCTCGGCTGCGCTCGGAGGCGGCTGCCATCACCAATGAGATGGCCACGCTGGAGAGCCTGGTCGCGGCGCGACTGGCGCAATCACCAAGACCCTACTGATCTCTCGCGGGGAGGCGGCTAGCATGCCGCTTCCCGCAGCGCGATCCCGGCGTAGCTAACTGGGTCTAATGGTTGCGGGGAGTATCTTGGCCGAAGGTCCGCCAATAGTTCTTTGCATTTCTGCATTGCTGTGCCCGCGGCCGGCGCGTACATTGGCGAAGAAGATGAGGGAACGGGTCGTACTTCGCATTCCCACGCGCGAGTGGGCGGTTGACGCCATCGACGATCTTCGCGGTGAGGGCTTCGAAGCCACGCTGTTAGATCCGGACACCTGCGATGGCCCCTGGCGACTGCTGGTCGAGGGCCCGGCGGACATGATCGCTCGCATGCGCCAGGCGGTGCACGGCCCCATCCAGCCGTTCTGCTGGGAGACCTGGGTAAACCAGTCCGCCGCCTAGCCCTGGTGGGCGTGGTCCTCGCGGCAGGGCGGGGGATCATCTAGGACCCTGGCCTGGGCGCAGCGCACCACCGTCGGTGTAAGGCCGGTGGCGCCGCTCCCCCGCTTCCAGCGACCCGTCACCTCGATCCAGGCGCCAACCTCGACGGGCTCCCGAAGCTCCAGCCGTACGCTCACGGGGGCATCGCCGGTGGCGCAGCATGAATGGATCCAGCGCGTCAGCACGTGGTCTCCGGATTCGTCGACGGCGGTTACCTGGCCCGCGAGCCGCAGCAACCGGCCACCCAGCGTGTCGCCCTCGTGGGAGCGGAAGTTGACCTCGTAGAGCGACATGTCCTCGGGTTCGGGCCGCGCTCGACGCGCGACGCCAGTCGCGGCCAGGGCACCAGCGACAGCCGCGCCTGTCCCGGCGACGGCCGGGCTGACGGCGGTCGCCGCGCCGGTGTTCGGCAGCATCTGAGGCCCTGAGGAGGTCGCGGGCATCGCCGGCGGAGGCGCGAAGAAGGGTGTCGTCCCCGGCGGCACCGACCCATTGGCCAGGAAGACAGGGTTGGTAATCACCTCCATGTCCATGTAGCTGTTGAGGAAGTCATTGGGCAGGATCACGGTGTTCCCGTTGTGGAGCTCGGCCCGCACGAACCCGCCGGCCGCCCCAACTGGCACGTCGGTTTTTATCGTCTGGTCGTTGACGGTGACATTGAACAGTTGCGGCACGGCGGGAAGCGGGTCGCCGATGTTGCTGTGCAGCAGGTGGAGGGTCATGCCCGCCCCGCCACGGACCACCGCCTCGATGTGCGCCACGTCGGTCGGCTCACCGTAGATGGTGCCGCCGACCGCCTGGTGCTGGCCCGAAGCGCCACTGGCGGAGAGGTACACGGCGCCACCGTTGATCACCCGGGTGATGAAGTTCCGCCCATACTTCAGCGCGTTGACGATGTCGGTCTTGGACAGATTGCTGGCGTAGACGTTGTTGGTCGGCGTGCCCAGGAGGGCGATGCCTGCGCCTCCCAGCCCGTGGATGTCGGATCCGCCGTTGGCGTAGATCCTGCGGCCCTGTCGCAGGTAGGCGTCCCACTGGCGCACGGTGACGTCATCGTCGGGCTGGTACAGACCACACCAGACCTCGACGCCGGTGGGGTCGACCTTGCCGCTGGGATCGGCGTCGGAGTCGACCCAGAAGTCCCAAAGCAGGTTGGCTCCGTACGGGTGGGCCGCGGCGACGTAGGCGCCCATCTCCCTGGTGACCTGGATGAACTCGCCAATGCGCGACTCGTTGGCGCCAAGGGGCACGCCGATGGGGCGCTGCCGCCAGTCGAGCCACTGGCCGACGTCGATGCCGGTGACCGTGGCGTGCCCGTGGGCCCAGTTGGTCATCTCCTCGCCGGCGATCAGCAGCGTGCCTGACTTGCCCGCGTCGTGCGCCAGGTTGAAGTTCTGAGAGACGACGTTGTGGTCGGTCATGGCGACGAAGTCAAGACCGCGGGTGGCCGCGTTCTTGGCCCACGCATCGGGGTTCTGAGCGGTATGCGAGCCCCAGGCATCGCTGCTCTCGGGGGTATGCGCGTGGAGATCGCCCTTGTACCAGCCCGCGCCCGGCCGGACCACGTCGAGCTGCGCCGGGCCGGCCACGAACGCGGCGCCCTGGGGCCCGAATGAAAGCGAAATATCGACGTGCACCGGCGTCGGAACCGCGGCGAGGAAAACAGGGACAACCACGGTCCATGTGCCCGGAAGGATCGTCCCGGGGATGAACGACTGCGAGGCGCTGCCCGCCGACACGAAGAACTGGCTGCGCTCTTCTCCATAGATGCCGCGGAATCCCGGCGATTGGTACTGGGCTCCTCTCTGGTCGAACAACCCGGCGCCGAGCTTTACGACGTTACTGTTGTTGACGTCGTGGGTGACCTTGACGTCGATGCGGTTGACCTCGGGGGCCATCGGCACGGTGAAGGGGAAGTACAGGTACTGGCCATAGCCAAGCGCTGTGCCGTCGAAGTGAATGGTCTGCGGCGGAGGCGCCGCAAAAGCAGTGATCGCGTGTGGCGCCATCGCCGCTCCCGCCCCCACTGCGCCGGCGGCCTTGAGGAATTCCCGGCGCGTCTTCATCTGGCCGGATTATCCCACCGCAGAGCAGGCCCCTGGCGGGCTAGGATACTGCCATGAGCGAAGCGCACGTTTCCCACCACCTGAAGCGGAACCCGCTGTTCCTGGGAGCCATCGCATTGATGGTCTTCGCCCCCTCGCTGATCACCTTCTACATGCCGTCGCTGATCGTCGGCCTGCCGGATGCCGTCTGGCTGGGCGGCGGCTGGCTGGTCGGGGTGCTGGCGGTCCTGGTCGGGGATGAAGCCCTCCACCACGAGGAAAAGAAGGTGTTGGGGGACGCCAGGATGCACGCCCTCTTCCTCCGACTGATCCGCAACCCGCTCTTCCTGCTGTCGGCGGCAGTGATCATCATTGCCCCACCCGCGATCGCGTTTTTCATGCCC
Organism: Candidatus Dormiibacterota bacterium; assembly: GCA_035938265.1. Taxonomy (GTDB): domain Bacteria; phylum Chloroflexota; class Dormibacteria; order DASZGP01; family DASZGP01; genus DASZHA01. Next base: position 30,999 of record DASZHA010000035.1, read on the forward strand.
CAGGCGGTGCCTGGCTCGCCCGACTGGCTCTGGCTGATCATCGCGCTCGTCGTTGCCGCAGCCGCGGCGTTCGGTGGCTACATCGCCCTCACGTCAGAGGAAGAGCACGTCGTCCACCCCGCGACCGCCTAGGGAGGATCACGCCGGGGGACCGGCCTAGACGCAGGGCGGAATGGTGACGCCGGTGTCATAGACGAAGCCGGTGTCGGTGGAGGTCCGCTCGTACTTGACGGAGTTCTCGGAGCCGGTCTGGTGATCGAGCCGCTTCTCGATCTTGCCCGACCGGGAGTCGATCCAGACCTCGGTGGTGTTGACGTCGATCTTGATGTTGTTGGGGTTGGGCGTGCCAACAGTGAGGCTGACGTCGCTCATCAGGTGCCAGGCCTTGTGTCCGTTAAGGTCGACGTCGTCGAGGAATTTCCAACTGAGACCGGCCGTGACCAGGCCACTGAACGGATCGGCAAAGTCGGGGGAGAACTTCTGGTTGGGGAAGCGCTGAGCTGGGCTTCCCTCCGGCCTCGTGCAGAAGACGTTGTTGGCGCCGTTCAGGATCGTCTCGAACTTCTTGCCAGCATTGTCGGTGCTCTGGTTGTAGACCATCATCGGGCTCTTGGTGCCCGAAATCTGCGTGACCGAGTCGATCTTGGGGACGGTCGCACTGCTGTAGGTAAAGGTCAAGGTGTATTTGACGTCCTTGAAGTTGGCGGTGCGCCCGACGGCATCGGCGACCGCCTGTTTGGCGTCGCTTGGCTTACTCGGCCCCGAGGCGCCAGCGCCACCGCCCGACGCCGTCGAGCCCGATGAGGCGAATGGGCCGACCTTGGCGACCGCGGCGCCGCCAACGCCGAGCAGGAGCACCAGCACAACTATCCCGACACCGACCAGGATCCTGGATACGCCAGATTGGCGTCCGCGCATGTTGAGCCCTCCCTGAGTGACGTCAGTCTAGGGTGGCGGTTGGCCGTTGGAGAACGGTTGCTTACGTATCTTTACCTGACATGAGCAGCAGACCGCGCGACATCGACTTTCGCCCCATCGGACCCCAGCACTTCCACATGCTCTGGGAGTGGACCAGGCGTCCCCATGTCGAGCCCTGGTGGGCCCACTGGATGCCCGCGACTGAAGTCGAGGCCACCAAGGAGTGGCAGGCACAGGTCGACGGCACCTCGCCAGAGCGCGGGTTCCTCATCACCCTGGATGGAGCTGAGATCGGGTACATCCAGTCATATCGACTGAACGACGAAGCCGAGATGCGCGAGACCATCGCGCTTGGCGAGGACGCGGTTGCCGCCGACCTCTACATCGCCGATCCCGACCTCATCGGCCAGGGCCTGGGCCCGGCAATCGTCGGCCGTTTCTATCTGCGGATGATGGATGAGACCGGGCTGGAGGTCGGCATCATCGACCCCGAGGTCAACAACCACAGCGCCATCCGGGCGTACGAGAAGGCCGGCTTCACGGCACTTCGGGTCGTCCACTATCCGGACTCGAGAGAAGGCGACTACATCATGAAAGCCACTCGCGCCGACATCGAACGCGCCCTTGGTCTGACGCTCTAGCCGTATCTTCTGGGCATGGCCAGGACACGTAAGCCTCGGGTCCGGCGCCCCTACAGCAGCGGCGCCGCGGAGATGGACGTGCGCCTTCGCGCCCTGGTCGAGGAGATCGGGCCCGAGGACCCGCAGCTGACCTTTGAGATGCTGGCCACGGTCCTGCGGGCCGCCAACGAGCCGATCGGCAAGCTCGACCGCAAGATGATCAACGTCGCCCTCAAGGAGATGCGATACGCCTTCGCGGTATTCGCTCGCTACCGCGACCGGCGCAAGGTCACCATATTCGGCTCGGCGCGGGTGGAGGAGGGGGATCCCAACTATGAGGTCGCCAAGGAGTTCGGCCGCCTGATAGCCCAGCAGCAGTGGATGGTGGTAACGGGGGCGGGCCCCGGGATCATGCAGGCCGGCAACGAGGGCGCCGGGCAGGAGCAGTCGTTCGGGGTCAACATCGTGCTGCCGTTCGAGAACCCGGCCAACCAGTACATCGCCGGCGATCCCAAGCTGATCAACTTCAAGTACTTCTTCACTCGGAAGCTGATGTTCATCAAGGAGGCGGACGCCTTCGTCCTATGTCCCGGAGGGTTCGGCACCATGGACGAGCTGTTCGAGCTTCTGACGTTGGAGCAGACGGGCAAGAGCGACCTGCACCCGATCGTAATGCTGCAGGCGCCTGGCTTCGGCTACTGGGAGGAATTCGACCGGCACATCCGCGACAACATCATCAGCCGCGGCTATGCCGAGGCGGCGGATGCCGACTTGTACCACGTCACCGAAGACCCCTCGGACGCGGTGCGCCACATCCAGGAGTTCTACCGCGTCTACCACTCGCAGCGGTGGGTCGGCGACAAGCTCATCCTCCGCCTGGCGGTGGACCCGAACGAGGCGGTGCTTAGCAAGCTCTCCGAGGAGTTCTCGGACATCCTGCGCGGACCGGTCCGGGCGGTGAGCGCCTCCCCGGCCGAGATCCGCGACGACGACCTCCCCGACCTGCCGCGGATCCAGCTGGCCTTCGACCGGATCCACTATGGGCGGCTGCGCCAGTTCATCATCCGGCTCAACCAGCTGGCCGGGGGTGCTCCCCCGGACTAGCGAGCCTTACTCGTTGTCGCCCGGCCGAGTGAACAGGATCTCGGGCACGACGCACTGAGGTGAGGTGGTCAGCAGCCAGCGGACGGCGCCGGCGACATCCTCGGGCTTGATCATGTCGCTGGGGGGCACCTGGTCGCGGATCCATGCCGTCATCTCAGTGTCGACAAACCCCGGGCACAGGGCGCTGGACTTGATGCCAAGGTGCCCCAGCTCCTTGTTCATCGCCTGGGTGAAGGCCACTACCCCCGCCTTGGTGGCGGAATACACCGAGACCAACGCCGCGGGTCGCTTGGCGGCGATCGAGGCGATATTGATCACCAGGGCATTGTGGTGCTCCTCGGCGGCGGCACGGAGCAGCGGCGTGGCCTCGCGGTAGAACTGGACCACGGCGCGCAGGTTGACGGCCAGCACCAGGTCGATGTACTTGTCGACCTGCTCCTCGATCGGCCGGCCGTCGCCCACTCCGGCGTTGTTGACCAGCACGTCGAGGCGCCCATAGGCCTCCTTGTGCCGGGCCACCACCTCGACCGGCGCCTCGGCGTCGCGCAGGTTGAGAGCCACCTCCTGGACCTCATGTCCCTCATCGCGCAGAGTCGTGGCCGCGGCTTCGAGCTTGTCAGGCCGCCGCCCCACCATGGTGACTGCGTGACCGGTCTCGGCCAGCGTGCGGGCGATGGCGAAGCCCATCCCGCTCGAGGCACCGGTGACGATGGCAGCCCGATCCATGGCCGAACAGCTTAGGACAAACCAGTCGTCGGGCGGAGCCACTCCACTGCCGGGAGATCAATCCGGCGGGTAGGATTCGTCCCATGGCGCGCGACCCCGACGGCTACGGCTACGACCCCAATGAGGACCCCATCGACCGGCTCGTGGAAGACCTGCGGACCCTGTCGCCCGCGGGCATCGAACGGATGGCCTGGGGCTGGGACCAGCGCGAGTCGGGTGAGGCCTACGCGCGTTACCACGAGGCTGAAAAGGCAGCGCTCCGCATGATCGAGGAGCAGCGTCGTGCCGAAGGCTGGGAGGAGCTCAGGCGCAAGGTGCTGGACATGACCGAGGGCCGGAGCTCCCTGGTCGCATGGCGGGCCGAGCACGGCGATGTCGGCCACAAGGCTGAGGCGGCGGCGCTGGCAGCAGCGCTGGCGCTTTACGCAGGTAGCGCGCTGCCCAACGAGCCGCGTCGCGCCCTCCTCGCCGCGGGCGCCGAGGCGCTGCCCTGGCTGCTGCCGGACCTGCCGCCCGACCCTTACGAAGAGCCCGAGCCGAAGGCGGCCGAAGAGTAGGCCCACCGGACCAGGCGCGTGGCCAATCCCCGAGAGATCCTCGAGTACGCGCGGACGATCGCGGTCGTGGGCGCTTCCGCATACCCCGAGAAGCCCGCGCACACCGTGCCGCGGCGGATGCTGCGCGCCGGCTACAAGATCATCCCGGTGAACCCCAATTCGCCGGTGGTCCTGGGGATGGAGGCCTACCCCGACCTGGGGTCAGTGCCAGACGCCATCGACCTGGTCGACGTCTTTCGGCCCTCAGCAGAGGCGGCGGATGTCGCCCGCCAGGCGGTGGCCGTTGGGGCGCGGGCGATCTGGCTACAGCAGGGGATCGTGTCGGCGGAAGCCCGCCGGATCGCCGAGGCCGCCGGTATGGACTACGTCGAGGACCGCTGCCTGGCGGTTGAGTACGCCCTCAGCGGCCTCGGCCGTCCGCCTGCTTAGGGCTCGGTCTTAGCCGCGGCTGCCGGCTCCACCACGGCGCGGCCGCGACGCAGGCGTGGTATCCCGGGTAGCCGCTGCGCCATCGCCCCCAGGGCGCGCAGCTCGTTGGCCAGGTCCTCGATGCTGTGCAGGCTGCCGTTCATCTCCTCGATGACGACGGCCAGGCGATCCAGGCTGGCCAGCGTGCGCCGCGCCCCCTCGATGCCGATCTCGCTCTGGACCTGCTCCAGCAGCTCCGCCGCCCGCTCCGCTGACGCAGCCAGGTGATCGAGGCGTTCGGCGTCGATGCGGTCCAGGATCTCCGACGCCCGTTCCGCTGATGCAGCAAGGCGGTCGAGCCGGTCGGCGTCGATGCGGTCCATGATCTCCGCCGCCCGGTCGGCGGACTTGGCCAGGCGGTCCATGGCGTAGGCCACCGCGTCAAGGCCCGAGAGGTGGATCGCTGCCTCCAGCGGGCTGCGCAACAGGCCGACGAGGCCGCCGGACGTGGGTGCAGCTGGCTCGACGATGAACTCCTCAAGCGGCGGCGCGCTCGCGGCGCGGCGGACCTGGCGAGTCGGCGGCGACTTCCTGGTGGTGGCCACGGCGCCCAGCATACCCCGCAGGCCCAGGTCGGCACGAGTGTGGACAATAGGCGGGTGCGCATCTCCGTGAAGGCTGACTACGCCATCCGCGCCGCCGCCGAGCTCGCCGCACTGGGGAGCGACGGTCCCATCAAGGCCCAGCAGATCGCCACCGCCGAGGACATCCCCCTCAAGTTCCTGCTCAACATCCTTGGCGACCTCAAGCGGGCCGGCCTGGTGCGCGCCTCGCGCGGGGTGCACGGCGGCTATCTTCTGGGCCGCCCGGCGGCCGACATCACCCTCGCCGAGATCATTCGCGCGGTCGAGGGTCCCCTGGCCAACGTCCACGAATCCCGCCCCGAGGAGCTGGTCTACGGCGGTCCCAGCGAGTCGCTCCGGGACGTGTGGATCGCGGTCCGGGCCAGCCTCCGCTCGGTGCTGGAGCAGGTTACCGTCGCCGACCTGGCCACGGGAAGCCTGCCGGCATCCGTCACGGCGCTGTCCGAGGCGCCGGACGCCTGGGTTTCTCACTGAGCCGGGCCCTCGTCGCCGGCGCGGTTGTGTTGGTGCTGGCGGCCTGCGGCGACACCGGCTCTGGCGGCGCCACGACCCCCGCAACCAGCCAGGCGTCACCCCTGGCGCCGCTTTCGGTCACCAGTGCCGACCTCGCCGCCGGAACGTTCCCTAAGGAGCTGACCTGCGACGGGGCCAGCCGTGCCCCGGTCATCAGCCTGGCCGGGATCCCCGCGTCCACGCAGTCGCTGGCGATCGAGGTCCTGGACCCGGACACCCCCTCCGGCAACTTCGCCCACTGGCTGGCTTTCAGCGACGGCGCCGCCGCGGCCACGATCGCGACGTTCCCGCCCGCGGGCTCGGTCGAGGGGAGCAACGACGCCGGTGGCACCGGGTACACCGGGCCCTGCCCGCCCAAGGGCCCGCCGCACCACTACCACGTGATGGTGTTCGCGCTCGGCTTCAGCCTGGGCAAGGACGGCGCCGGGCTGAGCAGCGGCTTCAGCCGCACGCAGCTCGAGGATGCCATCAAGTCCAACCGCGGACCCCTGCTGGCCCGTGGCGACCTGATCGCCACCTATGCCAGGGCTTAGCCCACGGTTGGCCTAGCCCAGGTCGCGCTGCATCCCCTCGAAGGCCAGCACCGGCGCGGTGCCGCCGGATCCCCAGAGCCGGCGCGCCTCCGTTTCCAGCAGCTCCAGTTCGGCATCGCTGTGGAAGGGGTCGTGGTGGAAGAGGACCAGCTCGCGGGCCTGGGCTCGCTTGGCCAGGGTCACCACCTGGTCGATGCTGGAGTGGCCCCACCCGACGTGGTCGACATACTCGGCCACGGTGTACTGCGCGTCGTGGAGAAGGATGTCGGCCTGCGAAGCCAGGCGGAACCCAGAGATCCAGTCCTGCTCCATGCTCTCCAGGTCGATGCCGACCGATGGCTCGTGGTCGGGGATGTAGGTGAGGGCCCGGCCGTTCTCCTCGATGCGATAGCCGAGGGTCGGCCCCTGGTGGGAGACGGGGTCGGCAAGGACCCGGGCTGAACCGATCTCCCAGGAGGCCTCGGGGACGTCGTGGAGGGTGACCTCGGCCGCCAGGTCGGAGAGCTGGACGGGGAACAGGGGAGGGGACAGGTACTTGGAGATACGGGCCTCCAGCGTCTCCACCGGCGACGGCGGGCCCCACATGTGGACCTTGATCCCAGGCATGAACAGCGGCCGGAAGAAGCCGAGGCCGACGAGGTGGTCGAGATGGAGGTGGGAAAGGAGGACGTGGATCTCCGCGGGTTTTTCGAGGGCAAGCTTGGCCCCCAGGGCCCGTATGCCGGTGCCGGCGTCAAGGACCAATGGGGTGCCATCGGACAGCCGGACCTCGACGCAGGGGGTGTTGCCGCCATAGCGCACGGTGTCCGGACCGGGGGCCGCCAGTGAGCCCCGGCAGCCCCAAACGGTTACCAGCATCCCGTGTGCTCCGTCCTCAGTCCTGCTGGGTGTCCCAGAAGATCGACACCGCCCCGGCGAGCTTGTCGCTGTTGCCGATCAGCGGGTACGAGGTGGCCTCGATCAAGTGGGTCTTACCGTCGAAGCCGGTGATGACGAAGGCCCGGTGGTTGGGCTTGCGCTGCGTGAGGGCGATCACCAGCGGCAGCTCGTCATAGGGAACCGGCGATCCGTCGGTCTCTGAGGGCGAGATCGTGGCCCTCCAGTTCTCGGCTTCGAGCTCCCCGGATTTGCGGAAGGCCTGGCCCAGGAGCTTCTCAGCGGCCTCGTTGTAGAAGACCATCTTGCCCCACGGATCGGTGATCAGGATGGGGGTGGCGACGTTGGCGGCGAGCTCCCGCGCCAGGATCAGGATGAGGCTCTTCTGGCCCCGGTTCTCCACCTCCATGGGCGCCCAATCTAACACGCTTACAGAAGCCGAATTGTGCCGTCCTACGCGGAGATCCGGTTCACGAGGGCGGCGATCTTACGCAGCACCTGCTCCGCCTCGTCGATGGCGTCGAGGACCTCTGGAGCGCCACGCCGGCTGCCCAGCAGCTCGCCAAGGGCGCGGTTGAGCCGGGAGTCAGTAAGCCGGCGCTGGCGTATCAGCGCCTCGAGTTCGACCTCGTCAGCCTCGTTCACGGTCTGCCCGGGCCGATGGGAACGGCGGGCGCGGCGCCCCCGCGGTCAGCTGCCGGCGTCGGTGGCGAGGGCCTGGTAGCGCATCAGGACGCGTTCCAGGATGCGGAAGGTGACCTTGGGAAAGGCTTCCAGGAACGGCCGGAAGTTGCTATCCGTCAGCCGCAGCACCCAGAGCGGCTCCGCTGTGGTCACCGACGCCGTCCGGGGCCCGCCGTTGAGGGACGTCACTTCGCCGAAGAAGTCGCCCTGCTTGAGGGTGGCGATTTCTTTGCCGTGCATGTTGACCACCGCTGAGCCGTCGAGCACCACGAAGAAGAAGCCCATGCCCTCCTCGCCTTCCTTGAGGATGGTTGTGTTGCCGGGAAAGTGGTCCTCGTCCATCCGATCGGCGGCCGCGACCAGCTCCGCCTGGGACATGTCCTCGAACAGGCGGCACTGAGCGAGGTTGGCGATCAGCTCGGCTCCTTCGGCCATGACTCCCTCCTTGGCTGTAAGTCGAGTGATAGTAAACCCCATCCGGTAGGCTCTTTGCGTTTGACAGCCCGCCGGGGGCTTGCTTAGATGGGGGCCACTTGCAACAGCGCAGACCCACGGCTCGCGCCTCTACGGTGCCGTCCAGCACCGTTCAGCGCTACCGTCGTCGGCCCCAGGCGACGCGCCGTGACTGGATCATCGCCGGCTCGATCGCCCTGCTGCTGCTGATTTCGACCATCCTCCTCCTGACGATCCCCAGGCTGCGTAGCGCCGCGTCTCGGCCGGGCGACATCGGCGCCCAGGCGGGGGCAGCGGCGCCAACCGGTGGCACCGCAGCCGTCAGGGCTCACGCCCCCTTCCTCGAGTGGGACTACGTTTGGGGCCTGGCTCACCCCGCTGCAGGGGCTCCCCGAGCCCAGGCGCGATCTGAGCTGATGGTGGACCTCGATAGCCGGCACGTGCTGTACGCGCACGATCCCAAGGTTCGGCTCCCGATGGCCAGCACCACCAAGCTGATGACGGCGATCGTGGCCCTCGACAACGCCTCGCTGGACACCGTGGTGAGCGTGCCCGCTGACGCCACCAAGGTCGAGCCTGACCACATGGGCCTCAGCGCCGGGGAGCGGGTCCGCGTCGGCGACCTGCTGTTCGGCCTGCTGCTGGACTCCGGCAACGACGCCGCCGAGACCCTGGCGATGACCACCTTCGAGAGTAGGGAGGCGTTCATCCAGGCCATGAACGACAAAGCCGACGCGCTGGGGCTGCAGGACAGCCACTTCGCCAACCCCTCAGGCCTCGACGACCCCGCCCAGTACAGCACCGCCCAGGACCTGGCCCTGATCGCGGCCTACATCTACCAGCACTACCCTGCGATCGAGCAGGTGGTGACCACGAAGACCCAGGGGATCACTGGGAACAGCGATCACAAGGCCTTCTTCCCAACCAACTTCAACAAGCTGCTCTCGAGCTATCCCGGGACCATCGGCTTCAAGACCGGTCAGACCGACAACGCCGGCACCTGCTTGGTCACCGGCGCCAAGCGCGGCAACCGCACCCTGCTCCTGGTCGAGCTCAACGACCCCATGATCTTCACCAACGCCACGACCATGCTCAACTACGGGTTCCAGCGACCTGATTGATCGGCCCGAGCCCAAGCCCCGGAACCAGCTGCTGGGTCCGTACACCCTGCTGCAGCTGTTCGAGACCGCAATCTTCTCAGTGGTCGGCATCTTTGGCATCGTCGCCCACCACCCCTCGGTGGCCGCCCTCGGTATTGGCCTGCTGGCGGGCAAGGCGATCATCAACATCCTGCCGCAGCGCTACTCAGTGATGGTTCGCAGCGTCGTTGGCTACGGCATCGGGCTGGTGCTGATCGCCGGCATCACGGTGATCCTGGTCCGCTACGTCGTCGGTTAGCCCTGGCGTGTCCGGGGCGGCCCGGCAGCGCGTTCCTATACTCGATCCGAGATGAGCGTGGCCGGCAGCATCCTCGATCTTGTCGGCAACACGCCGCTGATCCGCGTCCACCTCTTCGAGGAGAGCCACCCTGGCGTGGAGTTCTACGCCAAAGCGGAGTGGTTCAACCCCGGCGGCTCGGTCAAGGATCGACCCGCCAAGCGCATGATCGAAGAGGCGGAGAAGTCGGGCGAGCTGACGCCGGACAGGATCATCCTCGACTCGACCTCAGGCAACACCGGGATCGGTTACGCCCTGGTGGCCGCCGCCAAGGGCTACCGGCTGCGGCTGGTGATGCCCGGCAACGTCAGCAAGGAGCGGATCGAGACGGTGCGCGCCCATGGCGCCGAGATCACCTTCTCGGACCCGGGGGAGGGGTCCGACGGCGCCATCCTGGTGGCCCGCCAGATGGTCGAGGAGCATCCAGACCTCTACTACATGCCCGACCAGTACAACAACCCCAACAACCCCCGGGCCCACTACGAAACCACCGCTCCCGAGATCATCGAGCAGACGGGGGGCCGGATCACCCACTTCGTGGCCGGACTGGGCACCAGCGGCACGATTGTCGGTACCGGCCGGCGCCTGCACGAGCACGATCCCGAAATCAAGATCGTGGCGGTGCAGCCGTCAAGCAGCTGGCACGGCCTCGAGGGCCTCAAGCACATCCCCACCGCCATCCGGCCGGGGATCTACGACGAGACCGTCCACGACCTTCTCCTCGACGTCGAGACCGAGGACGCCTACGACCTGGCCCGCCGGCTGGCCCGCAGCGAGGGCATCCTCGCCGGCCACAGCTCCGGCGCGGCGCTGTGGGGCGCGGCCCAGGTCACCCAGGACCTGGACGAGGCGGTGGTAGTGATGATCTTCCCCGACGGCGGCGACCGCTACCTCTCCGGCGGGTTGTACGTGACCAACCTGTAGCGTGCGGATCGCCCTGCAGCTGCAGCAGCAGATGACCGCAATGGGGGAGGCCGCCTACCCCAACGAAGGTTGCGGCATCTTCCTGGGGACCCCGGGCGAGGATCCTGATGTCGTCGAGGTGCGGTTGGCGACCAACCTCCGCCAGGACCGCACCCGCGATCGATATGTCATGGACCCCAAGGACATCATGCTGGCGGAGCGGGAGGCTGAGGCCCGCGGCCTGGAGGTGCTCGGCTTCTGGCACACCCATCCCGACCACCCCGCGCGGCCGTCGCAGTACGACGCCGACCACGCATGGCCAGAATACGTTTACGTAATCATGGCGATTGAGGCGGGCAAGCTGGCCGAGGTCACCGCCTGGATCCTGGAGTCGGAGACGCCGCCCGTCTTCGCGGAGACGGCGCTAAGCGATTGAGCTAGGCCGGGGTCACCGGGGCAGCCGCGGGCGGCGCCGGTGGGGGAGCGCCGTCACCGAGCGAGTACTCGTAGTAGCGAAGGACGCCGGCCATGACGACATAGGAGTAGGCGATCGTGAATATGATCCCGACACAGCAGACGTAGACGCCAAGACCGGCTAGAAAGTTGCCCACGTAGATCAGCAGGGCGGCGAGGAGGGTGTTTCCTAGATTGCGCCGGGCGATCCCCAAGACATGCGAGGGGCTGGTGCCGGCTGAGAGGCCACCACGGTCGGTGGCGATCAGGATCGCTGGCAAAAGCACGTACAGGACAAGACCGTAGATTCCAACCAGGAATACCAGGGCATAGAACACGAGGATTCCGAGGAAGGCAGCACCACCAGCCGCCTGGTTGGAGTCAGAGGAGCCGGTTGATGTCGCCGCGGCAACACCGATGAAGACGAACAGGAAAACGATGGCGATCAAGGTGATCAGAAGAGCCGGAAGGGACCAGAACAGGAGTGCTAGGAACGCGTGCCAGCCTCGTCCGATGTAGCCGAAGCCAGCCGGCGGCAGGTCGGTCCGGCCCTGGCGGTAGTAATCGAGCGTGGTGAGCATCCAGCCCAGCATGTTGATGCCGCCGACGATAGGGATCAGTGCGATTAAGCCCATGAGGGCGAATGTGCCGAACCACCCCCGGGACTTGAACGGGAGTTGGAAAACGGCGCCAACGCCAGGCATGCGAGACACACTACAACAGAACCGTCGAGCGGTCGGACCGCCTCGGATCGCCCGCTGTTAGCCTTCCGGAGATGCCCCGTCAGAGCCAGTCATTGCCCCTGGTGGCCATCGTCGGACGCCCCAACGTGGGCAAGTCGACGCTGTTCAACCGCCTCATTGGTAGGCGGCAGTCGATCGTGGATTCCGAAGCCGGCCTGACGCGAGACCGGCTCTACGGCCAGACCGACTGGCGCGGCCGCACCTTCGCGGTGGTCGACACCGCCGGCCTTGACCGCCAGGCTCGGGGCGAGCTGGTCGAGAATACCCAGCAGGGCACGGCGGTGGCGCTTGAGGAGGCGGACGCCATCATCTTCGTCGTGGACGTCAGGGCCGGGCTGACCGCGCTCGACACCGAGGTCGGCGACATGCTGAGGCGCCGGCGCCGGCCGATGGTGCTGGCAGCCAACAAGGCCGAATCGCAAAAGGACGAGGGCTATCTCCACGAGCTGTTCGAGCTCGGCCTCGGCGAGCCAACTCCGATCTCAGCGCTGCACGGGACCGGGGTCGGCGACCTCCTCGACCAGGTGATCGAGGTCCTGCCGCCCGCCGACGAGCTCCTCGACGACACCACCGACGCTGACACCCTCTCGGTTTCGATCCTCGGCCGGCCCAACGTCGGCAAGTCCTCGCTCCTCAACAAGATCCTGGGCGACGAGCGCAGCCTGGTCGCCACCATCCCCGGCACCACGCGCGACCCGGTGGACACCGAGCTCGACGTCGACGGCCGTCGGGTTCGCCTGGTCGACACCGCGGGCATCCGGCGCAAGGGCGTGACCAAGGGTGGGGTGGAGCATTACAGCGTGCTGCGCGGTCTCCGAGCCCTGGAGCGAAGCGACGTCGCCCTGATCGTGGTCGACGCCACCGAAGGCATCCTGGCGCAGGACCAGCACATCGCCGGCTACGCCGTCGAGGGCGGCAAGGGCGTGGTCCTGGTGGTCAATAAATGGGACCTGCTGCCCCAGGAGGAGCGCGATGACAAGGCCTGGCGGCGCAAGGTCGACAACGCCTTCAAGTTCATCCCCGGCGTCCCCGTGGTCTATGCGTCCGCGCTCACCGGCCGGCGGGTCACCGACGTCATCCCGGCGGCGGTGCGCGTCGCCGAGAACCGGCGGCGGCGGATCCCCACCCCCGAGCTCAACCGCGTGGTGCAGAAGGCGATGGAGGACAACCCCCCGCCCACCCGCAAGGGCAAGCAGCTCAAGGTCCTCTACGCCACCCAGGGCAAGGAGCGCACGCCAACGATCGTGCTCTTCGTCAACGACCCCGACCTGGCCCACTTCTCCTACCGCAGGTACCTTGAGAACCAGGTGCGCGAGAAATACGACTTCGCCGGCGTACCGCTGCGCGTACTGATGCGAAAGCGGGTCGAGGAGCGCTGATGGCCGCCGCCGACCGCATCGCCATCATCGGCGCCGGCAGCTGGGGCACGGCGCTGGCCTGCAACCTGGGGCGGGGAGGGGAGACCTTCCTCTGGTCCCGCGACCCCGAACAGGTCGCGCACATGAAGGCGGAGCGCCACAACCCTCGCCATCTGCCCGACGCCGAGTTTCCCAAGCACGTGTATTTCACCGAGGACCTGGCTGATGCCGTCTACAACGTGCCCATCGTGATCATGGCGGTGCCCGCCAAGGCGATGAACACCACCGCGCTGGCGCTTTCGGCGGTGCTGCGCACGCAGGCGCGGCGGGGCACTGAGGCGCCGCTGGTGCTGAGCGCGGCCAAGGGGCTCGACCCGGACAGCGGGCGCCTCATGTCGCAAGTGCTGGCCGAGGCGCTGGGCGACCGCGCCACGATCGGGGCGCTGTCGGGCCCCAACATCGCCATCGAGGTGGCAACCGGGCTCCCGACCGCCACTGTGATCGCGACCACCGACGGTCGCCGCGCCGAGGATGCCCAGCGCCGCATCTCGGGCAGCCGGTTGCGCGCCTACACCAATGACGATGTCGTCGGCGTCGAGGTGGGTGGGGCGATGAAGAACGTCGTCGCCATCGCCGCCGGGATCGCGGACGGCATGGAGGCCGGCGACAACGCCAAGGCGGCCCTGATGACGCGCGGGTTGTCGGAGATGACCCGCCTGGGCGTGGCCACCGGGGCCCGGGCTCGGACCTTCGCCGGCCTCACCGGGTTGGGCGACCTGATCGTGACCTGCGCCTCGCCCCACAGTCGCAACCGGCGTGTGGGCATGGCCTTGGGCAAGGGTCAAACCCTGGAGCAGGTCCTGGCGGGGATGACAGAGATCGCCGAGGGTGTCAACACCACCCGCGAGGCGGTGCGCCTGGGACGCCGCCTTGGGGTCGAGCTGCCCATCGCCGAGGCGCTGGCGGCGATCATGTTCGACGGCGCCGACCCGATGACCACCGCGGCCAGCTTGATGACGCGGACGGGACGAAGCGAGATGGAGGGATTGGGACTCGGCTAGAATCGAGGCCGGGCGGCGAGTGGCGCAGCTCGGTAGCGCACCAGTCTGGGGGACTGGGGGTCGCAGGTTCAAATCCTGTCTCGCCGACCACCACTCGTCAGCAAACCGCTAAGGAGGCTAATGAAGGTCTGGACCCTGGCCAAAGACGGCCACGCTGTTGAGGTGACCGACACCGGTTGGATCAGCGGTCCGGATATCCCCTTCCTGGAGGAGGTTCGGCGGCTATTCGAAGAGCCGCTTGACGAGACCGGCGCCTTTCCCCTCCCGGGGATGCGGGGGTACCAGGAGAAGCGCGTCGAGCAGCTGACCAAGGAGGGCTTCGATGTCGTCGAGACCCACGAGGTCTGAGGTGTCCGGAAGCGCGACCGAGACCGGCCAGGCGCTGAGCTTCCGCGACCGGCTGCTGGCCTCCTGCGAGGCTCGGAAATCTCACGTCTGCGTCGGCCTTGACCCTGACCTGGGAACCCTGCCCGAGGGCTTCAACCGGGATCCTGACGACCTCCTTCGCTTCACCACCGCGATCATCGAGGCGACCTCCGACGTGGCCGCGGCCTACAAGCCCAACTCGGCGTTCTACGAAGTTCTCGGCGCCCAAGGTTGGGAGGTGCTGCAGGCGGTCATCGCCGCGGTCCCCAGTGACATTCCGGTGATCCTGGACGCCAAGCGGGGCGACGTGGGCAACACCGCCCTGCGCTACGCGCAGGCCGCCTTTGACGTCCTCGGCGCGTCGGCCGTAACCGTCAACCCCTACCTCGGCGGCGATAGCCTGCGGCCCTTCCTCAACCGTGCCGACCGCGGCATCTTTATCGTCTGCCGCACCTCCAACCCGGGCGCCGCCGACCTCCAGGACCTCCACGTCGGAGAGCGTCCGCTCTACCGCCACGTGGCCAGGCTGGCGCGAGAGTGGAACATCCTGGGCAACGTCGGCCTGGTCGCCGGCGCCACCTGGCCCGAGGAGCTGGCCGCGGTCCGCGAGGACTGCCCCGGGATGCCG
>DASZHA010000036.1:0-53627 GCA_035938265.1 Candidatus Dormiibacterota bacterium
CCGTACTCGAGCTCGATGAAGCCACCCTTGGGCAGGTCTAGGAAGTGGAAGCGCCAATCCGCCCGCCCCAGCTGCTGGTTCCAGAAGGCCTTGATGGGGTCGGCGTGGCTGACGATGACGGCGACCTCGCCGCGGCAGGTCTCCAGCGCCTCCCTGACCACGCGGCCGATGCGCTCGGCCAGTTGCGGCACCTTCTCGTCGAAGGGAAGGGCGCCGGGTGCCACGGCGTGGACCAGGAACAACGGTCGCCGGAACAACGCCTCTGGCCGCCGGACCCCCTGGAGGTACTTGCCGAACTCCGCCTCGAGGAGGTCGTCGCGGACCTCGATGTCTACCTTCTGGGGCAGCCGCGATGCCGCCAGCTCCGCCGTCTGGCGCGCGCGGTCCAGCGGGCTGGTGTAGATCTTGCAGATGGGATAGGCGGCCAGGAAGCTGCCCAGCCCCAGCGCCTGTCGCCGGCCGGTCTCGCCCAGGCCAAAGCCCGGCAGGTGACCGTAGAACACGCCCGTGGGGTTGTCGGGCGCGGCGTGGCGGCACAGGAAGATGCGGGTGGTCTCGGGCATTGCGAAAGCCTACAGACCGGACTCCGCCAGGCGGGCCTCGATGCTGGCCGCCGCGGTCGGCAGGCCGGGCAGGTCATCGTCTTCCAGTCCCAGCAAAGCCTCCGCCGGCGCCAGGCCGACCAGCTCGGCCTCGGTCAGGCCCACGCCCTCGGCGGCCGCGGCCCGCTGGAGGCTCTCCAGCACGGCGGCGATGCCTGTGCGATGGTGGTCGAGCAGGTTCATGGTCACCTGGGCCCGGCCGCGCGTCGGCAGCATCACGCCCAGCGCCTGCACCCCGGGGAGGCCGCCTGAGCTCGCCCGCACGGCCTGCGCCAGCCGCCTGGCCACCTCGACCCTGTCGGTGTCGAGCACGACGTTGAACGCGACCAGGGGCAGGCGCGCCCCAACCGCGGTTCCGCCAGCGGCGGGGTGCAGGGATCGCGGGCCGAAGTCCGGTGCCGGCAGCCTGTCACCGAGGGCCAGCAGAGCCTCGAAGCCATCTCCGCGGATGGCGCGGAGCTCCGCCGGGCGGCCCGGCGCCGCGGCGGCGCCGTAGAGCCAGACCGGCACCTCCAGCTCGTCACCAATCCGCCGAGCCACGACCCGTGCCGCCTCGGCGGCGTCCTCGATGCTCGCTGCACCCAGCGGCACCATCGGGATCACGTCGACCGCCCCCATGCGGGGGTGGGCCCCGCGGTGTTGCCTCAGGTCATTGCGCTTGACCGCCACCTCGGCGGCTCGGAATGCCGCCTCCGCCACGGCGTCCGGCGGGCCGGCGAAGGTCAGGACGCTGCGGTTGTGGTCGACGTCGGAGTGGCGGTCGAGCAGCCGGACTCCTGCGATCGCCTCGACCACGGCGGCCAGCTCATCGATGACCTCCGGCCGCCGCCCTTCGGAGAAGTTGGGGACGCACTCCAGCAGAGGAGTGGGGTCAGGCGACGCCGATCCGCCCCTTGCCCTGGCGCTTGGCTCGGATCAGCTCCTGGTCGGCGACCTCGAAGAGGTCCTGGTCCAGTGGCGTTTCGGGGTCCTCGGTGGCGACGCCCCCGGAGACGAAGAGCTGGACGGGGCCCACACCCTCGACGAACAGGGGCTGGTTTTCGATCTCCTGCTTGATCCGCTGGGCCACCAGCTGGGCCTCCTCGGCTCCGCACTCCGGGACCACGATGCAGAACTCGTCTCCGCCATAGCGGCAGATAACGCTGGACCGGCGCAGCGGCTGGGACATGACCGAGGCGACGTGCTTGAGCGCCTTGTCGCCGACCACGTGCCCGTAGTTGTCGTTGACGTCTTTGAAGTTGTCGATGTCGAGCAGGATCAGGGACACCGGCGACCGGCTCCGGCTGCTGCGCGCCACCTCGCGGTCCAGCTCATCGACCAGGAAGCGCCGGTTCCGCAACCCCGTCAGCGGGTCGGTCAGGGCCTGCTCCTGGGTGGCCTCCAGCTTGGCCAGGAAGCTCAGGGTCTGGGCGGTGTGGGCCGCCAGCACCGAGAGGCGGTGGATCTGGTCTTCCATCTCCGGGGTAGGGCTGCTGAAGTAGGCGGTCCACCAGCCGCTCCAGTCGTCGGGGAGCTTGATCGGCACCGAGACCAGTGATCCTGGCAGCGCCTTGCCGTTGAGCACGTGGCGACACCAGCTGCTGCCCTCGAGGTCGGGGAAGCTGATGGGGTAGCCGGTCTGGCTGATCCAGCGGGTCACCTCGCCGGTGAATTCCAGGATCAGGCCCCGCCGGTCGTCATCGGTCTCGGAGTTGAAGGACGCCTGGTGGACCAGCTCCTCGCCGCCCTCGCCCGAGGTGGTGAGGACGGTGGCGTCGGCGCCGGTGAACTCGCGCACCAGGTCGGTGAGGAGCTCGTCCATGACTTCGCGGTTGCCGCGCAGGCCGATCTGCTCGAAAGCCTCGGCCAGCTCCAGGTTGCGGGCCTGGCTGCTGCGCTCCGACGCCACCCGGCCGACCACCGTCTGCACCATCGCCGCCATCTGCTTCAGCTCCTCGGCGTCGACGAGCTTGATCTTGGAGGCCTCGGTGTAGAGGTTGTCGGGGTGGATGTGCATCTTCTGGGCCTCTTCGAAGGTCTCCTCGAAGGTCGTCTCCCGGATCGCCACCGGCTCGGTGATGATGCGGCCAAGCTCGGTGACGGTTCCCGCCGGCGTGGTCGCCTGGATGGGGATGATCAGGTGGCCGATGCCCGCCACACATGTCCGGAAGAGGGGCAGGGATAGGTCGGGGGGCATGTCGACGGCGGCGTTGCTAAGTCCGCACCGGTTGTGGTTGATCAGCATCGAGCAGTACATCGGGATCTCGTGCTCCGGTGCGATGGTGTAGCCGCTGGGGTCCTGGAACCACACCCGGACCCCCATCCGAGCGCTAAAGAACCCGAGAACCGCCTGGAGCAGGTCATCCCTAACCAGATAGGAGAGCTTCGGAGCCCCGCTGCCTGGCCGGTTGATCTCTGCGTCCGTCGTCATCCCTCCTGCCTCAGTCTACCCAAGCCGGACGGCACCGGGCCGACTTATCGTTAGGGCCGTGACCGTCGTCGCCCAGACCCCGGCCGCCGCCGTCGATCTGCCCCGTCTGGGGGTCCCGCGGATCGTCCTTCTCAGCAGCTATTGGGTCGCGCTCGGCTTCCTCTGGCTGCCCCTGGGAGGCCAGGTCATCCCCATCTTCGTGCTCCACATCGTGGGGGACGGTCTCAAGGGAACCGGCACGGCGGTGTTGGAGGCGTTTGGCACCCTGGTGGCCGTCTTCTGGCAGCCGGTGATGGGGGCGCTCTCAGACCGCACCCATACACGCTTTGGCCGGCGCAAGCCATTCATCTTTATTGGGACGATCGGCTCCATGCTCTTCCTCGGCCTGATGGCGCTCACGCCTCAATTCGGCAACGCCACCACCACCGGGCCGGGCGCTCTGCTGGCCCCGGCCTACCTCTGGCTGCTTCTCCTCTACTTCCTGCTGCAGCTCAGCGAGAACGCAGCCCAGGCGCCTTACCAGGGTCTACTACCCGATGTCGTCCCCGAGGAGGAGCGCAGCCGGGCCAGCTCGTTCGTCGGGGCCGGTAACCTGGTCGGGATCGGCGTGGGCGTCGTCGTCGTCGGCACCCTGATGGGGATGGGCCGCCCCGACCTCGCCCTCTTCACCGCCGCGGGGGCGCTGGGGCTGACGATGCTGATCGTCGTCCTGCTGTTCTCAGACAAGGTCCCACCCGCCGCGGGCGGGCGCATCTCCTGGCGAGAGCTGGTGGTCGACACCTTCCGGATCAGCCCCAGCAAGCATGGAGACTTTCTCTGGTTGATGGCCTCCCGCCTGGCGATCCTGGTGGCGGTGGCGGGGTTGCAGAGGTACGCGGTGTACTACTTCAAGGACGTCTTCTATCCCGGCGGGGGCGCCGCTCTCGAGGAGCACGCTTCGCTGGCGGCCCGGGACCTGCAGGGCGTGATCCTGGGGGTGGCGATCCTGGTCAGCCTTCCCGCCGGCGAGCTGTCACATCGAATCGGCCGCAAGCCCCTGATCGTCGCCAGTGGCATACTCGGCGCCATCGGTACCCTGGGTCTGATCGGCTCGCCGTTTCACCTCCTTCCCGACCTCGCCACCACCCCGGTTGCGGGACTGCTCGGGGTCCCCCAAACCCTCGCCCAGGCGATGTACTTCGGCGTCCTGGTGGGGCTGGCGGCAGGGATGTTCCTGTCGGTCGACTGGGCCTTCATGGTGGACCTGATTCCGCACGAGGAGTCGGGTCGTTTCCTGGGGTTCTCCAACATCGCCACCGCCGGCTCGGGGGTGCTGGCGGGTCTGCTGGGCGGTTTCCTGATCGACGCCTTCAACGCTCGCGGTAACCTGCTAGGCCAGCCCGGGGGCTACCCCGTGACCTTCGCCGTCTATACAGTTTTCTTCATCCTCGGTATCTTCGCCGTGCTCAAGGTGCGGGAGACGCGACGGGGCGGTCGCAGCCTCCCTCCGCCGCTTGCGACCGGCCACTGAGTGATAGGCAGGCCATCTCGGCGGCTGGCCGTGGCCCTGACCGCCACCGCCTGCGTGCTGGTGGCCGCCTGCGACGTCGGATCGCCACCACCCCAGGTGTCGCCGTCGGTCGCGGTGCCCACGCCCGCCACCCCGGAGGTTCGGATCGCCACGCCCACGCCCGCCCGACCGCCGCAGTCGCCACCGGCGGGGGCGCCTGCGCCTGACTGACAAACTTGCATTCGAACTGTTACCACTCTCAGGTCCCGCGGGCAGAACTCACTGTTATAGTCGCGAAACCATGGCGCAAACTGAAAGCGCGCCGGTGGATCAGCCCCAGGTTCAGTCCCCGGAGCTGGAGCTGGCCGACGTGATCGAGGGAGCGCGGGCCGGGAGCCAGACGGGCTTTCTACCGCCGCGACCCAGGACCCTTGCCGATACCGGCCTGACGTCGACGTTCGTCGCCGACATGATCCTGAAGATGCTGCACTTCTCGACGCAGCTGCCCGCGTACGAGATCGCCACCCGCCTGCGCCTCGACTACGAGTGCATTCACCAGGTGATGGCCCAGCTGGCCAACAACTCGCTGATCCAGTCGCTGGGGCAGGCTCCCAAGGCAGCCCGCCACCTGGAGTCGCTGGAGGAGGGGATGGCCTTCATGATCACCGAGGGCGGCCGGGAGCGCGCCCGCGAGATCCTTGACCGCAACCAGTACATGGGCCCCGCCCCGGTGCCGCTGCACGAATACAACAACGCCGTGCGCCGGCAGTCACTGCCCGAGAACTTCGCCACCCACGATGGGCTGCGCAAGGCGCTCGGGGAGCTGGTGGTGGCGGAGGAGACGCTTGAGCTGCTGGGGCCCGCATTCAACTCGCGCAGCTCGGTATTCCTCTACGGCCATCCCGGCAATGGCAAGAGCTCGATCGCCCGCGCCGCCCAGACACTCCTCGGCGGTGGCGTCTACATGCCCTACGCCCTGGTCGTCGACGACGCCGTCGTCCGCCTCTACGACCCCAGCCACCACGAGCCGCTGGGTGAGGCCGTCTCCGAGGCCGACCAGCGCTGGGTCCGCTGCCGCCGCCCGTTCGTCCAGGTCGGCGGCGAGCTTGACCTCTCCATGCTCGACCTGACCTGGCACGACAGCTTCAAGTTCTACGAGGCGGGGCTGCAGATGAAGGCCAACTGCGGCATCTTCCTGGTCGATGACTTCGGCCGCCAGGACGTGTCGCCGCGCAAGCTCCTCAACCGCTTCATCGTGCCGCTGGAGGAGGGCACCGACTACCTCAACATGGCCAACGTGGGCAAGAAGATCGAGGTGCCCTTCGGCATGATGATCTTCTTCTCCACCAACCTGGAGCCGTCGGAGCTTGTCGACGAAGCCTTCCTACGCCGCATCCGCTACAAGATCAACATCCCCGACCCCAACTCCGAGGAGTTCAAGGAGATCTTCGTCCGCGAGGCGGAGAAGCTGGGGCTCAGCGGTGGTGACGCATCGGCCTACTACGTGCTCGGCAAGTACTACAAGTCGCGCAGCCCCCGTGGGGTGCACCCGCGGGACATCCTTGCTCATGTACGCGAGATCGCGGCGTATCTGGGGCAGCCTCCGAGTCTGAGCAAGGAATTGCTCGATCGGGCTTGCTCGACTTACTTCTTGCTGGAGAAGGTCTAAAGGCACAAGCTGTCCCTCTGGGGGCGGAGCTCCGGCGGAGGTCCCATCGGACACAGCCTGAGGGCTTGGGCTCGTGACGGTCGCGGGGCTGGCGAAATGCTGCCGCGTGTCTCTAAAACAATCTGAGGCCCGACGCTCTACGACCTACTCGCACGTCCTCAGGGACCTCCGCCGGAGCTCCGCCGCTAGAGGGCTCACAGTTGAGCCTGAGAGGCAGACCTTAGTAATGGCCGGCGTTGACCAGACCTCGGCGGTGTTGTCAGGCGAGCGTCAGGATTGGCCGGATGACCTGCTCGCGAGGTTGGGAGGTAGTTCCAGGATCTCGCCTATGAAGGGAGCCTCAGAATTGGCCTGATGACTGGCCAGGTTGGGTTGATTCGAGAGGCGGCGGAGTGGGCGGCTTCGCTCCGCTACGCAGATATCCCGGAGGATGTGCGGGCGCTGGCGCGGGCGCAGACGTTGTCGATTGCGGGGGCGGGGCATGCCAGCTTGCGGCATCCGGTTGGGGCGAGGTTGCTGCGGCAGCTGGAGGGGGAGGGGTGGGCGGTTGATGCGGCGCGGGCGGCGCTTTTGACCATGGCGCTGGACTTTGATGAGACCGCTTTCGCGGGGCACCTGGGGCACGCGTCGGTGTTGCCGCCGATCGTGGCGGGGGCGACGGTGGGGGCCGGCGAGGAGCGGGTGCTGGTGGCGCAGGTGGCGGCGGCCGAGGTGGCGGCGCGGGTGACTGCGGCGGTGACCCTGGGGTCGGCGCGGGGGCAGACGGCGGCTCACACGCACAGCGCGGCGGCGGTGGTGGGGTGCGGGATTGCCCTGGGGCTTGACGCTGAGCGCATCGCCAGCGCGCTGGGCCTGGCGCTGGCGCAGAGCCGCAAGGTGCTGCTGCCGGCGTTCATGGGGTCGGACGCCAAGTTCTGGGTGGCCGCCGGCCCCATCCTAGACGCCGCTCGCTGCCTGGAGGCGGCGGCCAGCGGGGCGCGGGGACTCGACTTGGTGATGGAGGCCAAGGGTGGCTTGCTCGACCAGCTGGCGGCGGTTCCGCTGCCGGAGGCGATGTCCGGGTACGGCGAGCGCTGGCACCTGCGAACGCTCTCGATCAAGGCCATCCCCGGCTGCGCCTACCTGACCGCGCCTGTGGAGGCGGCGATCGAGCTGGGGCCGTTGGACATAGAGGAAATCGAGGCCGTGGACGTGGCCGCCTCCATCTTCACAATCGGCATGGAGATCGAGAGTGCGCCCTTCATCTCCGGGCCCACCAGCCCCCTGCCGGCCCTGGGCTTCAGCCTTGGCTACAACATCGCCGCCGCGCTGGCCGGTGGCGGTCTAGCCGTCGACGACCTCAGCCCGCCGGCGCTGGACGACGCGGGCCGCTGGGAGCTGGCCGGGCGGGTTAGCGTGAGCCACGATGAAGACCTGACCGTCAACGCGCTGGCGGCCACCGCCCCGGTGGGTGCCGGCCTGGGCTGGGCGGGCGAGCGGGCCCGGGAATGGCTTGGCTCGCGCGGCGGATCGCCGGAGCTGACCGACCGCGTCCTGGCTGCGGCGGCGACCACCGCCCAGGACACCGACTTCACCCACCCGGCCAAGCGCATCGGCGCCCGCCTGCGGGTTCAAATGCGAGCCGGCAGCGTGCTCGAGGTCGAGCGGGAGGCGGCCTCCGGCTGCTGCCAGGAGCCGGTGGCTGAGCGGCTGGCGCTGGCCGAGCGGAAATACGATGAGAACGCGGCGGGCGACGCCGCCGAGGAGATTCGAGCCCTGGGGCTCGCCGCTGACTACCGGCGGAAGGCGTAGGTCCCGAGGGTCATCGGGACGAAGTCCTCGACGCGCGGGGCGCGTCCGATGCGGCGGCGTACCAGCACGATTCCAATCGCGCTCAGCAGCGCCCACGCAACCAGGACCACGAGACGGAAGAGGCCTGGAGCCGAGGTCGCCGGCACCGGGCTGCTGCTGATCAGCTGGCCGGGCAGGGTTGAGAGCGGCTGGCCGGAGCCCTCGGTGGCGGCGCCGTCGAGTGCCGCAGCGGGTTGAGCCGCGTCCGCCAGCCCAGGAGCGGCGCCGGCCGGTGCCGGGGCTGGCGCCGTGGCTCCAAGGATGGATGGGCTGCCCAGGGATGCCGCTGGCGCCGCGGGATGGGCCGCCGGTGCCGCGGGGTGGGCGGTCTGCGCGACGGGCTGGGCCGGAGGCGGCGCGGCCGCCTTGCCCTTGCCGCGGTCGGCGCCAGACGGGCTCGGGTTGGGACGGGTGCCACGGTCGCCGCCGGAGCCGCGATGGTCGCCCGACTGCTGGCTGCCGCCGTTCTGGTTGTCGGCGACGGCGGTCCAAACCACGCCCGGTAAGGGCGCCCCGATGATCACGCAGGTACCCGGGAAGAGCACGACCCCCGCTATCGCCAGCGACGCCACTCGCGTGCTTTCAACCCTTTGCCCAAGGCTTCTCATCCGAGGGTATAACGCGTCGTTGCCCCGCAACCCGGCTTGCCCTCGGCCTCTTGTGACGCTCGGCCACCGGCTCACCTTCAATATGAGTTCACAGGTCGTGGCGCCGAGTTCGGCGCCGGCTGTTGCAGGGCGCGGGACAATGGCGGTGCAGAGGTGTTACGCCCTGTCGATCACCCGCAGGGCCCCCGGCACCACCGACACCGCCGTCTCCCCCAGGTGGCGTTCCCAGAGGTCGCCGTCGATCTCGGCCGGGAGCTGGGTGCCTGATCGGATCAGCACCCGGTCGCCCTGGCCCCAGCTGACCAGCGGGTGGTCGAGGTGGGCCTCGTCGTGGACCAGGGCGAGCATCTCGCCGAACTCCTCCGGCGACGCCGCCCTGACCACGATCAGGTCCAGGCGGCCGTCGTCCATCACCGATCGCGGCAGCACCGGGAAGACCGATCCTCGCACCGGTGACCCACCGATGGCGAGGAGGCCCAGGTCGCCATCGGCGAGGACCTTGCCGTCGAGCTCGACGTGGGCTGTGAATTGCGTCGGCGCGGCCAGCGCCTGCATCGCCGCGGTGGCGTACTTGGCCGAGCCCTTGACGCCGACCTGATCGGCAGCCAGCTGGATGATCTGCGCGAACCAACCGACGCTGAAGCCGAGGAGGCTGAGCTCGCCGGTGGGGTCGACCCGGAGCAGGTCGACGGCGCGCCCGGCCAGGGTCGGCGCCGCCACCGCCGCGGCCAGGACGTCGGTCCAGGTGGCGTCGCCGAAGAGCGCTTTGTAGGAGCTGTTGCCGGTCCCGGCGGGGACGATCCCCAGGGCGACCGGCGAGCCACTGAGCCCCGCGGCCACCTCGCGCACGGTGCCGTCGCCACCCACCGCCAGGACCATGTGCGTGCCGGCGGCGGCCGCCTCCTCGGCCAGGAGGGCGCCGTGCCCGCGCATCTCGGTCTGGGCCATCGCGACCTCCCACCCCGGCGCGCTCGCCACCAGGTCGCGGGCTGTGTCGGCGACGCTGACATTGCCACGCGCCTCCGGGTTGATCACCAGGAGCGCGCGGCGCAGGCTCACGGCGCGGCGGCCACCAGGCGGACCGCCGGCAGCCCCGGTCCCAACGGCGCCCCATCTCGGTCGACCGCGCCCCTGAGAGGACCGGGGAGGTAGCGGTCAACAAACTCCTGTCTCACCCGCTCGGCAACCTCACCCTCGACCACCTCGGCGCGGGCTCGCTGGACCTTGACCCGGTCGTCGACGACCACGTCGGGGTGGGCGCGCACGTTATGCAGCCAGCCACAGCGGCTGTCCCAGGGGAGGACGAAGCGGTCGCCGTCGATCTCGATCAGCGAGAGCACCGCCGTCCGCGGCAGGTGCGACTGGGACCCCTCGGTGGTCAGCAGCACCAGGTCACGGGTCCAGGGGGTATCGGCCTGGAGCGCCACCTCGTCCAGCACCGTGCGCCCCGCGCGCACGATCTGCTTGCGCGACGCGGGGAAGGCGAGAGCGACGCCGATGAGCGTGCCACCCACCGCGAGGGCTGCCTTGGGCCAGCGAGACATGCGTGGATATTACCGATCCCCCCGGGCCGGTCCCCCTGACAGCGGGGCGATACTACGACCCAATGGACAGCACCGCCGAGCAGCTCAACAAGGTCGACGACGGTCACTTCGCGTCCGAAGTCGGTCTGGTCGTCGACAGCGCCGCCAAGGACCGGGTCGAGGCGCACCTCGACATCGAGACCAGGCACACCCAGCCAATGGGCATCGTCCATGGCGGCGTCTACGCCACGATCATCGAAACCCTCGCCTCCCTGGGCGCCTTCCTGACCGCGTGGGAGGACGGCAAGACCTCCGCCGGGGTCGAGAACCACACCAGCTTCATTCGCTCCATCGGCCCGGGCAGCCGGGTCACCGCGGTGGCCCTGCCGATACACCGGGGCCGGTCGATGCACCTCTGGGAGGTCGACATCAAGGACGAGAAGGACCGCCTGGTGGCGCGGGGGACCGTCCGGCTGGCGATTCTCGACAAGCGCGACGGCGCCGAGCCGCCGGCGGTGAGCCAGACTCCCGCGTCCTAGGCGCGTTGAGTCGGCCGTGACCACCGGAAGGCGGCGCCGGCCCAGCTTCGGCCGGCGCGAGGTCGTGATCCTGGCCGTGGCCCTGCTGGTGCTGGCGGCCGGCGTGGCGGTGGCAGTGACGTTCATGCTCAAGGCGCGCCAGGTCGGGACCATCGGCAACAGCACCTCGCCGTCCGCCTCGGCCGCGACGGCGTCGACCGCTGCCTCAGCCGCTGCGTCACCCTCCCCCGCGAACACGTCGTTGACCCTCGAGTCGATCTTCGACAAGCAGCCCGACCTCGGCGGCATCGACCAGAAGCGCGTTGTCACCATGATCGCCACCGGCGACGTCATCCCCGGCCGTCGCGTCAACGGCCACATGGTGGCGATGAACGACTTCCTCTGGCCCTTCAAGCCCACCCACGACTACCTCCACAGTGCCGACTTCGTCTTCATCAACCTGGAATCGCCGCTGGTGCCGGGATGCGCGGTGAACAACGGGCACACGACAACCTTCTGCGGTGATCCCCGATTCATCGACGGCCTGACGTACGCCGGCGTCAGTGTCGTGAACCTGTCCAACAACCACATCAGCAACGCCGGGGGCGCCGGCGTCACCAGCACCGAGAAGCTGCTCTCCGACCACGGCATCCAGTACACGGGGCTGGGGTTCACCCCCACCATCACGGTCAAGGGCGTCAAGTTTGGTTTCGTCGGCTTCAACGGCGTCACCGGGGGCGCTGGGGTCGACAAGGCAGAGCTCAAGCGCGAGATCCAGCTGTTGCGTCCCACCGTCGACGTCGTCATCGCCCAGTTCCACTGGGGCGCCGAGTACAAGCTGGTGCCGCAGGCCGCCGCAGGCGTCGCGCCTGACGACCCCCGCGATATCGGCCACGCTGCGATCGATGACGGCGCCGACCTGGTCATCGGCAACCATCCCCACACGGTCGAGGGCGTGGAGATCTACAAGGGCCACCTGATCACCTACGCCCACGGCAATTACGTCTTCGACCAGGATGCTCCCTGGTGGGTCCCCGATCCCGGCCAGCCCGACGCCGCCGACGGCGTGCTGGGCAAGTACACCTTCGTCGACGGCAAGCTGGCGGCGGTCAAGTACTCGCCGATCCGGACCTACACCGACGGCCAGCCGCGCTTCCTAACCGGCTCCACGCAGGCGTACGGCGACTACGTCATGAGCCTGATGAAGCTGTCCTCGCAGATCATCGCCGGGCAGGCCCCGCCCCAGCCGGTGCCCTCGCCGACGGTGCCGCGGCCGCCAAGCGGGAACTGAGCAGGCCGGGCGGTCCGACCCTGAGCGTAGGACTGACATAGAATCTGCCTCAATGCGGGCGGGTTATAGGGGTGCCGTCGGCGGGCTGTTCGCAATCATCGTGGCGACGCTCCCGGCCACCATCGTGGAAGGCCAGGTACCGAACGTTCTCCTTGTTGGGCCTGCGGGCACCGCGGGCGCCCAGTACACCAGCATCCAGGCTGCCGTGAACGCCGCCAGCCCTGGGGACTGGATCCTCGTCGCCCCTGGGGTCTACCACGAGAAGGGCCAGGACGGGCCCACTGACAGCCAGACCGCCGGCGTCTTCATCACCAAGCCGGACATCCACCTTCGCGGCATGGATCGCAACGGCGTGATTGTCGACGGCACCAACCTCTCTCCGTCGCAGCCCGCCGGCACCGCCCCCGCCGGCAGCCCGGCCTGCCCGACGGCCGACGCTGCCCAGGATCTCGGCCCCACAATCGGGGGGCATCACGTCGGGCGCAACGGCGTAGAGGCGTACAAGACCACCGGGGTCCATGTCGAGAACATGACGGTCTGCAACTTCCTCTCGGCGAACGGGTCCCACACCGGCAACGAGGTCTGGTGGAACGCCGGCGACGGCAGCGGGATGTCGATGCCGATGGCGGCGTTCGGCGGCTACCTGACAGGAACCTCCACCTACTTCAAGGACAGCGGCTCGGCCCAGGCCATGTACGGGATATTCACCAGCAACATCGCCGCTGACCCGGCCCGGGGCACGTCGCTGATCGACTACACGTACGCCAACAACATGTCGGACTCGGCCTACTACATCGGCGCCTGCCCCGACTGCAACATCATCCTCCGCCACGCCCACGCCCAGAACGCCGCGCTGGGCTACTCGGGGACCAACGGCAGCGGACGGCTGATCATCGAGAATGGCGAGTGGGACCACCTCCACGCCGGCATCGCCCCCAACACCCTCAACAACGACGACGCGCCTTCGCCCCAAACCGGAATCTGTCCGGCGGGAGTCACCTCGACGCAGGCGGGCGCACCCACCGACCACTGCTTCATCGTTCGCAATAACTACGTGCACGACAACAACAACCCCGACAACCCCGGGTCGGGCATCGCCAGTGCCGCCCCCGTCGGCATCGGCATCCTGATGTCGGGGACTCAGTACGACGTCGTCATCAACAACCTCGTCACCAACAACGGCTCGTGGGGGGTCATCCCGCTCGACTACCCGGACACGGAGACGTCGCCAACTGCGGGCACCCCAGCCGATTGCGCGGGTGGGACGGGCATGTCGGGCGCATGCCTCTATTCCAGCGGCAACAACTACATCCTCAACAACGTCTTCTCCAGCAACGGCGCCAATGGCAATACGACCAACGGCGATATCGCCAACGAACAGCTGCTGACTGACCTGGTCTCGCCCGGCAAGAACTGTTTCGCAGGGAATACCAGCCTCGACGTCGGCGGTCTCAAGGAGTTCCCTCCCACCGGGCCGACCGGGCTCCAGGAGACCTCCTGCACCGTGGGGAACTTTGACACCGGGTTGGCCGCCTCGCAGCTGATCTGCGCCTCGGGCATTATCACCGCCGTCACCGGGCTGCCCATCACCTGTTCGCAGCTGGCGCCCGCCAACACGTTCACCTACCCGACGCGCAACGTGAACGACGCCAACTGCGCCAAGGTCGCGCCTGGCAGCGTCGCAACGCCAGCCAACGGCGAAGATCCGGCCTGCATCATGACGCTGGCAGCAACGATGGCCCAGGCGGCGCTGCAGCCAAAGATGGACCCCTGCGTGGGGCCGCCACCGAGCGCCTACTGCCCGGCTGCGGCGACGCTCAACAGCGAAACGTCGCTGCCCAACACCGCGGCCGGCCCGAGCTTGGCGCCGCTGGGTGTGATCGTCGTTGGTGTCGTTGCCCTGAGCCTCGCCATCCGGCGACGGAGACGAGCTGCCTAGGCTGAGCCCGGCCCACGGCGGCAGGCGACTGGCTGTGGCCGCCGCTTTGGCCATCCTTGCGCTGGCTCTCTCCCCGGTCCTGGGGGTGACCGGGCAGTCGCCCAACGTCCTGCTGGTGGGACCGGCCGGCACACCCGGCGCCCAATACGCCAGCATCCAGGCGGCGGTGAACGCAGCCCAGCCGGCTGACTGGGTCCTGGTGGCTCCGGGCGTCTACCACGAGAAGGGGTACAGCCCTACCACCAACCCGAATGGCAAGCCGCCTCCGGCCGAGGTCTTCATCACGACGCCCAACCTCCACCTTCGCGGAATGAACAGGGACACCGTGATCGTCGACGGCACCAACCTCTCGGCGACCCAGGCTGCCGGCACGTTGCCCGCGGGTAGCCCGGCGTGCTCCGGTGACGCCGCCCTGCAGGATCCGGGGGTCCACCAGAACGGCGGTGGCACCCAGAGCCGGGAAGGCATCCTGGTCTTCAAGACCTCCGGGACTTCGATCGAGAACCTGACGTCGTGCAACTCCCTGTCCAACGAGATCTGGTGGAACAACGGCGACGGGTCGGGCATCCAGACGCCGATGTCGGCCTTCGCCGACTACATCAGCGCTACCTCAACTTTTTACAAGGACTCCAACACCCGGTCGGCGCAGTACGGCATCTTCACCAGCGACGTCGAGGGCCCGGTGCTCATCGACCACTCGTACGCCAACAACATGACCGACTCCTCCTATTACGTCGGCGCCTGCCGCAACTGCAACACCGTCCTGGAGCGGCCCCACGCGGAGAACAGCGCCCTCGGTCTCTCCAGCACCAACGCCGGGGGAAACCTGATCGTCGAGAACGGGGAGTGGGACCTGAACCGGACCGGCCTGGTCTCCAACGCCCAGAACAATGACGACTGGCCGTCGCCGGAGCTGGGTCAGTGTGTGCCGCCCTCGGTCCCGCCCACGGGCGCCGGGCCGAATAGCTGCTACGTGATTCGCCACAACAAGATCCACGACAACAACAACCCCAACACCCCGGGCTCCGGCCTCACCTCGGTGTCGGCCGTCGGGACAGGCGTAGAGCTGGCGGCGACGCAGCACATCAGCGTGGTCGACAACCAGATATACAACCAGGGCGCCTGGGGGGTCGTCACCCATGACTTCCCCGATCCTGAGACGGGGACCGGCACCTCCGAGTGCGGGGGTGGGGTATACAACTCGACGACGGGCATCTGCGTCTGGTTCTCTCGGGGCAACTGGGTGTCGAACAATCTCTTCCACGACAACGGAGGCTTCAACAATCCCAGCAATGGTGACGTCGCCAACCAGGCCACCGGCGCGCTCGACGCCTCGGCCTGCCCCCGCGGCAACGACACCAGCGGCAACAACGGCAGCCCTTGCGTGCCCAGCGCGCTGAACGCCGACCCCAACTGCTTCAGCGGCGATCAGAACCCGGGAGGACTGAAGGCAGACCCCCCGACCCTCGAGAGTCTGCCTTGCGCCACGCTCAACAGCGACACCACCAACACCGTCCAGCTTCTGTGCGCGACCGGCGCCCTTTCGCTGTTTGCCCAGGGCACGGGCCTGAATCCACCGTCGTGCACTGTCCCCAACGTCGCGAACTATCCGCAGCACAATGCCACCGCTGACACTTGCGCCGCTCCGGCGCAGCCGACCCCCGCGGGCGCCGACCCCACCGTCGCGGTTTGCTTCCTGCCGCTCAGCTACACGCTGAGCGCCTCAGTTTCCCCGCCCATGCCCGACCCCTGCGCAGGCGTCCCCGCCAACGCCTACTGCCCCGCCGCTTCCACGACCAGCCTTCCCAACACCGCTCTGCTGCGATCGCTGCTGGCGCCGGCACTGATCGGTGGACTTGGCGCGGCGGGACTGGCCGTACTGGCCGTCGGTGCCCGTCGCCGGCGGCGGATCCCGGTCCGCGCGGCTACGCCTCGCTTCCCGCCGGGCTAACCTCGGGCTGAGGCCCGTCCGGTGACGGCGGGCTGATGATGGTTGCCGGCCGGCCCGGCAGGATCATCGAGGACGAGATCGCGGTGGCCACCAGCCGGCCGTCGCGGTCGTGGACTTCGGCGGTGGCGATGGCGACGCTGCGCCCGCGGTGGATGACGCGGCCCACCGCCGTTAGGTTCTCGCCGTGGGGGGCGACCGGCCTTAGGAAGTAGACCTTGAGGTCGACCGGGGCCAGCGCCGTGCCCGCCTCGCAGGTGCTCATGATCGCGCCGTCGGCGGCGTTACCCGCGAAGAAGGCCAGGAAACCGCCATAGAGACGTCCCTCGACCGGGCTGCAGAGCCATTCCGTGGACGGCGCCGTCCAGGTGGTGGTGCCCTCCTCGACCGCGGTCGGTCGTAGGCCGAAGAGGTGGCTGACCGGCGGGGCTTCCAGCGCCCCGGTCATGCAGCCCCGCATCACCTCGAGCCCGCTGAGGCGGTCAAACACCGATTGTGGCTGGACGGCGCCCTGGACCGGGCGGTCGGTGGGATCCGGGTTCGGCCACGTGGGGACATGCGGGTGCGGCGGGTTGCGCAGCGCTTGGGCGACCAAGTCGCCAGGAAAATCGATCTTGGGCAGCACCACCAGCCGGGTGCTGGCGGTGGCCATCAGGTTGCCGGCCTGGTCCTTGACGGTGGCGTCAGTCAGCCCGATCGTCCGGCCCGTGTGCACCACCCGGGCGGTGGAGGTCAACATGCCGCCGTCGGGCAGCACCGGGTGGATGAAGGACAGCGACATCTCCGACGTGGTGTAGGGGGTGGCTGGCGGCAACGTCGTCTGGAAGGCGCAGCCCAGCGGGGCGTCGACCAGCAGCGCCAGGGCGGCGCCCTGGATGACGCCGACCGGGGGTGACAACCAGGGCGAGGCCGGCATCTCGAAGGTCACCACCTCCGGGTCGACCTCCGTTATTCGAAGGCCGTACAGGTGGGCGCCTGGCGGCGGCAGCTGGCGGCCGTCCAGGAACGCGCGCAGCATCTCGAGCCCGGGCAACGACGCGAACAGCCCCGGGTCGAGGTAGCTGCCGCGGACCGGCTCCGCGTAGATGGGGGTCTCGACCTCGGAGCCCGCGGCAGGCTGGCTCTCCGAACCCATGGCAGGGAGCATAACGAGCAGGCGGCGGCCCTCATTCCCCGCCAGGCCCCGTTGGCGCCGGGCCCCAACCCTCTTCCTAGTGCTAGATTGGATCTCCCAATACGCCCCGGGGGATTAGGGCGGAATGAACGAGAGGTGTTGTAGCGATGAGTCTGAACTTGGCCGTCATCCTGGAAGACAGCGCCAGGAAGCACCCCGACAAGGTCGTGATGATCCTTGACGACTTCAAGATGACGTACGCCGAGCTCGACGCGGCGTCGAACCAGGTGGCCAACGCGCTCGTCGACGCCGGCCTCAAGCAGGGCGACCGCGTCGGCATGATGCTTCCCAACGTCCCCCAGTTCCCGGTGGTCTACTTCGGCATCCTCAAGGCGGGGATGATCGCGGTGCCGATGAACGTTCTCCTCAAGGCGCCGGAGGTGGAGTACTACCTCAGCGACTCGGAGTCGAGCGCCTTCGTCTACTTCGACATGTTCGCCGCCGAGGCGATAAAGGGCGCCGACGCGGTCAAGTCGATCAAGCACAAGGTCCAGGTCCCCCTGATCCCGGGGACCGCCGCGCCTGAAGGCTCGGTCGACCTCAGCGAGTTCACCAAGGGCAAGGCCCCCACCTTCGACATGGTCGCCACCGAGGCCGACGACATCTGCCTCTTGATCTACACGTCGGGCACCACTGGGCACCCCAAGGGCGCGGCCCTGACCAACTTCAACCTCTTCATGTGCTGCCACAACGGAACCCACATCTTCGAGTTCCACCAGGACACCGACGTGATCATGGCGACGCTGCCGATGTTCCACAGCTTCGGCCTCTCCAACGTGGTCAACGGCTGCATCCATGGCGGCA
Source organism: Candidatus Dormiibacterota bacterium (assembly GCA_035938265.1). Classification (GTDB taxonomy): domain Bacteria; phylum Chloroflexota; class Dormibacteria; order DASZGP01; family DASZGP01; genus DASZHA01. Next base: position 17,806 of record DASZHA010000036.1, read on the forward strand.
TCACGATGACGCTGCTGCCGCGCTTCGACGCCGACAAGGCGTTGGAGATCATCCAGCGGGACAAGGTCAGCCTCTTCCTGGGCGTGCCAACGATGTACTTCGCGATGCTGAACCACCCCGAGCGCAGCACCTACGACACCAGCACCCTGCGGCTGTGCGTCTCCGGCGGCGCGTCGATCCCGGGCGAGGTCCTCAAGGCCTGGGAGGACGCCACCGGCACCAAGATCCTGGAGGGCTACGGCCTATCTGAGACCAGCCCGACGGCGACGTTCAACCAGCTCGATGTCGGCACCAAGGTCGGCTCCATCGGGACCGCGGTCTTCGGCGTCGACGTCAAGATCTTCGACGAGGAGGGCAAGGAGGTCGCCCAGGGCGAGCTCGGCGAGATCGTGATCAAGGGCCACAACATCATGAAGGAGTACTGGCGCAAGCCCGAGGCAACCGCCGAGTCGATCAAGAACGGCTGGTTCCACTCCGGTGACATCGGCTACGTCGACGAGGACGGCTTCTTCTTCATCGTCGACCGCAAGAAGGAGATGATCATCCGCGGTGGCTTCAACGTCTACCCGCGGGAGATCGAAGAGGTGATCTACGCCTTCCCCCAGGTCGCCGAGGCCGCCGTAATCGGCATCCCCGACGAGAAGTTCGGCGAGGAGGTCGTCGCCGTGGTCGCCCCCAAGCCGGGCGAGGAGATCGACGTGGGCGAGCTCCAGGCGTTTGTCAAGGAGCGGGTTGCCGCCTACAAGTACCCGCGCAAGATCGAGGTCGTCAAGGAGCTCCCCAAGGGCCCGACCGGCAAGATCATGAAGCGCGAGATCAAGCTGTCCGAGGCCGAGGAGCCCGCCAAGGCGTAATTGGATCTCCGTCACGTCGCCCTCGGAGAGGGCTGGTCGCTGGTCATAGACAGCGACTTTCATCGTGCCGTCAACCCCGACGGCTCGCTTTCGGCGTGGGACGACGACCGCACCATCGACATCCACGTCTCGCGGGTGGAGACCGTCGGCGGCCATTTGGTGCCGCCCCGCGAGATGCTGGGCATGCCCGCTCACGACCAGCACCTGTACCACCGGGAGGAGGCCAGGCTGGAGGGCTATGCCGACCTCCGCCAGGATTCCGACAAGTCGGGGCCGATCTTCCGGCTGGCGACGACGACGGCGTCGGACAACCGGCTGATCTCGGTGTGGTGCGCCTTCAGGGACATGAAGCACCTGGAGTGGGCGCTCGACACCTGGAACTCGATCAGACATGATGGCAGCCCCGTGCCCGCCCTCCATGAATGAGATGGGGAGTGAGGTGACCGGCGGGGCCGCCGGTGAGGCCACGCCGCTGCGGACCGAGCAGGTGTCGCTCCTGCTACGCGCCACCAACAGCGCTTTGCTGGCCGAGACCAACCAGATGCGGGCGTCGATGGCAGCCTGGCACCCGGCCGAGGGCGAGTGGTGCGTCAAGGAGTGCATCGGCCACATGCAGGAGGCCGAGCGCCGCGGCTTCGCGGGCCGGATCCGGCGCATCCTCGAGGAGCCCGGCCGCAAGGACCCTGATTGGAACCAGGTGGAGGTCCAGCGGCTGCGCAACGACTGCGCCAGGGACCTGGACGAGCTGGTCTCCGAGTTCCGCGAGGAGCGGGAGCGTAGCCTCGAGCTGGTGGAGGGCCTGATGAATACCGACCTGACCAAGGCCTGCGAACACGAGCGGGTCGGCCTCCTGACCATCGAGGACCTCCTCCACGAGTGGATCCACCACGACCGCAATCACTTCCGGCAGATCCAGGCCAACGTCATGGCCTATGTCTGGCCCTCGATGGGCAACAGCAAGCGCTTCGCGGATATCGACTGACGTGGGCCAGCAACTACGCCGGATCGTTATCGACCGCGGTGTGTCCACGCCGATGCGGGACGGCACGGTCCTCGTCTCCGACCTCTACCGCCCCGACGACGATGCCCGCCACCCCGTGCTCCTGACGCGGACGCCCTACGACCGCACTTTTCCCCTGACTGCCCACCACTCGATCGACATCGCCGAGATGGCGCTCAGGGGCTACATCTGTATGGTCCAGGACGTGCGCGGCCGCTTCGGCTCCGAGGGCAGCTACGAGACGTACACCTACGACGCAAAGGACGGCTTCGACACCATCGCCTGGATCACCGAGCAGCCGTGGAGCGACGGCAACGTGGGCATGTTCGGCACCTCGTACATGGCGCAGGCGCAGTGGCTGGCGGCATCGGAGCAGCCTCCGGCGCTGAGGGCGCTGGCCCCCTTCCAGTCGCCCCACAGCACCACTGGCGGCGACCGCTACCGCGGCGGCGCCCTGCAGTTGGGGGTGCTGGCCGGCTGGGCGACGAGCGCGATCGCGCCCCCCGAGGTGATGCGCCGGGCGCAGACCGATCCCGAGATGTGGATCGAGTTCTTCAAGGTCCTCGACGACGCCGACAACCTCGAGGAGCACATGCGGCGGCTGCCGCTGGTGCCGTGGCCGCCGATTGACGAGCGCGCCGGCGGCCTTTCGCCCCAATTCGACAAGACCGTCCGCTACGAGTTTCACCCGCCGATCCCGCGCTTCCAGCCATCCGACATCGCCACCCCCGCGCTGGTCTTTGCCGGCTGGCACGACGTCTTCCTGCAGCCCTGCCTCGACCTCTTCTGCGGCATCGTCACCGACGGCGCCAGCGAGGAGGCGCGCCGCCTCACCCGGCTGGTGGTGGGCCCGTGGAGCCACGGTATGCAGTCGGGCACGGTGGGCGAGCTCAACTTCGGCATCGGCGCCTCGGGGCTGCTGCTGGACCGCAAGGAGAACTTCACCAAGCTGCATCGGCGCTGGTTCGACGCCCGGCTCCTGGGCAAGGCAACAGGGATCGACGACGAGCCGCGGGTCAAGGTCTTCGTCATGGGCGAGAACCGCTGGCGCGAGATGGACGCGTGGCCGCCCACTTCAGCGAAACCCCAGCAGTGGCGCATCCACGCCGGCGTCATGGCCGAGGCCCCAGGCGCGGTGGTGGCCGCCTCTGGCGCGGTGGCAGCCGCGGCCACTGACGTGGTCCGGTCTTCGGGAACGCTGTTGCCTGCGGCCCCCACCGAGCCGGCGACGCCGTCCGCCTTCTGGCTCGACCCGGACGACCCCGTGCCCACGCGGGGAGGCACCCTGATGATGGGCCAGCAGTACATCCGCGGCCCCGTCGACCAGGTCCGGACCGAGCTTCGCGATGACGTCCTGGTGTTCACATCCGAGCCGCTTGTCGGCACGCTGACAGTGATAGGACGGGTGACCCTGACCGCCTGGGTGGCGGCGCAGACCGCCGATACCGACGTCGTCGCCCGTCTCTGCGACGTGCACCCCGACGGCCGCTCCTTCAACGTCGTCGATGGCATCCTCCGGCTGCGTTTCCGCGACGGTCTCGACCGCCCCACGCCGCTCGAGCCGGGCGAGGTCTACCGCGTCGAGGTCGACCTGTGGTCGACGGCCTACGCCTTCCTGCCCGGGCACCGCCTGCGCCTGCACGTCACCGCCTCCGACTTCCCGCGCTACGACCGCTGCCCGGGGACCGGTCAGACCTCAGCCGACGCGACCGAGATCCTGCCCCAGCGGAACCTCCTCTTCCACGACGCCGAGCACCCCTCGCACCTCGTCCTGCCGGTCGTCCCTGGGTAACCGCCGGCGCGACCTAGCCGGTGGCTCTGAGGGGCTCTCCGGAGTGCTCATTGAGCCAGCCCAGCAGTAGGTCGAGGTGCTCTTCGGGCCTGTCGGTGCCGTAGACATGGCCAGCGCCTTTGAGCATCGCCAGCTGGGCCCCGGGGATGAGGCGGGCGATCAGCCGTCCGTTGGCGGGAGGCACCAGCTTGTCGTGGTCTCCATGGATCACCAGGGTGGGGGCGGTGACCTGCCGCAGCCGGAAGAGGCTGCTCCAGCGCAGGATCGCCTCCAGCTGGCGGCGGAAGCCGACGGGGCTCACGTTGCTGGCGATGCGGCGGCGCATCACCTCCTCCACCGCCTCCGGACGCTCCGTGAGGGCGGCGTGGTACAGGAAGGGCGCGGCGCGCATGAACGACTCTTCAGGGCTCAGCGGCTGGCGCCGGAGGACCATCCGGGCGAAGAAAGGTGACGGCGGGAAGGCGAGAACCCCGGGGCTGGTGCATCCCAGGACCAGGGCGCGGACCCGGCCGGGGTAGCTGAGCGCCAGCTCCTGGGCGATCATCCCGCCGAGCGAGCCACCGTAGACCTGGGCGCTCTCCACGCCGGCGTCGTTCATGCATCGGATGACGTCGCCGGCCATCTGCTGGATGCTGTAGGGCCGGTCGGGCTTGTCGGAGCGGCCGGTGCCGCGGTTGTCGAGGCGCAGGGTGCGGTAGCTGCGCAGGTGGGGCACCAGCAGGTGCCACCCGGTCATGTCCCAGCCCAGGCCCATGATCAGCACCAGTGGCTCGCCCGCCCTGGGGCCGTGCAGTCGGTAGAAGATGCGGGCGCCGTCCCGGGCGCGCACATATGGCATTGACGTCGATTGTATGGACGCCCGGGCCGACGTGGGGTGACGTGGTGGTGTTGGTCTTGTTAAGAGTTGTGGTCGATCCAGCCGATCAGCGCCATCGGCTGCCGCCCGGCCACTGGCTATAGTCATGCGGATGCCAACGGAAGCGGGTTCCGGGGCGCCTTCGCCAGGCCCGCGGCGCGGCCCCGCCCGTCGCGCCGGCCGCGGCTGTCTGTTCAGCCTCGGCGTCCTCCTGCTGGTGATCGCGATCACCATGGCCATCCCTCTCGACCTCCATCCCCGGCTGTCGTCCAGCCCGCGCGCCGCAGCCACGGCGGCCCTGCCCTGGCTGCATACCAGTGGCAACCGGGTCGTGGACGAGAACGGTCGCACCGTCATCCTCCGTGGCTACAACGTCGAGGCCCTGCTGGAGTACCCGGACCACCTCTCCGGCCCGCTCGACGAGCAGGACGCCATCCTGATGCAGTCCTCGGGGATGAACGCCGTCCGCCTGCCGCTGTCGTGGTCGCTGATCGAGCCCACCCGCGGCCGGTTCAGCGCCGACTACCTCGATCGCATCGTCGCCGCGGTGCAGCTGCTGAATCGGCATGGGCTCTACGTCATCCCCGACATGCACTTCTATCCCAACTGGGGACCGGCTTTCGGCGGAGCCGGCGCGCCCTCCTGGGCCGGTTTCCCCGGCGTCCCCGACATCCCCGACGTCAAGAACGGCAACATTCGCAAGAACTTCTCCCCCGGCGCCAATGCCGCCAGCACATATTTCTGGGCCAGTGACGACTGGCACAAGGACTTCCTGCTCAGCTGGAAAGCCGTGGCCGACCGCCTCAAGGACATCTCTGGCGTGGCCGGTTACGACCTCTACAACGAGCCTCGGCCCGGCCCGATGCCGCCCCCGCTCTTCGAGAAGCTGTGGATGTGGCCGCTGATGTCGCAGACCATCGAGAGCATCGGGGGCGTCGACCCCAACCACATCTTCGTGGTCGAGGCCACGCTCTTCGTCGACCTGCCCACCTGGACCATCCCCATCCATGCGCCCAACATCGTCTACTCGCCCCACGTCTACACCGGCACCCTGGTGCCCCCCGACTTCGCCGGCGATCGCACCCGGCTCACGTCGGAAATGCAGCAACGGCAGCGCGAGGCGGACCAGATGGGGGCGCCGCTGTGGGTCGGTGAGTTCGGCGGCGACCACAACATGCCGCGCGGCCCCGCCTGGGCCGACGCCATGCTCGACGTCTCCGACGACCTTGGCATCGGCTGGGCCTGGTGGCAGTGGCGCGAGCAGGACAACAACTGGCGGATTCGATCCTTCGACGGTCAGAGCTACGACAAAGGCTTCCTGCAGCACATGTCCCGCCCCTTCCTGGCGGTGGCGCCCGACGGGGTTCGGGGTGGCCGTGGCGATGGCCAGACGGGACGGATCGCCATCACCGTGGCCCCCACGCACGGCGACGGTGAGGCGGAGCTGGCCTGGTCGAAGCTGACGCTGGGGACGCCGCGCGCGTCCGGCGCCTGCATCAGCGACTCCCGTTTCGACGAGGTCCGCAGCCGGCTGGTGCTGCGCTTCGTGCCCGGGGCCGCGTGCACCGTCCAGGTCACGGCCTGATGCGCACCCGGCTGCTGCCCCGCTCGGCGGTGCTCGGCGGGGTCGCCGGGGGGCTGGCCTTGGCCATCTCCAACGTGATCATCTGGATCACCCGCGGGCCCCTGGGGCTGCTAAACGACTTCTACGTCTACTGGTCCGCGGCGGCGGTCCTGAACCAGGGCGGCAACCCCTACGACGGCGCCGCGCTGGCCCGGGTCCACGACGCCGCCGGCGTGCCCGGCCTTTTGGGCGGCGGCTACTCCTATCCCCTTCTCTTCGCCCAGGTGCTGCGACCCCTCGCGCTCCTGCCGGCGCCTGCTGCCGGCGCCATCTTCATGGTCCTCAGCGTGGTCGCCGTGGCCCTGGCGGTCGCGCTCCTGCTCGGCTCGGCACCTCGGCTCAGCGTGGCGGCGGCGATCCCCATAGGGATCCTGGGTGGCCTCTTCCCGCCGGTGTCGTACGGCCTTTGGAATGGCCAGGCCAACGACATCCTGCTGCCTTTCCTGGCATTGGCTTTTCGCGGCGTGGAGCCGGGAGCCAACCTGGCGCTGGCGACGGCGGTGAAGCTGTACCCGGCCACCGGCTTCCTGGCGCTTTTGGGCCGCCGCGACTGGCTCCGGCAGGTCGGGCTGGCCGCGATCCTGATTGGCGTGCCGTTCGCGGCTGCCGAGGTGGCGGTGCCGGGCGGCACGGGCGGCGCGGGGTCGAGAGTCGGCGGCTTGCTGGCGCCGGATCCCTACTGGAGCAACGAGTCAATCAACGGGTTCCTAAGCCGCCTGGCCATCGCGCCGGGGCCACTGAGGGGGTTGCCGGTTGTGCCCGTCGACCTGGTGCTGATAGGGGCGCTGGCGGTCGCGACACTGGCGGTGCTGTGGCGCTGTCGCTTCCGACCCTGGGAAGGGGTGCTGTCGCTGTCGATCTGGCTCGGCTGCGTGGCGGCGCCCAAGAACTCGCTCTGGAACTTCGCGCCGATGCTGCTTTGCCTTGCCTACGGGGTGATGCGCATGCGCAGCCACCCGAGGCTGGCGTTGGCGATGCTGCTGGCGCCCTGGCTCATGGGCCTGCAGCTGCTGCTCTGGGCGGTCAATTTCGAGAACGGCACGGTGCCAGACTCGGCCTACGCCAACCCCGCCGTGGTCTGGTTGACGTCCGCGGTGGGGCTCTACACCGGCCTGATGATCGGCTTCGTCAACGCGCGGCTACTGCTCTTGGAACGGCCCGCGCCGAACACCGCGCCAGCCCGCGCGGCCGCGGCCGTAGTTCGCCCGTAGGGAGCAGTTGGGGGTCGAGACTGGCCCAGCGGGACAGCAGGCGCCGGTCATCGACCGGCCCAAAGAACAACAAGAGGGCCGGTCTGGGACCGGCCCTCGATCTCATTTGTGCCTCTATCTTCATGAGGCTCCCGGCGTGCGGCCGGGGTTTCACTCAAGTGTTGAGTTCCGGGTCGCTATGCGACCCCAGGACACTCGGCCCGTCCCCGACGGAGCCTCACCCAAATGCTGGTCATCGACTCGTCCCTCCAATGATGGAGATTGTCGAACTACCTGCATCAGTCTTATCACCGCGGTCCGGGGCTGGTCAAGAAACAGTCGTCCATGGGGGGCGGGACTTGTCCCCGTGGCGCGCGGCGACGAATCGAGCCCAAGAGAAAAGCCGCGACCCAGTCACCCGGGCCGCGGCCTGGTTGCCTGGCCTAGCTCAGGAAGCCGTTGGTGGTGAGGAAGGCCTTGGCCACGTCCTCGACCTTCATGCCATCGATCTCGACCTGCTTGTTGAGGCCGGTCATGATGTCGGTGGTCAGCTTCTGGGCCACTGGGGCCATGATCGCGCCGATCTCTGGGTGCGCCTTCTGCACGCTCGACTTGAGCAGCAGGCCCACGTTGTCCGGCGGGAAGAGCTTCTTGTCATCCTGCAGGACGTAGAGGTTGTTGGCGGCGATGGCGGAGTCGGTGGTGAACACCTCACCGGCGGCGCACTGGCCGCTGGCGATCTGCTTCTCCGCGGTGTTGCCACCTATATCCTTGAAGCCCGGCAGGTTTGCGTCTACGCCATACGTGGACGCCAGGCCGGGGACGCCGTCGGCGCGGGTCCGGAACTCGGACTGGATGCACACCACGGTGTTGGGGTAGGACTTGAGGTAAGTGGCGAAGTCGGACAGGGTGGCGCCGTACTTGCTCTTGTCCGACGACTTGATCGCCAGGCCGTTGGTGTCGTTGAAGCCGGCCTGGGCGTTCCAGCAGATTCCACGCGCCTCGTCCTTCTGCTTGGCCTGGTCAAAGGCCGCCTGCAGGTCGGTCGGGGGCTTGTCGACGGCCAGCGGACCCTGGAGCTCGGTGCCGGTGTACTGCCAGTACATGTCGATCTGTCCGGACTCCAGCGCCTGGCCCAGGGTCGGGTCCTTGGCGGTGAAGGTGGCGTCGACGGTGAAGCCACGCTTCTCTAGCACTTGCTTGGTCATGCTCGCCAGCAGCTGCTCTTCCGCGAATCCCTTCATCCCTATCTTGAGACTGCCGCTCCCGGTGGAGCTGGCCGACCCGCCGGTGGGGCAGGTCGAGGAACCGGTAGAACCGCCGCTTGAGCTGGATGAGCTGCCGCACCCGGCCAGGATGGCCGAGCCGAGCATGGCCACGGCCATAAGCCTCCGCTTCTTCATGACTCCTCCAATTGCCCGCCGTAGCGAGCGTAATTCCCTCAGGTTCGAGGGCTAACCGCACGCTCGACGAGGCCGAGCGCCCAATCCGCCAGCAAGGCTAGCGCAGACACGATCACCGCGCCGACCAGGATCGGCCGCGGATGGTACAGGTTCCCGGAGTTGATCAGGTCGCCGAGGCCGCCGCCGCCGACGAAGTTGGCCAGGGTGGCGGTCCCCACCACCAGCACCAGCGACACCCGCAGCCCGGCGAAGATCACGGGGGAGGCCAGCGGCAGCTGCACCCGTGCCAGCGTTTGCAGCTGCGTCATGCCCATGCCCCTGGCCGCCTCGATGGCCGCCGGGTCCACGCCCTGCAGTCCCACCAGGGTGTTGCGCAGGATTGGCAGGAGCGCGTACAGCACCAGGGCCGTCACCGGTCCCTTAATGCCCAGCCCGAAGAAGGTCAGCCCTAGGGCCAGGATGCCGATGCTGGGCACGGCCTGGCCGAGGTTGGCGACCAGGAAGACGGGGAGGCTGACCAGCCGGCCGGCGTTGGCCATCAGCACCCCTAAGGGCAGGCCGACCACGGCCGCCAGGGTGAACGAGATGCCCACGATCTCCAGGTGCTGGAGGAGGCGGCTGGTGATGAAGGTCTGGCTGAGGACACTGGCCTCGGTGATCCGGCTGGGGGTCGACTGGATGTAGAGGTACAGGCCCAGCAGCAGCAGCGCCACCGCGACCGGGGTGCCCACCAGCCGGACCCAGCCCGGGCTCTTGAGGGTGGTCACCGGCCGAGCGCCACGATGGCCTGGGCGTCGAGGATGCCCACCACGTCGGCGCCGCCCTCGCCCTCCGGACGCCGGACCACCGCAACCCTGCCGTCGGGCGAGCGCAGCACACCGTCGAGGGCATCGCGGAGGGTGCCGGAGATGTCGATGGCGACTTCGGGCGGCGTCGCCCCCCCGTCCGGCGGACGCCCGCCGTTGGCCGGCGGGATCTGCACCGACGCCAGCGGGATCAGGCCCAGCCGTCGCACCAGCCGCCCGGCGCCGAGGAAGCCCTCGACGTAGTCGGAGGCCGGCTTGGCCAGCAGCTCCGCCGGGGTGGCGTACTGGGCGATGGTGCCGTTGGGGTTGTAGAGCGCCACCCGGTCGCCCAGCTTGATCGCCTCGTCGATGTCGTGGGTGACGAAGATGATGGTCTTGCGGACGATGCGCTGGAGGCGCAGGAGCTCTTCCTGGAGGCGGTCGCGGGTCACCGGGTCGATGGCCCCGAAGGGCTCGTCCATGAGGAGCATGTTGGGGTCGACGCCGAGCGCTCGGGCCACGCCGACGCGCTGCCGCTGGCCGCCGCTGAGCTCGTCGGGGAGCCGCTTACCGTACTCTTGATACGGCAGACCGATGAGGTCCATCAGCTCCTCGGTGCGCTTGTGGATCCGCTGCCGGTCCCAGCCGTTCAGCTTCATGACCGTGGCCACGTTCTCTGCAACCGTCAGGTGCGGAAAGAGCCCGACCTGCTGGATGACGTAGCCGATGGAACGGCGCAGCTGGGTGACGGGGACGGTGCCGGTGTCGACGCCGTCGATTTCGATGACCCCGTCCGACGGTTCGATCAGGCGGTTGATCATCTTCAGGGTCGTGGTCTTGCCACACCCCGAGGGACCCACCAGCATCACCACCTCGCCACTCTTGATGACCAGGTCGAGGTGGTCGACCGCGACCTGGTCCTCGTAGCGCTTGGTAACGCCCTTGAACTCGATCATGTCGCGGCCGCCGCTGTGATTCGACCTCGGCTGATCAGCCGCTGGATGACGGCCAGGCTGGTGTCGGCGGCAATCCCGATGGCGGCCACGAAGAGGACGCCGGTGATGATGGCGGCGCGGTTGGGGGTGGATGAGCCGACTGCGTCAAGGATGGTGCGGCCCAGGTTGTTGCTGGCCAGGGCGGCGCCGACGGTGGCGATGGCGGTGACCATGACGGTGGCCTGCCGGATGCCGCCCAGGATGACGGGGAGGGCCAGGGGCAGCTCCACCCGGAGCAGCGTCTGCAGCGGCCGCATGCCCATGCCACGTGCCGCTTCGAGCACCGCGGGGTTGACCGCCTTCAGCCCGGTTCGGGCGTTGCGGATGATGGGCAGCTGGGCGTAGAGCACCAGGCCGGCGATCGTCGGCGGGTCGCCGAAGGCCAGCGACGGGTCGATGAAGTTGAGAATGAAGAGCGAGAGCAGGTTGAAGAGGGCGAAGCTGGGAATGGTCAGGAGGATGCTGGCCAGGCCCATGATGAATTCGCCGAAGCGGTCCGAGCGCGCCGCCAGGATCCCCAACGGCAGCCCCGTGGTCACCGACAGCAGCACCGTCACGGCCACGATGTAGACCTGGGTCAGCGCCTGCGTCTGGAGCTCCGGGCCGTGCTGGTTGAGGTATCCGAGGATGTCCATCCCTACGCTTCTCTACCGAATGGCGTCGCGAGGGGACATCCCCTCCAGTCGAGGGTTTAAGGATAGAGGGGAAACACATATTCCACCGGTAGCTGCAACGGCACTTACCCTCTATAGGTGAGGTCACCTGCCAGCCTGATCGAGGAGTGAAGCCGAAGGACTACCTGGCCCTTCTCCTGCTGGCGGCGATCTGGGGGGCCTCATTCCTCTTCATCAAGATCGCGGTGGGGGAGATCTCGCCCGTCATGCTGGTCTTCGGCCGCTGCCTAGCGGCTGCTGCCGGGCTCCTGGTGGTGCTGGTCATCAGCCGAGTTCCCCTCAGGACGCTGGGCAGTCACTGGAAGACCGGGCTCTTCATCGCGATCTTCAACGCGGCCCTGCCCTACACCCTGATCGCGTTCGGGGAGCAGTACATCGACAGCTCGCTGGCCGGCATCCTCAACGCCACGGCGCCGATGTGGACGGTATTACTGGCGCCGTTCTGGGCGGAGGCCGACCGGATCACAGCCCGGACCGTCGTCGGCCTGGTGATCGGCTTTGCCGGCATCGTCGTCCTGGCGCGCCCCACCGGCAACGTCTTCAGCTCCAGCTCGCTGGGCATCCTCGCGGTGGTCGCCGCAACCCTGAGCTATGCGCTCGCCACCCATTTCTCCAAGCGCCACTTCCAGGACACGCCGCCGCAGGTCCCGGCCTTCCTGCAGTGCATTGGCGCGGCGGTGGTGCTGGCGCCGCTGGCGCTGCTGTTCCGCCCCCAGCACGTGCCGCCGCTGGGCACCATCGCCGCCGTTGTCTGGCTTGGCCTGGGCGCCACCGGCCTGGCCATGATCCTCGCCTTCTGGCTGATCAAGCGGGTGGGCGCCAGCCGCACCATCGTCGTCACCTACCTGATCCCGCCGTTCGCCCTCCTCTGGGGCATCACCCTCCTCCACGAGCGAATTGGCATCGAGGTGGTGATCGCGCTGGGCCTGATCCTTGGCGGTGTCTTCCTGATCACCCGGCCGCAGCCCGCTCGCGCGCTTCCCACGGAGGTCGAGGCCGAGCTGCCGGCCGCCGTCTGAACCCCGGGCCACGGGTCAGGGCCCGGCTTTTGGCATGATCTATCGATGCTCGCCGTGATAACCCAACCCCTCGACCCGGTCCTGCAGCTGGGACCGGTGCCGATCCACTGGTACGGCCTGGGCTACGCCATCGCCTTCCTGGTCGGCTTCCGGCTGGTCGTCCCCTACATGACCAAGCGTGGCGTCAGTGACAAGGACGCCAACAACCTGGTGTGGTGGTGCATCGTCATGGGGATCATCGGCGGGCGGCTGTACTTCGTCCTGCAGCAGCCCAACATCGCCGACTACCTGCGCAACCCGGTCCGGGTGATCGCGGTCTGGGAGGGCGGCATGGCCTTCTTCGGCTCGCTGATCGCGGTCCTGGTCACGGTCATGGTCTTCGCCTACGTCAAGCGCCTCAGTGTCTGGGTGCTGCTTGACGCCGCCGTCCTCTTCGGCACGCTGCCCCACGCCATCGGCCGGCTGGGCAACATCATCAACGGCGACATCCTTGGGCCCCCCTCGGACCTGCCCTGGGCGGTGCGCTACACCAGCCCGCAGACGTTCGCCCCGCAGGTAGGGGTGGCCTACCAGCCGGCGGGCGCATACGAGATGCTGATCTCGCTGGGCATCTTCGCCCTCATCCTCTTTGTCATCAGCCGGCGGCCGCGCCCTGGGACGGCGGCGCTGGTTTGGGGCATCGCCTACTCGGTGGCCCAGTTCGGCATCTTCTTCGTGCGCGCCACCGAGCCGGTGGTCGCCTTTGGGCTCAAGCAGGCCCAGGTCACGGCGTTGGTGGTCCTGCTGGTGCTGGTCCCGGTGGTGGCCCTGGTCCGCGCCCGCTACCCCGACATCTGGGCCAACCGGGACATCGCGCGCGACGACGACGTCGCCCCGCTCACGCCGCAGGCGCAGAAGGAGGCAGGCTGATGGAGTACGTCGGCCGCACCGCCATCGAACTGGCTGAGCTGGTCCGGGGCCGCCAGGCCAAGGCATCAGAGATCGTCGCCGAGCACCTGGCCCAGGTCGACGCCATCGAGCCGCGGGTGCACGCCTTCCTCAGCCTTCGCGGCGAGAAGGCGCTGGCCGAGGCGCGCGAGCTGGACGACCGCCCCGACCTCGGCGAGTTGCCCCTGGCGGGGGTGCCCATCGCCATGAAGGACTCGGTGGCGGTCGCCGGCGAGCCGACGCGGCTGGGCAGCCTGGCCACCTCCGATGCCCCCGATACCGAGGATGACGAGCTCACCCGGCGGGTGCGCGCCGCGGGGGCGGTGGTCATCGGCAAGACGCGGCAGCCGGAGATGGCGATCTGGCACTTCACCGACTCCAACTTCGGCACCACCCGCAACCCCTGGAACCTGGAGCGCGCGCCGGGCGGATCCAGCGGCGGCGCCGCGGCGGCCGTGGCCTCAGCGATGCTGCCCATTGCCCAGGCCTCTGACGGCGCCGGCTCGATCCGCATTCCCGCCGCTTTCAGCGGCCTGTTCGGGATCAAGCCGGGACCCGGCGTGGTGCCCCTGGCCGGTGGCCACACCGAGCACTGGTTCGGAATGTCGCAGTACGGCCCCCTGGCCACCACCGTCGCCGATGCCGCGCTGCTGCTCGACGTGCTCGCCGGGACCGATACCTACCGCGCGGTCCGGCCGCCGGCCCGGTCGCTGCGGGTGGCCGTGTCCACCCGGGCGCCGGTGATCGGGGTGCGGACCGACCGCCAGGTTCGGCGTGCCACAGAGACGGCTGCCGACGCACTCCGCGACACCGGCCACACCATCATCCTGACCGACCCGCCGTACACGACACGAATGGGGCTGGCGATCGTCCAACGCTTCTACGGTGGCGTTGCCCACGAGGTGGACGAGCTCGGGCTGCCAATGGACGAGCTCGAGCCACGAACCCAGACCATGGTGAAGCTCGGCCGTCGCCTGCTCAACCGCTTCCCGGTGCCCGACACCCGCGGCGACGAGTGGTGCGATCGCTTCACCACCTGGTTCGCCGACTATGACGTCCTGGTCCTGCCGACCACCGCGAGGCCCTGGGTGCCGGCGGACGGCTGGCTCGGCAAGGGCTTCGCCTCCACCTTCAACAACGCGACCAACCACACCCCCTTCACCTCGCCCTGGAACCTGGCTTCCTTCCCTGCGGCGTCGGTGCCGGGCATGATGACCGACGACGGCTTCCCCGTTGGCGTGCAGATCGTGGCGCCGCGCGGCGGCGAGGCCCTGGTGCTGTCGGTGGCCAAGCAGGTCGAGGAGCTGATGCCCTGGCCGCGCCACGCGCCCCTGGCCGGTGTCGAGGCGCGGGTGGCGGCGACTAGCCCGGTTCCCGCCTAGGAGGCGGCTGCGGCCCGGGCCAGCACCGGGCGGAGGCGCTGTCGTGAGTCGACCGACACCAGCGCCTTGACCACGGCGGGGTCGAAGTGCGTCCCCGAGAAGCGGCGCAGCTCGCCCAGGGACCACTCGATAGGCCGCGCCTCGCGGTGCATCCGCGCCGTGGTCATGGCGTCGAAGGCGTCGGCGACCTTGATGATGCGGGCGGCCAGCGGGATCTGCTCGCCGGCGATGCCGTCGGGGTAGCCGCTGCCGTCGAAGTTCTCGTGGTGGTGAAGGATCGTGGTCGCCACCGGCGCCAGGAAGGGGACGCCCGAGACCATGCGGAAGCCGACCGAGGTGTGGGCTTCGAGCTGGCGCCGTTCGTCCGTGGTCAGGGGTGTGGACTTGCGCACGACCAGGTCTGAAGAGGCGATCCGGCCGACATCGTGGAGCAGCGCGCCCAGGGTGAGGGCCTCGATCTCGCTGGTTGTCAGCTCCATCTCGTGGGCGATCATCGCGGCGTATTCGGCGACGCGGCGCGAGTGGCCGGCGGTGTAGGGGTCGCGGGCGTCGATGGCGGCGGAGAGTGCTTCCACCGTGGCGCGGTTGGCATTGTGGACGACGGCGTCGAGGCGCTCGAAGTCCTCGACCAGGTGCCTGAGCGGCTCGGCCGAGCCGAAGGCGATCGCCCGGTTGCGCCCCAGCGACTTGGCCAGGTACATCGCCTGGTCGGCGCGCTGCAGGACGAGGTCGGGCGAGCTGCCGTCCTCGGGATAGCTGGCCACGCCGGCGCTGACCGTGAGCCCGCCAGAGATGCCACGGCGCAGCTCGCTGCCGGCGGCGCGACGACCCAGCCGCAGCTCCTCGACCGCTCGCCGCACCTTCTCAGCCGCCTCGGTGGCGCCCGCCTTGTCGGTGTCCGGCAGCAGCACCACGAACTCCTCGCCGCCATAGCGCACCGGCAGGTCGATGGAGCGGACGTGGCGCGACAACAGCCCGGCGAAAGCCTTGAGGACCTCGTCGCCGACGGCGTGGCCGTGCTCGTCATTGATCGCCTTGAAGCGGTCGAGGTCGAGGTTGATGATCGAGAGCGGCTTGCGCGCCCGCTCGGCGCGGCGGAACTCGCGCTCCAAAAGATCGTGGAAAAAGCGCCGGTTGGGCAGCCCGGTGAGGTCGTCATGGAGCGACTGGCGCTCGGTGCGCTCGAGGAAGCGCACGACCATGTACAGCAGCAGCCCGATCGGCACCGCCGCCGCCAGGAAGTAGAGAACGGTGGTAAAGGTGGATGCGTGGAGCGGTGCCAGGAAGGCGACTTCGTCCTGCATCACCGCCACCCGCCAGGGGCGGTCGCTGAGCCGGCTGTAGCCGACCTCGGCGGCGCGCCCGATGACCGGGAACTGGAACTGACCCACGCCCTGCGACGGTGATGCCGCCAGCTGCGTCGACAGCTCGGTCATACCGAGGGGGTCGAGAGGCTCGGCGCCGTAGGCGCCGGTGAGCTTGAGCTGCGTCAGGGTTGCGGGGTCGGCTTCGCCGAGGGTGTGGTACAGGACCTTGTCGGGCCGGGGGCCGTTGTAGCCGATGACCACGCCGTTACCGTCGATCAGCATGCCGAAGCGGTCGGGGCCCAGACGGGTGGGGTTGGAGAAGCCCTCCATCGACGAGGCGTCGGCGGCGATGACCAGGCGCCCGGTGCCGTCTCCCACGGGGGCGTAGACGACGCTGGTAGCGGGCAGTCCCTGGCCCGCCACCGGGTCACTGACGCCGGTCGCGCCCGGCGGTGCCAGGAACTGGAGCCGGGCCGGCGCCAGCGTGGCGTTGGTGTACGCGGCGGGGTCGGTACTGCCGAGGACCTGCCCCGAGTTGTCGACCAGGGCGATGGCCCTGAAGTCCGGGTCGAGCATCAGGCCGCGATTCAGGGTCGACATCGCGTCGCCGTCGACCCTGCGCGCGCCCAGCGCGGCGGCCAGCCGGGGATCGCTGCTCAGCTGTACGGCGGCGCGGCGCCAGCCCACCATCCGGCCCTCGATCTCCGCCACCTGCTCGGCGGACTGCTGCTTCAGGGTGGTCCGCAGCAGCTCGCGGCCATTGTTGGTGTTGGCGCGGTCGAAGAGCACGGTGAGGAACATCAGCGGGACCATGGTCGTCAGCACCGACAAGATCAGGATCTTGGTCGAAAGGCGGCCGGATTCGAACCGCGCGGTGAGATCGCGAACAATTCGGAGGAGCATTCGAAGTCATTAACGCTGACGCTTGCAAAACGACCGTACGCATCCGTCCAGCCGCTACAGATATGGCACACCTCGTTACGGCGTGTCCCTCAGCCGCGGAGCGCGTTAGGCTCATCCGATGCGCATCGTGGATCGGCTGGCCAGCGGCGACCCCTGTTTCTCCTTCGAGTTCTTCCCGCCCAAGACCGAAGAGGGCGTGCTCTCGCTCTTCCGCACGATCACTGAGCTCGGCCCGCTTAACCCCGGGTACGTCTCCTGCACCTACCCCGGAAGCTCAACCCCCGACCCTGACCCTGACACCGTCCGCCGGCGACGACTGACCCTGGAGCTGACCCGCCGGATTCGAGACGAGGCCGGCATCGAGGCGATGGCCCACATCACGTGCAGTGCCCATACCCGCGAGGAGCTGATCATGATTCTCGACCAGCTGGCCGAGGAGGGGGCCGACAATGTTCTCGCCCTCCGCGGCGACCCCCCCGCTGGCGGCGGCGGCTTCATCACCAAGGAGGGCGGGTTCTCCCATGGCGTGGAGCTGATCGAGCTGATCCGGGAGCGCGGCTACCCGTTCTGCGTCGGCGCTGCCTGCTACCCCGAGACCCACCAGGAGAGCACCGATGAGGCCACCGACCTGGCCCACCTCAAGGCCAAGGTCGATGCCGGGGCCGACTTCCTGATCACCCAGCTCTTCCACGACAACAGCAAGTGGTTCGCCTTCATCGGCCGGGTCCGCGAGGCGGGCATCACCCTGCCGGTGATCCCGGGCCTGATGCCGATCATCAACCGTGACGGTATCGTCCGGATGGCCGAGCTCTCCGGCGCCTCAATGCCCGAGGGGCTGCGGCGGGAGCTGGACCAGCAAGGCGAGAACCCCGAGGCGGTGCTGGAGGTGGGCGTTGCCCACACCACCGCCCAGGCGCTCGAGCTGCTGGACAACAACGCCCCGGGAATCCACTTCTACACGCTCAACAAGTCGCGGGCCACCCGCGAGATCGTCAGCGCGGTCCGCGAGCACATCGGACCGCGCTAGGGGACCGCGGGCTCAGAGCGAGGGGCGCCGGTCGGCCCAGGGCCGCGCCGCCTCCAGCTGGGCGCTGAGGCGGAAAAGGGTGGCCTCGTCGCCCATGCGGCCGATCGCCTGGACCCCGATGGGGAGACCGTCGCTGGACCACGCCAGCGGCAGCGACGCGGCGGGCTGGCCCGTGAAGTTGAAGACGGTGGTGAAGGGCGCCAGCTGGGAGGACCGCGGGTGCAGCGGCGAGATCGGGTCGGTCTCGGCGTCCTCGAATAGCCAGCCGATCTTGGGCGGCGGCTGCGCCATCACCGGTGAGAGGACGACGTCGTACGTGTTCCAGCTCTCCAACACACGCTTGAGAACGTCGTGGATCCGACCCCGGGCGCTCAGGTAGTCGGCCGCCGAGTGCTTCTGGCCCATCTCCCAGAGCGCCCGGTTGTGGGGCTCGAGGAGGTCGGGGTCGAGCCCGAAGCGGGCCAGGGTTTCGACCACGGCGCTGAACTCGCCCGACCAGAGGACGAAGAACATGTCCAGCATCTCCTCGTCGGCCCAGTCGAGTTCGTGCGGGGTGACCTCGTGGCCGAGCTCCTCGCAGAGCCGCGCTGCATCCTCGACGGCGGCCGACCACTCGGGATGGACCTCGACCGGGATCGGTGGCTTCAGGGTCCAGCCGATGCGCATCCTGCCGGGGTCGGCGCCGACCTCCTGGACCAACGGTCGCTCGAGGGGGGAACTCCAGAAGGGATCGCCCATTGCGTAGCCCTCGACCTGGTCGATGAGGAGGGCGTTGTCGCGGACCGAGTGCGTCAGGAAGCCGAAGACGCCGGTCTCGCTGACGTCGGCGATCGGCTCCATCGAAATCCGTCCGCGGGTTGGCTTCACGGTGAAGAGCCCGGTGCATGCGGCCGGGATGCGCAGGCTGCCCCCGCCGTCGGCGCCATGGGCGGCCGGCACCATCCCCGCGGCCACCGCCGCGGCGGCGCCGCTGCTGGAGCCGCCGGGGGTCCGGGTCAGGTCCCACGGGTTGCGGGTGGCGCCGAACTTGGCGCTCTCGCTCGCCAGCGTCGAGCCGAACTCCGGCATGTGGGTCTTGCCGAAGATCACGGCGCCCGCCTGGCGCAGCCGGGTGACGACCTCGGAGTCGAAGGGGAGGGGGATGTCGATGTGCATCCGCGAGCCCAACGTGGGGGCCGTGCCGGAGACGAAGGCCAGGTCCTTGATGGGCATCGGCAGCCCCTCGAGCGCCCGGGCCTCACCACGATGGATGCGGGCCTCACTTTCACGGGCGGCCTGGCGCGCCTCCTCGGGCATCAGGTGGACGAAGGCGTTGATCTGGGGGTCGAGCGCCTCGATCCGGCTCAGGCAGGCATCGAGCAGCTCAACCGGCGACAGCTCCTTGGCCGTCATCATCTCCACCAGCCGGGTGACCGATGTGAATGTCAGGTCCTGGATGACGGCCACTTGGTCCCTCCTCAGGCCGAGAGTGAAATAGCCCGTAGCGGATTCGAACCGCTGATCTCCGCCTTGAGAGGGCGGTGTCCTAGGCCACTAGACGAACGGGCCACGCGCACGCTCCCAACTGGGCGGCGGATCGGCAACTTATTATATTGAGCCCGATCGGGCCCCCCGATTTCTGCTCCGGCCCTTGTAAAGGCGACGTGCCGACTTGTAACAGAGGGGGTTTCGAATTCGGATAACGCGCTTACCATAAGCCTGACATGCGCGAATCTTTACCTCCGGTGCTGGCTGCAGCCGCGTCCACCGGGGTCAACCCGCTGGTCTGGCTGCTGATTGGCCTGGTCGTGGTGATGGCGATCCTCATCGTCCTGATGCGGCTGGGCAGCCACCGGCGCCGTCGCGCCCGGCAGGACAAGACCACCAAGGCGGCCGCCGCCAAGCAGGCGGTCATCGACGAAGCCCCGCCCGCCGGCGAGCGTGAGATCTACACCGCGCAGCCGAGGCCGATGTATCCCGGCACGGACACCAGCGGCGGCTCCGCGCTGGCGCCGCCCCCGCCGCCACGTGAGTCGCTGCCCGAGCACGAGACGCCCGACCCCATCCAGACGCCGGGCTCTGGCGCCACCCTGACCCAGCCGGGCGTGGCCCTGCCCACGCAGGGCGATCGCTTCCAGACCCCGGGCTACGAGGTCCCCATCAGCCAGCAGCAGTTCACGCCGCCGCCGCTGTCGCCCCGGCCCGACCCGGGCCAGGCCGCCCCTGGCGTCAGCCCCGAGCTCGCGCCCCAGGCGCCGGCCTTCCCCTCGGCGGCGCCCGCGACAGGCGGCATGAGCCTGCCGCCCCCGCCGTTCATGCCTCCAGCGGATGCCGCCCCCGCGGACGCCGGGTGGACCACCGTTCCCGACCCTGATCCGGTACCTGCTGCGACGCCGTTCCAGGCAGCCCCCGCCCCAGTCGCGCCCGTTGCCGCGCCACCGCCAGCCGTGGTGCCGCCCCCGGCGGTGACTCCACCGCCACTGGTGGCAGCCGCCGCGCCGGTGGTGGAGCCGTCGCCACCTATGGCAGCCCCGGCCCCGGCTGAAGAGCCCGCACCACCGACCGTGGCCGCCGCGGCCCCCGCGCCGCCAGAGCCCGTTGTCGCCCCGGCGCCACATGCCGTTGTCGCCCCGGCGCCGCCCGAGCCCGTGGTAGCACCTCCGCGCCCGGAGCCCGCTGTCGCCCCCTCTCCGCCACCGGAGGCCGCGGTCGCCCCGGTGCCACCGCCCGCTCCGGTCGAGGCCGCGCCGCCGGCGCCCGTCGTGACTCCCCCGGCCCCGGCTCAGACCGCGCCGCCGGCCCAACCGGTCGCCGCCGTGAACCCGGTCGCCGACCTGCCCGCAGCCGCACCCGCCCCCAAGGTCGTGGCCGGCGTCAATGGCTCCGGCGCCCAGACGATCCTGCTGATCGAGGACGACGAGCGGATCGCCAAGTTCTACACCATCCTCTTCGAGGCCAAGGGCTTCAATGTCGAGAACGCCCGCGACGGCCTCGAAGGCGTCGACATGGCGTCCACGGTCAATCCCGCCCTGATCCTGCTCGACGTCATGATGCCCAAGATGAATGGCCTGATGGTGCTGCAGACGCTGCGGGCCAACCCCGACACGGAGCACACCCCGGTGGTGGTCCTCTCCAACTACATGGAGCCGCCCCTCATCCAGCGTGCCCTCCAGCTGGGCGCGATCGAGTACGTGGTCAAGTCCCAAGCCCGGCCGGAACAGCTGGTCAACGCCCTGCCCAGCTGGCTCAAGGGAGAGCCCGCCCTCCACTGACCCCACCGCCGGGTTTGGCGCTCACCTAGAATCGGGAATGGTCGAGGGGACGGCCTGGTTGCACCCCCGAGCGGGATCTGATCGAAAGGAGGATGAATGGCCTACGAACTACCGGCTTTGCCCTACGCGTATGACGCCCTGGAGCCGCACATCGATGCCCAGACGATGGAGATCCACCACACCAAGCACCACCAGACGTACGTCGATAAGCTGAACGCGGCGCTGGAAGGCCACGACGACCTCGCCAGCCAGTCGGTCGAGGACCTGCTGCGCAACTTCTCCACCGTTCCTGACGACATCAAAACCCCCGTCAAGAACCACGGCGGCGGCCACGCCAACCACTCTCTCTTCTGGACCATCATGGGCCCGGGCGGCGGCGGCGATGCCACAGGCGACGTGGCGGCGGCCATCAGCGAGGCCTTCGGCGACTTCAACGCCTTCAAGGAGAAGCTCAACACCACCGCCACCAACCATTTCGGCAGCGGCTGGGCCTGGCTGGTGGTCGACGGTGGCAAGCTCGACGTCATCAACAAGCCCAACCAGGACTCGCCCCTGATGGAGGGCAAGACCCCCATCTTCGGGATCGATGTCTGGGAGCACGCCTACTACCTCAAGTACCAGAACCGGCGTCCCGAATACATCGCGGCGTGGTGGAACACCATCAACTGGGACGAGGTCAACCGTCGCTACAACGAGGCCAAGGGCTAAGCCCTAGACTTCGACCCAACAGGCGAGCGTCAGAGGCCTCCGGCTAAGTCGGGGGCCTTTGCTCTGCCGGCAGGGCGACCCGGATGTCAGCTCTCGGCCGGCGCCTCGCGGGGGACGAAGACGTGGACCTCCCGGCCGGACGCGATGGCTCGGTCGACAGTGCCCCGGGTGCCTGTGCTCTGCCCGTCCCAGAAGGCGACCACCACGTCGGCGGCGTCGATCAGCTCCTGGTTGCGACGGCTGGATGCTCCCGGGTCGGTGCCCTCCTCGAAGCGCGGTCGCAGCTGGATCAGCCCCAGGTTCCGCTCGCGGGCGACCTCCCCGGCGGCGGCGTCGACGCCGCTGGCACCCCCGGTGACGATGGTCGTCCCGTCGGGCAGTCCCCGCACGTACTCCTGCACCCTGTCCATCTCGGGGAAGTGCCGGCTGCCCACGATCGCCACCTTCACGGGCCGGATTATATGGGCAGGGTCGAGGCCGGCCGGAGTGGGGTTAATGGTCCCGCAATGAGTGGCTGCAATACTCGTGGGTGCGCCGCCTGCTGATTTCCGCGCTCGCCGTCGTCCTCCTGGCGTCGTGCACGCAGGGTGGCAACGGCGCGTTCAGCGAGCCCTCGGCAAGCCCGAGCCCGGTCAGCCCGGCGAAGCTCGACCTGGCGTCACTGGCCAAGATCCGCGACCAGCTCGCCGGCTCGATCGTGACCCATACCACCGGCGGCCACCTGGAGCAGTCGTGGGGTCCCGGCGGCGCGTTCACCTTCGCCGGGCCATACCGCAACATCCCCGCCTACCTCGATGGTCTCGACCTGCTGGCGGCCAAGGTGCTGCTGGCGCCCGGCAGCGGCGGCGCCGGGCTGCAGGCGACCGTGCCCCAGCTGGCGTCATCGACCGCGACTGAGATCCACGACCTCAACGGTCCCAACGGCGGCGCCTACCTGGTCCTGGCCCGGGTTGCGGCATTGTCGCCTCCGGCCACCTGCCCCTCACCCGGAGCCCCGCCCGGCTCCGACCCCACATGCCAGCGGGCAGCCTTCTCCGACGCCCTCAAGACCGGCTGGTATGCCTCGGACACCAAGAGCTACTTCCACGTCGGCGACAGCACCACGGTGTACCGGCCCGTCGACGCCATCGGCGTTGGCGCGGCCCTGGTGGTGGCCGGCTATGACGAGCACAACGAGGACAAGATCAACGCCGGCTCCGACATCATCCAAAAGGAGATGGCGGCGGACTTCGACCAGCATTTTGGCCTGCCCTACGGCCTGATGACGGCGACCGTCAAGGGTGGCCGCCAGGCCAGCGACACCAACACCCGGGTGGTCGACGCCGCCGGCATGACGGAGATGCTGCTGCAGGCCTTCGACGCCTCTCGCGAGCAGCAGTACCTAAGCTACGCGCGAATCATCCTGCAGCCGCTGCTGGAGGACCGCGCCGGGCTGCGCGCCCAGAACGGCTATGTCACGGGCTTCGACCTTCGCACCTCCAGCGCCCAGGGGGCACCCCTCGACTTCCTGGCCACGTCGCTGGTGCTGCAGGCGGCTCGTCACTACGATCGCGACGACGGGGGCCGGTTCGCCCGCCTCGAGGAGGCCGCGGCGGCGGCGCTCCTGGCCGGCGTCACCGCGGCGGACCCCGCACAGGGGGCGGCCGCGACGCTCTCCGGCACCACCGCCGGTGCGCGCTCTGGCCTGGTCACGGCCGTGACGGTGATCGCGCTGTGCGATGTCCTCGCCAACCCGCCCGGCGCAACGCCCCCGGCGCCGCCGGCACCCAGTCTGCCCGCGGGGGGCGCCACCCCCTAGGCCGCGGCCGTCCCGTCCGGGGGGCGGGTTCGGGGTCGCGGGAGGAGGTTGCCCTACCCGGAGACGGTGACGTTGACGCGGTTGTACTGGTCGAACCAGAACTGCGTCTCTTTGACCATCTGGTATTCGATCATGAAGCTGCTGGTGCCCGGGTCCGGCCCCGTCACGGCAATCGTGAGGGTGACGCTCTGTCCCGGCAGCAGGTCGGCGGGAAGCGCGAAGCGCTGGTCGGTTGTCCAGTCGGTATTCGCGTCCACGAAGTGGGCGGCGAGCTCGACCGGTGCTGTACCGCCGGCGGTCCAGGCGCTGGTGCCGTTGTTGGTCACGGTGACGTTATAGGTCTGGGTCTGGTTGGGCGACCAGTTTGTGGGGGTGTTGTTGGTGCTATAGGCAGCGGACCAGAGAGGTGCGGCAGTCGTGGTCGCGGAGGCCACGTTGGAGGGGCCGGAGTCGCTGGTCGCGTTGCTGGCGAGGACCCGGTAGTAGTAGGTGGTGGACGGACTGAGGCTGATGTCCTTGGTGCTTGTTGTGGTGCTGGTGCCGACCTGGGCCCAGCTGGTGCTGCCGTCCGGTGACCGCTGGATCTTGTAGCTGGTCGCCCCGCTTGAGGCCGTCCAGCTCAGGTCTATCTGCCAGGAGGACGCGGCTGTGGCGGTCAAACCGGTTGGCGCTGGCGGCGCGGCCTGGGGCGTGGTCGCCGAGGCCGTGTTGGAGGGGCCGGAGTCACCACTGCCGTTGCTTGCCAGTACCCGGTAGTAGTAGGTGGTGGACGCCGTCAGGGCCATGTCCATGTAGGCAGCCGCCGTACTGGTGCCGACCTGGGTCCAGCCGGTGCTGCCGTTGGGCGACCGCTGGACCTTGTAGTTGGTGGCCCCCGACACGGCGTTCCAGCCCAGGTTGATCTGCGAGGGCGACACCGCACTGGCGGTCAGCCCGGTGGGCGCACCGGGGGCGCCCGCTGGCGTGGCGGCTGAGGCAACGAGGGACGGGACCGAGTCGCCGGTCGCGTTGCTGGCCAGCACACGGTAGTAGTAGGTGGTGGACGGGCTTAGGCCGGTGTTGCTGAACGAGGTTGTGCTGCTGGTGCCGACCTGGGTCCACCCGCTGGTGCCGTCAGGGGACCGCTGGATCTTGTAGCTGCTGGCTCCGCTCGATGCGGTCCAGCCCAGGTTTATCTGCGAGGCCGAGAAGGCTGTTGCGGTCAGTCCCGTTGGCGCCGCCGGGGCGGCCACCGGAGTGCTCGCCGAGGCCGAGTTGGACGGCCCGGAGTCGCCTGTCGCATTGCTGGCCAGCACCTGGTAGTAGTACGTGGTCGACGGGTTGAGGCCGGTATCCATGTAGGCTGCGGCGGTGCTGGTGCCCACCTGGCTCCAACCGCTGCTGCCGTTGGGCGACCGCTGGATCTTGTAGCTGGTCGCCCCGCTCGAGGCGGTCCAACTCAGGTTTATCTGGGTGGGCGAAACCGCGCCGGCAGTCAGCCCGGTGGGCGCAGCCGGCGCTCCCACTGGAGTGGTCGCTGAGGCGACGCTCGATGGGCCCGAGTCGCCCGTCGAATTGCTTGCCAGCACCTGGTAGTAGTAGGTGGTCGACGGGCTGAGGCCGGTGTTGCTATAGCCGGTCGTGGTGCTGGTGCCGACCTGGGTCCATCCCGTGGTGCCGTCCGGAGAACGCTGGATCTTATAGCTCGTCGCCCCGCTCGAGGCGGTCCAGCTCAGGTTGATCTGCGAGGGCGACATAGCTGTGGCGGTCAGTGCCGTCGGCGCGGCCGGGGCGGGTTGCAGGGTGGTCGCGAAGGCCACGTTGGAGGCGCCCGAGTCGCCGGCCGAGTTGCTGGCCAGCACCTGGTAGTAGTAGGTGGTGGAGGCGGTGAGGCCCATGTCCATGTAGGCGGCCGCCGTGCTGGTCCCGACCTGCGTCCAGCCGGTGCTGCCGTCGGGCGAGCGCTGGATCTTGTAGCTGGTCGCCCCAGCCACGGCGTTCCAGCCAAGGTTGATCTGCGAGGGCGACACACCACTCGCGGTGAGTCCGGTTGGCGCCACCGGCGGAGCCTGCGGCGTGGTCGCCGAGGCCAGGTTGGAGGCGCCGGAGTCGCCGCTCGAATTGCTGGCCACGACCTGGTAGTAGTAGGTGGTCGACGGCGCCAGGCCGGTGTCGCTGAACGCGGTCGTGGCGCTGGTGCCTACCTGGCTCCACCCGGTGGAGCCATCGGGGGAGCGCTGGATCTTGTAGCTGCTCGCGCCGCCGGAGGCCGTCCAGCCGAGGTTGACCTGGGTGGGCGAGAACGCCGTGGCGGTCAGACCCGCTGGCGCTGCCGGGGGCGGCTGCAGAGTCGTCGCCGACGCCAGATTGGACGGACCCGAGTCCCCGGCGGCGTTGTTGGCCAGCACCCGGTAGTAGTAGGTGGTTGACGCGTTGAGGCCCTGGTCGATGTACGAGGTGGCGGTGCTGGTGCCAACCTGGCTCCACGTGCTGCTGTCGAGCGATCGCTGGATCTTGTAGCTGCTGGCCCCGCTCGCGGCGGTCCAGGTCAGGTTGATCTGCGAGGGCGCTACGGCGGTGGCGGAAAGGCCCGTTGGCGCGGCGGGCGGCACCTGTGCCGTGGTCGCCGAGGCCACGCTGGAGGGCGCGGAGTCACCGGCCCCGTTGCTGGCCAGCACCCGGTAGTAGTAGGTGGTGGCCGGGCTCAAACCGGTGTCGCTGTACCCCGTCGCGGTGCTGGTGCCGACCTGAGTCCAGCCTGAGGTGCCGTTGGCGGAGCGCTGGATCTTGTAGCTGGTGGCTCCGCCCGAGGCGGTCCAGCCCAGGTTTATCTGCGTGGCTGAGCCAGCTCCGGCGGTCAGCCCGGTTGGCGCGGCAGGGAGCGCCTGGCTGGTGGTGGCTGAGGCCACAGTGGAGGGGCCGGAGTCGCCACTCGAGTTGCTGGCCAGGACGCGGTATGAGTACGCGGTGGCGGCGCTCAGGCCGGTATCACTGTAGGCGGTTGAGCTGCTGGTGCCGACCTGCGTCCACCCCGTGCTGCCATTGGGCGAACGCTGGATTTTGTAGCTCGTCGCACCACTGGAGGCGGTCCAGCCGAGGTTGATCTGCGACGACGAAACCGGGGTCGCCGTCAGTCCCATCGGCGCCTGCGGGATCGCCGGCGGTACGGGGGCCGAGCTGACAAAGAGGTCGAGGATGTTCTGGGTCATACGCTGGATCCCCGGGCTCGCCGCCGGCACCGGGTAGGCGGCCTCGAGGCCCTCGCTCCAGGACATCGTGCCCGCGCCGAAGACCCAGGCCTTGCTGGGAGCCTGGTATATCGACGAGTTCTGGACGTCGGCGTTACCGTCAACGTCGTTGAATGGCGACTGCGAGAGCAGGGTCCGGCTGAGGTTGGCCGGGGCCGGGTACTGCGACATGAACTTGTCCATCTCGTAGCCAGCCAGCTTGGTGACCTTGCTGCCATTGGAGAAGCCGGTGCCCGCGTAGAGCGAGTTGGAGCTGTTGGTGACCACCCAGTCGATGTTGTTGCCGTAGTCCCGCATGGACGTGAACATCACGCCGACCAGGGTCTGCTCCGGCCGGTTGACCGGCGGGTCGCGCCATTTGACCGTGGTCGTGGCGCCCTGGGTGGGATCCTTGGTGGCGTCCTTGTAGCAGGTGATGATCCGGTTGGCGACGCCACCGGCGGACGACTCGAAGCGGATCTGCCAGTAGACCGCGTTGGCGCCGAAGAAGCCGAGGTTCACGCCGGCGTCGCGTGCGGCGACCGCGGCGTCGTACATGGGCTTGGACCAGTACTCGTCATGTCCCACAGAGAGGAAGCCGCGGCTGTTGAGCAGGACCCCGCCGTTGGCGTGGGTGTCGACGTCGGTTATGTAGGTGGCGTCATAGCCCATCTTCTCCATCCAGTGGACGAAGTGAACCTCCCACTCCAGGAAGAGGCCGTCGCCATTGCCGCTGTACGGCCGGTCGAAGGAGACCTTGACCGCGCGCGGTGTGCCGGCGACAGTGTTGGTGCTGCCGCTGTTGTATTCGTACAGGCTCTTACCGGTGGATCCACCGGGATAGTTGTTGTAGGCCTGGAATGTGGTCGCGGCCTGCTGGTAGACCAGTGCCGCCGCCCGCCCGTCCTTGACGACGAAGGTCATGTAGTTGTCGTAGCCCTGGGCGTTGATGAGGCGCACGATGTAGACGCCGCTGGTCCACGACGCGGTGGGGTTGAGCGTGTAGCTGACGGACCAACTACAGACGATCAGGCCGGTGCTGGCGTTGGTGGGGCAGGCAGCCTGCTTTGTGCCCGACAGGGGGCCAATGTGCTGTACCAGCCGCGCCAGCTTGCCCCCGTAGTAGCCGACCCGGTAGACGTCCATGGTGTAGGTCTGCGCCGGGTTGACGGAGACATAGAGGTTGATGCTGCCCCCCTGGGCGACGCTGGTCGCCCCCGCATAGCCCTTGATCTGCCCGGTGGTGTCGTCAGACGGGTTCTGCAGCCACCACGTGTCGTTTCCCGGCAGGCTGTTTTCGACCTGGATTGGGTTGCTCGCCGTGCGTGCGGGAAGGGGGTTGAAGAGAAGGGCGGCCAGCGACGTCAGGACGACAAAAGCGACCGCGACAAGACGTCGGAGCCTGACCGGAACACGCTGCACCAAAAGATGTCCCCCCTCTTCCTTCCACGAGCATATGGAGATGAGGGAGGGGGTGCTATGGGACTTTCACCCACGATGGCATCTGGGTGGCCCGCTTACGCGGAACGGGCGTTTTCTAGGCCTGGGCGGTACGAAGGCCCCGGCTGCCGCGCGCGGCTGTCGCCGCCTGGTCGGTGAAGATCCGCAGGTAGTCCCGCAGGTAGCGCGTGATCAGGAAGTTCTGGCGCACGTGCTCATGCCCGGCTTTGCCCATACGCTCGGCGAGCTCCGGCTGCTGCAGCAGCTGGAGGACGCGCTCAGCGCATGACTCCACGCTGTCGACCAGGTAGCCGCTGACCCCGTCCTGGACCTGCAGGGGGATGCCGCCGACGTTGCCCGCCACCACTGGCCGTTCCTTCCAGAGCGCCTCGGCCACGGTCAGCCCGAATCCCTCGCGCAGCGACTTCTGGATCAACACCTCGCTGGCCCGTTGGAAGGCATTGACCTCGATGTGGCCGACGCCGTGGATATTGGACAGGATGTGGATGTCGAAGTCCTCGCCGGCGCGGCGCACGGTCCGCTCGAAGTAACTCCAGCCCTCGGGGTCGTCGGTGGCCATGGAGGCGACCATCAGGAGCTGCAGGCGGGGCTCCTTCTGCTTGCAGATCCGGTAGACGTCGATCACCCCCAGGGGGTCCTTCCAGGGATCGAACCGCGAGACCTGGCAGATGATGGGCCGGTCGGGGTCGACCTGGTACCGGCGCAGGATCTCATCGATGGTCTCCTTGGCCAGCCGGCCGTTCTTGGGGGCCAGCGGGTCGATCGCCGGGGCGGCGATGCGGACGTCGCGGTTGCGCAGCTCAGGCTTGACGTAGTCCTGCGAGGTGAAGACCAGCGTCTCGAAGTCCTTGAGGTAGGGGAGGATGAACTTCCAGGTCTTGGGCAGGGCCTCGGTGAGGTCGATGTGGCAGCGCCAGGTCAGCCCCCCGCTGAGCGGCCGCCCCGCCTCCTTGAGGAAGTGGGGGATGCCCGCCGGCTGGGGGTCGTGGATGACGACGAAGTCGTAATGCTCGTCCCAGTCCTGGGCGTTCTGCTTCTGGTATTTGCGCCACAGGTTGGCGCGGTCGATGCTCCACTGCTGCGCCCCCTGCAGTGAGTTGTGGAGCGCCTTGGTGACGGTGAAGAAGCGGTCGGTGCCGTGCATCACCTGCCAGTCGGCGTCGAGGCCGAGGTCCTTCATCAGCGGGACCATGGTGCCCAGCAGCTCGGCCACGCCGCCGCCGAAGGCGGTGGCGTTGAGGTGGAGCACCCGTGCTCCCTTCAGCGACGCCGCCAGCTCGCGGATCTCGGTCGTCGCCTCCTCCCCGATGACCTTCTCGTACTGCTTGAAGCGCTTGGGCAGGACCGGGACGGACGAGAACATTCCCGCATAGTGTATGTCCGGTCACCCCGGACGCCAACATGTTGGGCAACGGCCCAGGATTAAAGCCAGCCCGATCTCAAGAATCCGACCAGCAGCCAGAAGGACATGCTCAAGGCGCTGACGAACAGCAGCGCGCTGAAAACCGGGATGCCCCAGAGCTCCGGGCCGAAATGGACCACGCTGGCGGCAATCACCAGCGCCGCGACGAAGATCGAGGCCGCCAGGCGGTTGAAGGTCTTGACCGTCCGGGCCGCGTTGGCGTCGACGCGGTCGCCCAG
This sequence comes from Candidatus Dormiibacterota bacterium, assembly GCA_035938265.1. Taxonomy (GTDB): domain Bacteria; phylum Chloroflexota; class Dormibacteria; order DASZGP01; family DASZGP01; genus DASZHA01. The sequence goes on from DASZHA010000036.1 coordinate 47,609, forward strand.
CTTGCGCACCTCGCGCAGCGTGTCCTGGACCTCGTCGAGGGCATCCGAGATCTGGTATGGGTAGCGCCCCATGATCTCGACGATGTCGCCGGCGTACTCGACCCCTTCGCCGGCCAGCGTCCGGGGGCTGTAGCGGCGGAGGGCCATCGCCCGGACGTAGGGCTCGGCGACCTCGAAGACGTTGAAGTCGGGGTAGAGCTCCCGGCCCGTGCCCTCGACCGTGATCAGCCCTCGCAGCACCAGGAAGTACTTGGTGGGCAGTTGGATGTGGTAGCGGTAGACCATGTCCAGCAGCTCGTTGACCAGGCGCTGGGTGTCGACCTGGGCCAGGGTCACGCCGGTGTAGCGACGCAGGATGCCCTCGGTGGCGGCGGCGATGTCGTCGTCGTGCTGGCGCTCGAACTGCATCCCCATGCTGCGCATGTCGCGAACGATGGCGCCCGCCTGGCCGCGCACCAGGTGGATCAGGTAGTCGGTCAACACCCGCATCTCGCGCTCCGAGATCTGGCCGATTAGTCCGAAGTCGATGAGGCCGTACTTCTCAGGGCTGACGACGATGATGTTGCTGGGGTGGGCGTCGCCGTGGAAGGCGCCGTGCTCGAAGACCTGGGTCAGCGAGATCTCGGCGCCCAGGACGGCCAGCTTGCGCCGGTCCTCCCAGGTGTAGTCCTCGGGGTTGATCTTGGAGAGTGGCGTGCCCTCGACGAACTCGGTGGTCAGCACCCGGCTCGATGTCCGTTCCCAGAAGACCTCGGGGATGATGACGCGTTCGTCGCCGCGGAAGTCCTCGCGCACCCGGGAGGTGTTGCGCGCCTCCTCGAGGTAGTCCAGCTCGGCGTAGAGGAACGCCTTGATCTCCTGGACCAGCTTGGTGGGGTCGAAGGGGAGGTCGGTGGACCGTCGGGCGACGACGTCGGCGATGTCCGCGATCACCGGTAGGTCCGCCTCCACCTGGTAGCGGGCCCGCGGCCGCTGCACCTTGACCGCGACCTTGCGGCCCTTGTACGTGGCGACGTAGACCTGCCCGATCGAGGCGGAGCCGATGACCTCTTCGCTGAACTCGTCGAAGAGCTCCTCGATGGTGCCGTCGAGGTCCTCCTCGATGACCCTTCGGATCTCCTCGAAGGGCACCGCGGGGACCTCGTCACGGAGGCCGCGAAGGGTCAGGAGCACGTCTGGGGGGAGGATGTCGGGCCGCACCGAGAGGATCTGCCCGACCTTGATGTAGGTGGGGCCCAGCTCCTCCAGGATCTGTCGCAGCTCGTCGCCCCAGTGCGCCGGGAGCGCCTCCTCCCTGGTCCAGCCGCGGAATCGGAGGATGTAGCGCCCCAGCGCGTAGCGGCGCAGGACGAAGCCGAAACCGTGGCGGGCGAAGACCTCCGCGATCTCCCGCTCCCGAGGCAGGTTCCGGATCCGGTTGACGGTGCGGATCATTGCCCGGTCAGTTTACGGGCGAGGGCGCGACGGGGTCCGGTCGCGGGGATGCGAGCCAGCGTCAGCGGGTGACGCTGGTGAAGTTGAAGGCGTCGAGGCGCATCGCCGGCACCATCAGGGCCTGGGTGAACTCGTAGTCCGACCCGGCCACCAGCTTCTGCTTCCGGGTGATCGCCGAGGCCCCGGCGAGGGCCTCCATCACCGATTGGGTGAAGCGCATGTTCTTGATCGGCCTGGTGATCTCCCCCTTCTCGATCAGGAAGGTGCCGTCGCGGGTCATGCCGGTGAGCAGGCTCTGACGCGGGTGGAGCACGTTGACGTACCAGAAACGGGTGACCCACACCCCCCGCTCGATGCCCTTGAGCAGGTCCGCCTTGCTGCCCGCGTTGCCCCCGCCGATGAACAGGTTGCTGGCCCAGGCGCCGATTGGGTTCGGGGCCGGCAGGCCATGCCCGGTGCTCTCCACGCCGAAGCGCACCGCGGAGGCCATGTCGTGGACCAGGCCGGTGGCGACGCCGTCTGTGATCAGCTCGACGCGCCTCTTGGGCACGCCCTCGAAGTCGAAGGTCATCGGCAGCCCGCTGGGATCGTTGCCGTCATCCCAGACGTGGATGCTCGCGCCCGTGATCTTCTCGCCGAGGCGCATGAAGGTGCGGCCCTCCTCCGCGGCCAGGCCGCTGAAGCCGATGTAGGAGAGGTACTCCAGCAGCTCGGCGACGGCCGCTTCTTCCAGGACCACGGGGTAGACACCTGGCTCGATGGCGCCCGCGTCGCGCGTGTTGAGCGCCTTGTCGATCGCCTCCTCACCGGCGGCGGCGGCATCGATGTCGGCGAAGTGGATGCTGGCCCGGTCGGCGTAACCGTGGCCGTCGCCGGCGATGGTCGCCACCTGGAGGTTGGCAATGGTGCGCGGCCCGGCGAGGAAGAGGCCGCCCGAGTTGGCCACCGCGTAGGTGTTGATCCCTGTGCTCAGGGCGCCGAAGGCGCTGACCCCGCGCGCCTCGGCGTCGGCGCAGATGATGGCGACCAGGGAGGCACGGTCCTCCGGGGTGGCGGCGGCGGTGGCGGGGTCGATCGGCGGCGGGTCGGCCTCGGCGGGGGGCGCCAGCGGAGGGGTCATCTCTCGGACCGGCTGTCGCCGCGCCGCCTCCAGTGCAAGCTCGCCGGCGCGCCGCAGCGAATCGGCGTCGACACTGTTGGTGCTGGCCACGCCGAATCGGCCTGCGTCAACCACCCGGATGCGTACCGTAAGGTCGCGCTCGGCGACGTTCTGGTGGATCTCGCTGTTGGCGAAGCGGGTCAGCGCCGTGTCCCGGTGGAAGATGATGACCTCGGCCTCCTTCGCCGGCGCCAGGCGCAGTGCCTCGTCAGTGACGCTTCTGAGGTCGGCGACCCTGGTGTCGATGTTCCCGCTGATCACGCTCACGCCGTCAACAGCCCTCAGGAGATCCCCACCCGCACGTCCCTGAAGCGCGCCGGGGCGGCGCCATGTCCCACCCGCATCGTCTGGCCCGGCTGTCCCTTGCCGCAGTTGATCAGCCCAAACATCCGCCACTCGGCCGGGCCGGCAATGGCGTCGCATGAGTTCCAGAAGTCCGGGGTGATGCCCGCGTAGGTGGCGTTCTTGTAGACCTGCCCGACCTGGCCGTCCTTGACGTCAAAGGCGATCTCGGTCCCGAACTGGAAGTTCAGCCGCCTGTCGTCGATCGACCAGCTCTTGTTGGTGCGCATCAGGATGCCCTTCTCGGTCCCGGCGATCATCTCCTCGAGGCTGGATTCCCCCGGCTCGAGGTTGATGCTGGTCATCCGGATCAGCGGGATCCGTCCCCAGCCGTCCGCCCGCATCGAGCCCATGCTCCCCGCCGGCAGCCACTCGGAACCGGGAGGCAGCTTTCGGGCCAGCTCGGTGACCGTCTCCCGGCTCGTGAGGTAGCCGACGAAGAGCCCCCGGTCGATCAGCATCGCCCGCTGGGCGGCCACGCCCTCGTCGTCCCAGCCGAAGGTCCCCAGCGCACCGGGGACGGTGGCGTCGGCCAGGATCGTCACCTTGTCGCTGCCGTAGCGCAGCTTGCCGAGCAGGTCCGGCGTCATGAAGCTGGTGCCGGCGTAGGCCGCCTCCATGCCGAAGACGCGGTCGAGCTCCACCGGGTGGCCGCAGGACTCGTGGACCTGGAGGGCCACCTGGTCGGCGTCGAGGATGACGGTCGTCACCTCACTGGGGCACGGGGGCGCGGTCAGCAGGGTGCAGGCCTCGTCGGCCACCTGGGGGGCGGCGCCGGCGAGGTCCATCGCCTCCACCAGCTCCCAGCCTCCCTGGCCGACCTGCCGCCCGAAGGAGTTGGGGTAACTCCGCTTCTGGATCTCGTCGTCGTCGACCGCGGCGCATTCGATGCCCGCGCCGGTCTCGTAGGCCTCCTGCTCGACCTCGGCCCCCTCGCTGGAGACGAACAGCTTGCGCCAGTGGGTGCACTCGGCCGAGGCTTCGGCGACCCGGACCTGTGGCGCCTGGCGCATTGCCTTCTCGGCTTCCAGCAGGATCGCCACCTTGGTGTCGAGGCTGACCGAGAAGGGATCGACCTCGAAGGCGGCCTGGTAGCGGCCGCGGGAGACGACGGGCGGACCCAGGTCGACCGCCTGGTGATGGACCCGGGCGCTGGCCCTGGCGATCGCCAGCGCCTTCTCAACGGTGGCCTCCACCTCCGGCCCGGTCATCGCCGAGCTGGCGGCGAAGCCCCAGGCGCCGTCGACCAGGACGCGGATACCGATGCCTTCAGACTCGTCCTGGGTGAGGCCGTCAACGGCCTGGTCCTTGACCGAGACCTCCTGGTGCCGGGTCTGCACGTAGCGAGCGTCGGCGTAGCCTGCGCCCCCGGCGGCGGCGCGATCCAGGGCTCGCTGCGCCAAATCCAGCATCGATCGGGACTCTACAGTAACCGACCCCTGCGCAATCCACCCGCCGCGGGGGTTATGATACGAGCGCTATAAACTTCGTATTCGATTTAATGACCTTGGAAGTCGGATGCTAGAGGAGTACGCCGAGCGGCTGCTCCAGGGGTTCCATCTCGTCATCGTCGCCAGCCGGGCTCCGCTAGAGGTAAACAAGAAGGGGACCCGATTCATCGCCACCAGGGGAGCGGGCGGGCTGGTCACGGCGCTGTCGACCCTCGCCTCCAGCACCGACGCCGTCTGGGTGGCCGCCGCCCGCACCAGCGCCGACCGAGAGCTGGCCGACAGGCACCCGCGGAGCCCCGTCAAGATCACCGGGGATGACGGCCGCGCCTACCGGGTTGGCTTCGTCAACCCCGGCGAGGAGGCCTATGAGCTCTGGTACAACCAGATCAGCAACCCCCTGCTGTGGTTCATCCAGCACTACCTCTGGAACCTGAGCCACAACCCCAGCATCAACGACGACACCCATCGTGCCTGGAAGGATGGGTACGTCGCCGTCAACAGGATGTTCGCCGACCGGGCCATCCAGGCGGCCAAGCGACCGGCGAAGGACGGCGCCCGCCGGGTCCGCCCCCTGATCCTGGTCCAGGACTACCAGCTCTACCTGGTGCCCACGATGGTGCGCGAGGCGCTGCCCGACGTGACCCTGCAGCAGTTCATCCACATCCCCTGGCCTACGCCGCAGTACTGGAAGGTGCTGCCCGACAAGATGCGCGATCCCATTGTCGAAGGCCTGCTCGGCAACGACATCGTCGGCTTCCAGACGCCGCGTGACTGCCGCAACTTCCTGCTCACCTGTGATGAGAACCTGGGCCTGCCGGTCGACTATCGGGAGCGGACGGTCTTCTACCAGGGCCGCACCGTCTGGGTACGCTCCTACCCCGTGAGCATCGACGTCGACCACTTCCAGGCCCTGGCCGAGACCCCGGAGGTGCTCCAGGAGCAGCGTCACATCCACCGCTGGCGGCCCAACAAGCTGGTCATCCGAGTCGACCGCTCGGACCCCTCCAAGAACCTGCTCCGCGGCTTCGCCGCCTACGACAAGATGCTGCAGGATCACCCTGAGATGCAGGGCGAGGTCCAGTTCTGGGCCTACCTGCAGCCGTCGCGACAGGACGTGCCCTTCTACCGCAAGTACCTGGACGAGGTCCAGTTCGTCACCCGCGAGCTCAACCAGCGCTACGGCCGCGAGGGCTGGAAGCCGGTGCGGCTGGAGCTACGCGAGGACCTCAACCGCGCCATCGCCGCCTACAAGGAGTTCGACGTGCTCCTGGTCAACTCCATCTATGACGGCATGAACCTGGTGGCCAAGGAGGGGATGATCGTCAACGAGCGCGACGGGGTCCTGATCCTGTCGGAGAACACCGGATCCTTCGGCGAGCTGGGAGAGTGGGCCTTCGGCATCAACCCCTTCGACATCGACGCCACCGCCGACGCGCTGTACGCGGCGCTGACGATGGACGAGCGCCAGCGCCGCACCCGCGTCAACAAGATCCGTGGCTCGGTTCGTCAGAACGACATCGCCCGCTGGATATCTGCGCAGCTGCAGGACATCCGCGACCTGACCCGAGCGGGGCGCTCACGTCGCAGAGCCGCTACCCGGACGCTGACCCGCATCGCTGCTCTTCGTCGCTAG
>DASZHA010000037.1:0-7162 GCA_035938265.1 Candidatus Dormiibacterota bacterium
GGCACTGCGCAGATGTATTTGTACTGACCCGGTTTCAGGTTGAGGCCGACCCTGGCCGACGAGTTGGCGGGCACGACCTGGTTCACGGATCCCTCGATGGTGAAGGTGTGAGTGGTGGGATCGGAGTTGGTGAGGTACACAATCGCGGGCCCGTTGACATCCAGCGACTCGTTGGAGAACTTGAAGTCCTTCATCTCCAGGCGCGTATCGCCTGCCGACGCGTTCGCGCTGGTGAAACCAAGCCGTGCCGCCGTACCGAGTCCACCGATCGCCACCACGAATAGGATCGCCAGGATCGCGAGAACCAGCGATCCCCGCGGTGACCGGAGGGGCGGCAGAAAGCCCTCAGTCAGGGTCGCGATTATCGCAACGACGTTGACGATCGCCAGCACAGTCACCAAAAAGAACAGGGCGCTTGTGACGTCTATGACGGCGATGGGATTGTTCACTGCGAAGGGCAGGTTGGGACCACCGAAGACCAGGAGGACGACCGATGGCAGGAGGATGACGAGGGCCCCAATCCTCGTTTTCCAGCGAGTCAGGACCAGGCCAGCCAGGAGCAGAACCGCGATCACGATGAAGATCGGGTCTGGTCCGATGAACGCCATGAGGGCGACCAACAGCAGGAACGCCAGCCCCGCGCTGACGCGCAAGAGGCGCCGCCAGGCCCATCGCCGCGAAGGCGCCACCTCCACAGGAGCCGGGGGGATTCCTGGCGACGCAGCGGTTGGATCTGGTTCCATCTTTGTCCCCTACCTCTCCAGCGGGCTATGAGGCCTTGGCTATAGCCTCGGAATACGCCTCGACCAGCTTGTCGGGCATGAACTCGGACTTGGGGATGTAGGCGCTGGCACCGCACTCGGCGGCGCGAGGTGCGTACTCGTCGTACTCGTAGGTCGATAGCAGCAGCACCACCACGGGGTTGAGGTCGGCAAGGATCTGTCGTGTCGCGTCCAGCCCGTTGATCCCGGGCAGGTTGACGTCCATCAGGACCAGGTCCGGCTTGAGCTCATGCGCCATTCGCACGGAGTCCTCGCCGGTCTCAGCCTCCCCCACCACCTCGAAGTCGTCGGTGACATCGACCACGGCGCGGGCTGCCGCGCGGAAGGGGGCCTGGTCATCGACTATCAAGACCTTCACTGTCATTTCTCCACTGTCAGGATAGGTGTCAACGGCGTTTGGCACATTCGTGCCTGCACCACCCTTGGGGGCGTACTCGTGCCACCGGCGGGCCCTTATCCTAGGCGGGTGCCGATCAGAGTCGTGATCGCCGAGGACAACTACCTGGTCCGGGAAGGGGTAAGGCAGCTGATCGAATCCCTGCCCGAGCTGGAGCTGGTCGCCGTCTGCGAGGACATGGACAGCCTGCTCACGGCCGTCGACGAGACCAAGCCCGACGTCGTGATGACCGACATCCGAATGCCACCAACCGGCACCGACGAGGGACTCCAGGTTGCCGAGCGACTGCGCCAGACCAGCCCCGATACCGGCGTGGTGGTGCTCAGCCAGTACGTTGAGTCGGAGTACGCCCTGGCGCTCCTCGAAAAGGGCGCCGCCGGGCGCGCCTACCTCCTCAAAGAGCGGGTCAGCGACGTCACCCAGCTGGTCGATGCCATCAAGGAGGTGGCCTCTGGCGGCTCGGTGATCGACCCCAAGGTGGTCGAGGCCCTGGTGGCAGCGCGCAGTGCGGCGGTCGACTCACCCCTGGCCAGCCTGACCCCTCGAGAGAGCGAGGTCCTGGAGCAGCTCGCCCAGGGCAAGAACAATGCCGCCATCGCCGCCGCGCTCTTCCTGACCGAGCGCGCGGTCGAGAAGCACATCAACTCGATCTTCTCCAAGCTGCAGCTGTCGGAGGAGAAGGAGATCCACCGGCGGGTCAAGGCCACCCTGCTGTACCTGGGCAAGGGCTAGGGGCTGCCTACTCCAGGAGCTTCCCCGCGGCGTGGTGCTCCTCAACCGAATAGGCCCAGGTCTCGAGCTCGGCGGGGACCGCCGGCACCAGCTCCGAGCTGACCTCCATCTCGCCTGACTCGGGGTCACGACGGGTGTAGAAGTTCAGGGTCAGGGCCTCGTCCAGCTGCGGGTGGTCGGAGCGATTGTGTGCCCCTCGGGTCTCCCTGCGCTCGCGCGCGCCGCGTAGGGTGGCCTCGGCGGTGTCCAGCATGGCGCGCACGTCCAGCGCCAGCACCAGGTCAGACCAGCCCTCGTCGTTGGGCCGCACGTCGATCCGGGGCACGTCATCACGGATGGCGGCCAGCGCCTCCAGGCCGCGGGTCAGCTCGCCCTCCTCCCGCACCACCCCGCAGTGCTCCCACATCAGGTTTCGAATCTGACGCTGGGCGGCACGGGCGAGCTCGTCGCCGGAGTGGATCAGGCTGTCGAGGTCGGCCGCGGCCGCCTCGATGACAGCGTGCGACCGCAGCTGGACGTCGCGCTGCGTGGAGAAATCGGCCGCCGCCTCACCGGCACGGCGGCCGAAGACCACGGTCTCGGCAAGGGAGTTGCCACCCAGCCGGTTGGCGCCATGGAGGCCGGCGGTGCACTCGCCGGCGGCGAAGAGGCCGAGCACCTCGGTGGCATGGGTGTCGGGGTCGACGACGATGCCGCCCATCGAGTAGTGCGCCGTGGGCGCCACCTCCATCGGCTGGATCGAGATGTCGATCATCTGGTACTCGATGAACTGGCGGTACATGCGGGGCAGCTTCTCGAGGATGTACTCCTTGCTCTGGTGGGTGATGTCGAGGAGCACCCCACCGTTGGCCGTGCCCCGCCCCTCGTGGATCTCGGTGTAGTTGGCCAGAGCGATGCGATCGCGCGTGCTCAGCTCCATGCGGTCGGCGTCGTAGCGTTCCATGAAACGCTCGCCCTTGGCGTTGAAGAGCCGGCCGCCCTCCCCCCGCACTGCCTCGGTAACCAGCGTGCCGGCGGCCTCCTCGGGCTCGATCATCCCCGTCGGGTGGAACTGGACCAGCTCCATGTCCATCAACCGGCAGCCGGCCTCCAGCGCCAGCGACATCCCCTCGCCGTAGTTCTCGTCGCGGCGCGAAGAGCTGCGGCGCCATACCCGGGTATGCCCTCCCGAGCAGAGCACTACGGCGTCGGCCTCGAAGACGGTGCGCTCTCCCGAGTGGATGTCGAAAGCCAGCGCGCCAAAGCAGTTGCCCTGCGTGACCAGCAGCTTGCTGACGCACTGGTCCTCGACGACCGGGATCTGCAGCTTTTCGACCTGCCGGGCCAGGGTCATCAGCACGGCGCGACCGGTGTAGTCACCGGCGTAGCAGGTGCGACGGTACTTGTGCGCGCCAAAGAAGCGTTGGTCGAGGCGGCCGTCCTCCGTCCGCGCGAAGTTGCAGCCCCACTCATCCAGCTCCCGGACGGCATCCGGCGCCTCGCGCACCATCAGCTCGACAACGCGGGGATGGCCGAGGAAGTAGCCCTCGCGGAACGTGTCGGCGAAGTGCTGTTCCCAGGTGTCCTCGGGGTCGCGCGTCCCCAGCACGGCGTTGATGCCGCCCGCCGCCAGCACGGTGTGGGCGTCGAGGCGATGGCGCTTGCCGATGACCGTGACCTCGGTGCCGGCCGCGTCAGCGGCGATCGCCGCCCGCAGCCCGGCCGCGCCCGAGCCGATCACCAGCACGTTGGTAGTCCTGGTCCGCATGGTTGGGTGCTCGAGCTGAGCCTAGGCCCCGATCGGCTCGCGAGCCGCGACTCGGTAGCCACCGACCGGGGCGTTGCGCCCCTTGACCTGCTGCTGGGGCAGCTCCTCGCAGTCGACCTTGACGGTGAGCATCTCGAAGGTCGCCTGGCTGAGCACGATCTCACCCGGCCCGGCCCACTGCTGGATGCGCTGGGCCAGGTTGACGCTGTCCCCCACCACCGTGTACTCCAGGCGCTCTTCCGAGCCCAGCAGGGCGGCGGCCACCTCGCCGGTGGAGATGCCGATGCCGACACCGAACGCCGGCAGCGACTCGGTCTCCCAGCGACTGTTGAGCTCGTGCTGGGCGGCATGCATCGCCAGCGAGCCTGACAGCGCCTTATCGGCGTGGTCCTCCTGGGGATTGGGCGCGCCGTATACGGCCATCACCGCGTCGCCGACGAACTGCATGATGGTGCCGCCGTTGGACAGGATGGCGCCGTTCATGGCAGCGCGATGCTGGTTGATCTGACCGGCGAGGACACTGGGGTCGGCGCCCTCGGCGATGGTGGAGTAGCCGCGGATGTCGGACATCACCACGGTGACCGTCAAACGTTCGGTCTCGCCAATGCGCTTGCCCTGCTGGCGCACCTTCTCGGCGATTCCGCCAGGCAGCAGGCGGCTCAACGACTCGCCCTGCTCCTTGCCGTCGATCACCGCCCGGTGCAGCATCTTGAGCCGGTCAAGGGCGCCCTTGGTCCCGGCCGTCGCCTCCTGGGCCAGCTTTAGGAACAGGCGCTCGACCGCCTCCGATACCGCGGCGGCCGTCGTCTTCTGGGCGGCGGCGATGGCCTTGATCGTCCGCCCCTCGGCCACCATCCGCAGCAGCTCCTCGTCGGCGTCGGATAGGCCGCCACTCTGCGTCACCGGCCGCATCATCGCCTCCACGATGCGGGGGTCCAGCACCGAGCCACCGGTTGTCACCTCGCGGATGGCGCGCACCAGCTGGTCGCCCTCGGCGACGCGGTCCTTGAGCAGGTAGGCGCAGCCGGCGGCGCCGTCGGCCAGCAGCGAGACCGCGTACTCCGGCTCGTCGAACTGCGACAGCACCACAACCCCGGTCCCCGGGTGGAGCTTGCGCATCTCGCGGGCGGCGTCGATGCCCTCGCTGCTGAAATTTGGCGGCATGCGGATGTCGGTGACGATCACCTGGGGCGCCATCTCACCCGCGCCCTTGACCAGCTCGTCGTAGTCGCCGGCCACCCCGATGACCTCGATGTCGTCGGCGATCGAGAGCAGGGCGCGCACGCCCTCGCGCACGATCAGGTTGTCGTCGGCGAGGAAGACCGTGATTCTCCCCTCAGGCATCGCTCTATTAGGCCCGAACCGTCCAACCCGGCACAAGGGGGCAAGCATCCCCGGCCAGGGGAGAGTCTGCCCTCCGAGCAATGTCGAGGAGGCACCATCGACCGAGGTCGGGGCCAAGCGCTACCGTAACGAGCACAACAGAGGGTAGCGTGAGGTACAGCGTGATGAGAATCGAGTCGTCGGTTACTTCAGTTTCCTGGATCCCCTCGGAAGCGATAACGGGGATGACCAAGATGCCGTTTGAGATGGGCATGGCCCATTACGACCAGGCGCCGCCGGACGTGATCGAGGACCTGGAGGCCCTCCGGGTTGCCGATCGTTTCCGCTTCGCCAACGAGCTACGGGCATGGATCGACGTCGAGGACGGCAAGATCGTGGACCACGGGTACTCAGGCAAGGGCCACATCGGGTCGACCACCATCGGGTTCGGCCCGGGCAAGATGACGATGGCGGGGGTGAGCCTCCCCGACCGGCAGCAGGACGCGGAGGTCACGGCGGAATCGGTACGGTTCGTGCAGACCGCGGGCGGACGCACGGGGGTGCCGGCGCCCAGGCGGGTGAAGTACCCACCGTTCATCCAGGTGGCGGCACCGCTGGCCTGGACCACCCTGGAGCTGGTCATCCACGCCGACGGTCGGATCGAGCACCAGTGCACCGGCGCCAGCCCCTTCCCCCGCCACTGGATATACGACCAGGACGGCAAGCTGTCAGGCAAGACCGGCGTGATCGACTTCAAGGAGTGGTACACCAAGGCGTTCGGCGGGCACAGCCCGTGGGGTGAGGAAGACTCGCCGGCGCTGGTGACCGCAGTCGAAACCGCCCTCGAGCGAGAGCTGTCGTCGCACATCATGAAGCTCAACACCACGCCTAAGATCACCAAGGTGGACAAGGGAAAGACGCTCGTGGAAGAGGGCGACCCGGGTGCGGAGCTATACCTCCTTCTCGACGGCGTCCTGGCTGTCGAGGTCAAGGGCGAGAAGCTCGTCGACCTCGGCCCCGGCGTGATCCTGGGCGAGCGGGCCCTTCTGGAGGGCGGCAAGCGGACGGCCACCCTTCGCGCCGAAACGCCCTGCAAGGTCGCCGTCGTCAGCGGCGACCAGGTGTCACCCGACCTGCTGGCCGAGCTGGCGGGCGGCCATCATCGAGAAGAGGCCTAGCTAGCTTGGCGGACCCGCGCCCTGACGCGATCGTAGTCGGCGCGGGACCCAACGGACTGGCTGCCGCCATCACCCTGGCCCGGGCTGGCCGGTCGGTGGTGGTCTACGAGGCGGAGGCCGCCCCCGGCGGCGGCTGCCGCTCGCAGCCGCTGACCCTGCCCGGCTTCGTCCATGACGTCTGTTCGGCGGTCCACCCGTTGGCGGCAGGGTCGCTGTTCTTTCGCACCCTGCCGCTCCAGGACTTCGGCGTGGAGCTGGTTCAACCCGGAGCCCCATTGGCCCATCCGCTCGATGGCGAGGAGCCGGCGGTGCTGTGCCAGGACCTCGACGAGACCGCTGCCGGGCTGGGCCGCGATGGCGCCGCCTATCGACGCCTCTTCCACCCGCTGGTGACCCACATCGACGAGCTGCTAGGCGAGATCCATGGGCCGCTGCGACCACCTCGACACCCCTTTGTCCTCGCTCGCTTCGGCATGCGGGCGATGATGCCCGCGGTGGCGCTGAGCCGCGCCTATTTCCGCGAGCCCCGGGCACGCGCGATGTTCACCGGGATGGCGGGCCACTCAATCCTCCCCCTTACCACACCGTTCACCGCGGCGGCGGCGCTGCTTCTCGGCACCGTTGGTCACGCCTATGGCTGGCCGTTCGTCAAAGGCGGCTCCCAGGCGCTGGCCGACGCCCTGGTCGCCTACCTGCAGTCGCTCGGCGGCGAGGTGATCACCGACCACCGGGTCACCAGCCTGGATGAGCTGCCGGAATCCCGGGCCGTGCTCTTCGACCTGACGCCCCAGCAGATCCTGGCGATCGCCGGTGACCAGCTCAGCACTGGCTATCGACGGAGCTTGGAGCATTATCGCTACGGGCCGGGGGTCTTCAAGCTCGACTGGGCGCTGAAGGAGCCAATCCCCTGGAAGGCCGATGCCTGCCGCCAGGCGGGAACGGTGCACCTCGGCGGGACGATGGAGGAGGTCGCGGCCGGCGAGGCGGCGGTCTGGCGAGGTGA
>DASZHA010000038.1:0-10093 GCA_035938265.1 Candidatus Dormiibacterota bacterium
CTCGGATTCCAGCGCGAGGGAACGCTGCGGGCATTCGCCAGGATGCCGGGCGGCCGGCGCGATTTCTACCTCTACAGCCTGCTCGTCGACGAGTGGGGACCGGGGACGAAGTCGGGGCCCGCTACGGGAGCGCCGAGCGACCGCCCGTAAAGGGCACCCTAAGATGAGTGCCGTGGTAGTCAAGGTGGCCAAGAGCGGGGACGTCATAGTCGACGGCCGGCAGCTCTCGGTCGACGAGCTGGACGCGGCGCTGGCCAAGGCCAGGGAGAGCGGCGGCGCGGTCACCTACTACCGCGAGTCGCCGCGAAGCGAGCCAACGGAGGCCGCCAACGAGGTCTTCCGGCGCGTCATGGACGCCAGGGTCACGATCCAGCTGGGCCACCAGGCTCCCTCTGAGTGGGGCGAGCTGGACTGGGTGGAGGTCGAGCGGGCGCCGCACCAGTCACGTTTCTTCATGGCCAAGGGCCAGCCCTTCCTGATGGCCTACTCGGAGGGCGGGCCCGAGCCGGTAACCTACGTCGGCGGCCCGCTCTCGGCCGAGACTGAGGCCCGCTGGCTCGAGCAGGTCGATCTCCTGGTCCGCTCCGACCGGGTCATGGAGACGCCGCCGCACGAGCCCAACCTGGCCTTTTCAACCGAGGCCATGCACACCCCGTCGCTGCACCTCCGCCTGGCCTATGGCGACCGCCGCTGGGCCTCGCGCTACCGGCTGGACGATGCCCCCAGTCACATCCGCACCTTCGAACAGGACCTCAGCCGGGTCGGCCACCACCTCGTCGCCAGCAGCGACAAGGGTGACTGGCAGGAGCTGACCGCGGAGGAGGCCGGCCAGGTCTTCTAAGCCGGCCGTCGGCGCCGGCCACCGCGAATCAGCCGGCGCACCAGCACGAACAGGACGTTGACCACCGACAGGACGGCGAGCAGGACCGCGAGAGCGATCACGATGAGGAGGATGCCAACGACCTGGTTGTCGTGTAGGTTGCTGAGTCCCGAGATCGCCAGGACCACGATAGCGACGACCAGGATGGCTAGCAGGGCGACCAGCAGCAGGATGCCGGCGATCGCCAGGATCACGGCGGGTAGCCGGATCAGGATGGCCTTGAGCACCGCCACCATCAGGCGGCATCATCTCACCCGGCGCCGGGTGAGCCGGGCCTAGCCCAGGTTCTTGAGCCATGTCCCGTTCCTCTCCATGGGTCGTTGGAAAGGGCATGGTTGTACAGATGAGGGAGCAGGGATCGCAGGCAGTCGACCTGTCGGCCAGCTTCTACGCACTCTACGACCGGGACGCGGCAGTCGTGCTTCGCTACCTGCGGTCTGCGGTCAGGGACCACGCCCTGGCCGAGGACCTCTGCGGCGACGCCTTCTGCCGCGCTTGGGACGCGTGGCCACGTTTCAAGGGCGACGACACCGAGGCTCGTGCCTGGATAATGCGCATCGCGCGCAACCTGGTCATCGACCGGGTCCGCCGGGACGGGCGGGTCAAGTTCGAGGTGCTGCCCGAGGGCGACACCCTGGCGGGTACGGACAACACCTCGGAAACGGCGGCGGGCCTGGACCTGCGACGGGCCATGGCCGGCCTGGGTCGCGACGACCGCGACCTCCTGGCCATGCGGATCGCCGGCCTTTCCCACGCGGAGATTGGAAGGGTACAGGGCAAGTCGGAAGAGGCGGTTAAGAAGGCCTGGCAGCGGGCGCTGGCGCAGCTCCGCGGCCAACTGGAGATGGACACATGAGCGATGAGTCGATGAACGACAGCGAGATGTTCGACCTCGAGGGCCGGCTCCGGTCAGCCGAAACCGGCGCCGACGAGACGCAGTCGCTCAGCCGGGTGCGCTCACGCATGAGCCGGTACGTGCAGGGCGGGGCGGAGGAGAGCCGGTCGCGGCACTTCTGGTCACGGCGGATGACGGCGTTCGCCGTGGTCGGCCTGCCGGTGGCGGCGGCGGCGGCGATCGCGGCCGCGGTGCTGCTGGGCGCGCCCAGGAACGTCGGCCAGCTCCAGCCGGCCGGATCGCCGGGAGCCTCCCCGGCGGCGACGCCGGCGGTGGAGGCATCGGCCTCCCCGTCGGCTTCCCCCTCGGCGCCCCGGACGGCGCTGGTCGAGGTCTCCACGCCGGCCAACCAGGTCGGACCGCAGACGGTGCACTGGGTCGGCATCGACGGCCAGGAGCTGGCCAGCCGGCAGCTGCCCGCCAACGAGGGCGTGCTGGGCTCAGGCGGAAGCCGGGTCCTGGTCTACCGCAATGACGGGCATGTGCTCGAACTGCGTACCGATGGCTCGACCACCGACGTCGGCAGCGGCATGCCGACGACGTCGGCGCCGGGCCCGACCAGCGTGCCGGTGCGGGCGCTGGTCAGCCCGGATGGACTCCAGTGGATCTGGTCGACGATGACCAACAGCCAGAGCAGCTTCACGAGTCACATCTGGCTGGGCAAGGACGGCCAGGCGCCGCGGGAGCTGACCAAGGTGACCGAGGACAATCGCGCCCTCCAGCCGTACAGCTGGACCCTGGCCAACCCCTTGATCAGTCATTCCGCGGTCGGGGTCGGCGGCTACGTCCTCTTCAACCAGCTCCACGGACCTGCTTATCAGCTGGACCTGTCGTCGGGCAAGACCACCTCGGTCGGGCCGCCCAGCAATGCGGCCGGCGGCAACCCCGCGAGCGCGGTCGACCTCGCCGGCAACGGCGCGGCAGCCTACGCCCAGACCCAGGGGAGCCAGGGATTCGTGGTGGTCAACGGCCCGGGGCAGCGCGGGCTGAGCGCCAACGTGCCGGCATCGAACCAGACCGGTGGATTGCTTTTCGACGCCGGCAGCAACCACATCGTGTACTGCACCTCGCCCGCGGCTGGGCCGCCCCACGAGAAGTTCGAGACGCACATCATCGACCTCAACTCCGGCGCCCAGCAGAAGTTCGGCCCGGCGGACCTGCGGCCGGCGGCCTGGGCCCCCGACGGGCGCCTGGTCGAGTTCCGGACCGCCAGCGATGGCGACGGCGTGGCGGGCACCTACGTGGTCTCGCTCGACGGCAAGGCCAGCAAGGTCAGCGGCTTCTCCCAGTTCATCGGGTTCGTCCAAGTCCCCTAGACCCCGCCTCCGAGTTAGCACTCTCACCCCTTTAGCACTAAGGCGGTGAGAGTGCTAATTCTTTGCTAGACTTTCGCTTGCAAGGTCGTGGTGGAGGGAGTTCGCCCTCCGGCAAATAACTGAGAACCTGCAGGAGGAACGAAAAATATGCCCAAGCAACTCGCATATGGCAGCGACGCGCGGGCGGCCCTCAAGCGCGGTGTCGACAAGGTGGCGGACGCAGTCCGAATTACCATCGGCCCCAAGGGTCGCAACGTAGTCCTGGACAAGAAGTTCGGCAGTCCAACCATCACCAACGATGGTGTGACGATTGCCAAGGAGATCGAGCTCGAGGACCCATTCGAGAACATGGGGGCCCAGCTCACCAAGGAAGTCGCTTCGAAGACCAATGACATCGCCGGTGACGGGACTACCACCGCCACGGTGCTGGCCGCCGCGATGATCGCCGAGGGCCTTCGCAACGTCGCCGCCGGCGCCAACCCGATGCTGCTCAAGCAGGGCATCGACAAGGCCGTCGAGGGCGTCGTCGAGAACATCAAGAAGCAGTCGATCACCATCTCCGACCGCGAGAAGATCGCCCAGGTCGCCAGCATCTCCGCCGCCGATCCTTCCATCGGCGAGGTCGTCGCCGAGGCGATGGAGAAGGTAGGCAAGGACGGCGTCATCACGGTCGAGGAGTCCAAGGGCCTCGAGACCGAGCTGGAGCTGGTCGAGGGGATGCAGTTCGACAAGGGGTACATCAGCGCTTACATGGTGACCAACCCGCAGCGGATGGAGGCGGTCCTCGAGGATCCCTACATCCTCATCACCGACAAGAAGATCAGCTCCATCCAGGACCTGCTGCCGATCCTCGAGAAGGTCGTCCAGAGCGGCAAGCCGCTGCTGATCATCGCCGAGGACATCGAGGGCGAGGCCCTGGCCACCCTGATCGTCAACAAGCTGCGTGGCACCTTCAACGCCGTCGCCGTCAAGGCGCCCGGCTTTGGTGACCGCCGCAAGGCCATGCTCCAGGACATCGCCATCCTCACCGGTGGCCAGGTGATCTCGGAGGAGGTCGGCCTCAAGCTCGACAACGCCCAGCTGAGCCACCTCGGCAAAGCGCGTCGGGTCACCGTCACCAAGGACAACACCACCATCGTCGAGGGTGGCGGCTCCAAGGGAGACATCGAGGGGCGCATCAACCAGATCAAGGCCGAGATCGAGAACTCGACCTCGGACTGGGACAAGGAGAAGCTGCAGGAGCGGCTGGCCAAGCTCAGCGGCGGTGTTGCCGTGATCAAGGTCGGAGCCGCCACCGAGACCGAGCTCAAGGAGCGCAAGCACCGCATGGAAGACGCGGTGTCGGCGACCCGGGCGGCGGTCGAGGAGGGCATCGTGCCCGGGGGCGGCGTCGCCCTGATCCGCGCCATCTCGGCGCTCGACAAGCTGACCCTTGAGGGCGACCAGGCAACCGGCGCCAACATCCTGCGCCGGGCGCTCGAGGACCCCCTTCGCCAGATCGCGACCAACGCCGGGGCCGAGGGCTCCGTGGTGGTCGAGAAGGTGAAGGGCATGAAGGGCAACGAGGGCTACAACGCGGCCACCGGCGAGTACGTCGACATGGTCAAGGCGGGCATCATCGACCCCACCAAGGTCACCCGCTCGGCGTTGCAGAACGCGGCTTCGATCGCGGCCCTGCTGCTGACAACCGAGTCGCTGGTCACCGACAAGCCTGAGAAGGAGAAGGCGGCGCCGGCGCCGCCAATGCCCGAGTACTAAGAACGCGCGGGGGGCTTATCCCCCCGCAATCCCCCCTATGCTCTTAAGCGCATACCATGCAGCGCTAAACAACGGGCACCAGGCGGCCGCCCCGGGAAGCCGGGGCGGCTTTCTACTTAACCGGGTACTGAGCTCCCCGTGGCGCACAGGCGAAGTGGTTTTTAAGACATGCTTAGAGCACATGAGCGAGGCTGCCAAGCAGCTGATCCTGGTTCGACCTGCCACCGCGGACGACGCGGAGCCCCTGGCTGCCGTCTACGTGGACAGCGCCGAGCATCACCTGCGCCTCGACCCGAGCCTCTACACGCAGCACACGCTCGGCGAGATCACGGAGCGCTACCGTCGGCGGCTGCCGCTTGGCGACGACGCCGAGATCCTGGTGGCGGACATCGCCGGCGAGGTGGTCGGCTGGGTCGAGATCCAGCTCCGCCCGCCGGGCGGTGAGCCCCGCATGCTGCGCGACGCGCTGACGGCGGAGATCGACATCGCCGTCCTCTCCGACTACCGCGGCGCCCGCATCGGCTCCGACCTGCTGGCGGCCGCCGAGGAGTGGGCCGCCGCCAGGCATGTCGAGTTCATGACCGTGGAGGTGCACACGGCCAACGTCGACGCCGCTCGCTTCTACCAGGACCACCACGGCTGGCGGACCGCCGGCCTCTTCATGCTCAAGCGCCCCGAGCCCGCCTCGTAGACCGCGCTTCTTCGGTGTGGCTAACTCCACACCCGCTATGGTCCTAGCCCGGTTGACCGGCCAAGTCACGGCCTCTAGACTCCGCTGCACGCCCCGCGAGCCGGCGCACCCCGCGAGCCGGCAGGCCGCACCACTGGAAGGAGGGAAACCTGTTGGCTACATGGATGCGTAAAGGAATCGTGCTGCTGGTCCTGGCGATCCTGGCGGGCTGCTCCCTGCCCTTCGGCGGCAGCAGCTCCAGCAACAACAACTCGAGCAGCGCCTCGGCGTCGCCATCGACGGGCCCGGGTATCGCCGCCAGCAAGACCTTGAGCGCCGAGTTCTGGTTCGAGGGCTTCCACGTGACCCTGGGAGACGTTGCCTACAAGCCACCGGCCGCGCCGACACCGGGGGTTTCGCAGGTTCCCAGTGAGCTGACGATCGCGGCGAAATTCGAGAACCTCGGCAAGGACACTCGAGGCTACTTCGCTCGGATGTCAATCGCCTCCAACGGCCAGGCGTATACCAGTTCTGGCAACAGCCAGAAACTGCCCGACATACCTGGCAAGTCAACGGCCAACGGTGTCATCTCCTTCGACACCGACGAAAAGTTCAACCTTGACGACGCCGTCCTGACCATCGGCGAGGCCACCGGGAACCAGCCGGTCATCCCGCTGGGTAAGACCGGCACCGCCAAGACGCTGCAGCCGCGTCCCCTGCAGATTTCGGGCGCCGTCAACCAGGCCAATGAGTACACCCTCAACGTCACCGCTGGAGTCCTCTCGTACGACGACGTGGTGGCGCACCGGGAGTTGGACACGGGGACGGCCCTGATCACCATCAACTACAGCACCACCGGCACGGGGATGCACCCGTGCTGCATCAGCCGCGACCACGTCCAGCTGAAGGTCCCCGACGGGACCTCGGTGGAGGCAGAGGTCGTCGAGACCACGGTCGCGATCCCGTCCAAGGGAACCACGCGGCAGGGGGATTACGTGACCTTCATCATCAAGCTCCCCGCTGAAGGCGCCTACGACGCCATCTTCAACAGCACCAACACCACCGGGCAGAGTGCCGACATACAGTTCACGATCACGGCGTCCGGCACCACCGGTGGAGGCACCGGGACGACCCAGGGCACATCACCGGGAGCCAGCGCAGGGGCGACGCCCTCCGTCCACTAGCTCAAAGGCAATTCAATCTCGTCCCGACGGGCGCCGGGCTATCAGTTGATGGTCAGGGAGATGTCGTCGGCGTACCCGTCGTTGTAGTTGCCGGCGGTCCGGAGCATGTCGATCTCGACCACGATCTTCCGCGTCCCCTTGGGCACGCCCCCGGTGGCCTCGGACTTGATCATCGAGGTCTGGTTCTTGCGGGCCACCTCGGTCACGGGGCCGATCTTGTCGGTGCCGAGGCTGTTGCCGTTGGCGTCCTGGAAGGTGATGACCACGGTGGCGTTGTCACCCTGCTCGGCGAACCCGCCGAGATAACCGGTCAGCGTGTACTTCTTGTCACCGGAGTCGATGCCGCCGCCGCCCTGGGAGACGTCGATGGTCTGTTTGGCGCTCGACTTGGCGTTGTCCGGTCCCCCGGCGAAGAAGTTCGAGCCGCGGTCGGGCGAAGCCGGGTCGCCCGTGCCGATAAAGCCGGGGGCTCCGTACTTGACCACGGTGAACTTGTCGGTTGTCTGCCAGCCCTGGGGAGCCACCACGGTGGTGTCGTTGCCGGCGCCGGCGTTGGCCTCGGCGTTGCCATTCACGACCAGGTTGTGGCCGAAGACCGCGTTGGTCACGACCACGTAGGCGACCACCGCCGCGGTGGCGACGGCGCCGACGCCGACGCCGCCCGCAACAACCACGCCGGTGGAGATTCCGCCACCCGACGCCGCGCCCGCCCCGGTCGTGGCCGTGGCACCGGCCGTCCCCACGGCGGCGGCACCGCCGGCGTGGGCGCCGACCACACCCGCCCCCACGGCGACGCCTGCGGCGCCGACCGCCATGGCGCCACCAACCAGGCCGGCGATGTTGGCTCGCCGCTCCCAGTCAGCGCCGTAGCCCGCCTGGGCGGCGCTCTCCAGCGCGGTCAGCATCTCGCCTGCACTCTGGTAGCGCTGTGCGGGGTCCTTGGCCAGGGCCTTGTTGAGCATCTCCGCCGCCTGGGCCGGCAGGTTGGCGTTGAACTGGCGGGGGTCGGGAACGGGGTCGCTGAGGTGCATTCGCATCGTCGCCACCGCCGTGTCGCCGACGAACGGGGGCCGGCCGGTGAGGAACTCATAGAGCACCGCGCCGGCGGAGTACAGGTCGCTGCGGTAGTCCACGGTCCCGCCGCTGGCCTGCTCGGGGCTCATGTAGAGCGGCGACCCGGTGAGGCCGCCGGCAGCGCCAGGGCCGGCGGCGAAATAAGCCTGGCCGAAGTCGGCCAGTTTGGAGACGCCCTGGGGGTCGGCGATGATGTTGTCCGGCTTCACGTCGCGGTGCACCAGGCCCAGGGAGTGCGCGTAGCCGAGGCCGTTGAGCGCGCCCTTGAGGACGCCCAGCGACTGCTCTGGGGCCAGCCGCCCGCTGGTCTCGATGACCTTCTTGAGGGTGGCGCCCTCGACGAACTCCGACACCAGGAAGGCCCGGCCCTCGATCTCCAGGAAGTCGAAGACCTTGACGCAGTTCGGATGATCCAGCTGCGCCATGATCTGGGCCTCGTAGCGGAACTGCTGCAGGAACGCGGGGTCCGCCACCATCTGTGGCGCCAGCTCCTTGATGGCCACGTTGCGGTGCAGGTCCTCCTGCCAGCCGAGGTACACGATCCCGTAGGCGCCCTGGCCCAGGGTGCCGCGGATCTCGTATTTGCCGGCTAGCAGGTCAGCCATGTCCGCGCCATGATAGCGGGACTGACCGGGGGACTATGACCGGTCCGCCGGCTCCCGCTGCGGCAGCGGCGGCGCCATCCCCTCCTTGCCCGGCGTGCGCGGCCCGGGAATGCCGGCGAAGCGGTAGACTGCCGGCTCCCTCCCCGGCTGGCAGATGTAGCAGAGGCCCGCGCCGCCCTCCCGGAGCGCCATCAGCACCGCCTTGGCGATGTCCTCCGGCACCAGCAGGGGAAAGCCCGCGTCGACCAGGATCTCCCTCTCCTCGGTGATCATCGGCGTGTCGGTGATGCCGGGACAGACGGCATTGATCCTGATGCCGTCGGGTTCGAGCAGGGGTCCCATCGATCGCACGAAGCCCACCACGGCGTGCTTGGTCAGGGTGTAGATGGGGTCGGTGGCGAAGCCGGTGAGGCCCGCGATTGACGCCGTGGCGACGATGTTGCCGCCACCCCGCGGTTTCATGTGTTTGGCCAGCTCCCGAGTGCCATAGACGACCTGGTCGACGTTGACCCGCACCACGCGGTGGTACTCGTCGTCGGTGAGCGCGGTGATATCGCCCACGCCGCAGGTGACGCCGGCGTTGAGGTAGCCGATGTCGATGCCGCCAAGCTCGGCCGACACCTTTTCGATGATGCCCGGCCAGGAGGACGACTCCGCGACGTCGGCCTCGACGAACGCGTGGCCGACGCCGTCGGGCGGCGGCTTGAGATCGACGACGGCCACGTGCGCGCCTTCTTCTGTGAGCAGCCTGGTCGTGGCCAGGCCGATGCCAGAGCCGCCGCCCGTGACCATCGCCGCGCGGCCGTCGAGGACGCCCATCAGGCGAAGTCCCCCGAAGGCGCGGTTGCGACCGTGCTTGAAGTTCCGTGGAATGTGCTGCCGCCGTACATGATCACGGTCTTGGTGTAGCCCCCGCCCGCGGCGCTGTAGTCGGTGAGACCGCCGCTGATCGTCGCCTTCCCGTTGACCAATTCACGGTGGATTATCACCAACGGGTCACTGGTGCTGGTGCGGCGGACGCCATCGAGGTTGAGGACGTGGTTGGTGCCGACGGCGCGGATCCCGACGAGCACCTCTTTCTGTCCATCCCCTGTGATGTCAGCGCCCCTCACCGAAATTGCGATAAAGCTGCCGGTCTCGTCGGAGAAATGGAGCTTCACCAGCCAGTAGCTGCCCGACGCCGTCATCAACGAGACGCGGCGACCACCGGTGGCGGTCTTGTGCTCGACAACGTATGCGACCGTTCCGGACGCGTCGGTCCCCGAGACCTGAATCAGTCCACAGTCGTCTTGGGTCCATCCCGGGTGCACCCAAATGGCGCAACCACCACCACTGGCTCCGAACAAGGTCGCGTTGTCATCCGGAGCCGGGCCCGCTCTCAACACGGCGCCCTGGGGTCCGATTGTCGGGGCTCCCGGCGAAGGCACCCCCGCGCTGGACGGGCTGGGGCTCGCCGACGGCGACGGGCTGGGGCTGATGTCCGGGCTAGGCGACGGCGAAACCGTCGCGCTCCCGCTGGCCGTCGTGTTCGACGTCGTCTGGTTGCGCGGGAGGAAAAGGAACAGGCCGAGAAGCACCAGGAGGAGGACCAGGACCCCTCCGATGATCAGCTGGTTGCGTCGGACCTTGAGGAAGGCCGGCATTGACCCGGAATGTTAGTCGATCCATTACTCTGCTCGGTTATGGCTGACGAGCAGCTGGACAACCCCCT
>DASZHA010000039.1:0-21440 GCA_035938265.1 Candidatus Dormiibacterota bacterium
TCGAATGGATGACGCCCGCCTGGCGCTGGAACTGCTCCTGGCCGAGACCATGGACGACGCCTATCCCCTGGCCGAGCACCTGGAGCGCCACAACCAGGGCCGCAAGGCCGCCACCGAGCGCGCCCTGGCCGAGGTCGCCGAGCGGCTGGAGCAGGACGGCGTGCCCGACTCAGCGATCGTCATCGCCGACGAGCGGTGGCCGCTGGGCCTTGTCGGCCTGATCGCGGGCCGCCTGGTCGACCGCCACCATATGCCTGCGTTTGTGCTCAACCGTGAGGGGGACGAGTGCCGGGGGTCGGCTCGCTCCGTCCACGGCTTCAACGTCGTCGACGCTCTCGCGGCCTGTGAGGGAGTGCTGGCGCGATACGGCGGCCATGAGATGGCAGCCGGCTTCGCGCTGCCCGCGGCCAGCCTGCCGGCCCTGGTCGACGGCATCCAGGCGTACGCCGAGGCCCGCCGTCCCGAGGGTGGCTGGAGCCGGCGCCTGCCGGCCGACGGGGTCGTCGACTTCGACGCATTGACGCCGGACGCGGTCGAGTCCCTGGCCGTGCTGGAGCCGTTCGGCGAGGGCCTCCGGGCGCCGCGCTTCTGCGTCCGCGACGTCGAGCTCAAGGCCGCCTCCGCCTTTGGCGGCGACGGCGACCACATGCGCCTCTGGTTCGCGCAGGGAGAGCGAATGATCGAGGCGATCGCGTGGCGCAAGGGCGAGCATGTGCCGTTCTACCGCGCCGCGGCCCAGAAGCACGACCGCCTCGACGCCCTCTTCAGCGTCGAGGTCAACCGCTGGGATGGCGATGAGAATGTGCGCCTCGAGCTGGAGGACCTCCGCCGGGCCTCAACCACCGGCTGAGGCACCCGACGCGGACCCTGCCGCAACCCCCTCTGTTTGCCCGTGGACAACGTCGCTTGACGCTGCTAGCGTGGGCGCAGCGGGGTAACTGGTAGCCCTCATATCCCGTCCCTGATCGCCGGCCCCGTCGCGCACACACATGGAGACGGGTATATGAGCTCAGGATTCGACCAGGTCGTCACCCCGCGCCTGGTACTGGCGGGGGCCGGCAGCACCACCGGCAAGACCACGTTGACCGCGGCCGTCATCGCCGCCCTCCGCCGCCGCGGCACCCGCGTCAGCCCCTTCAAGGTTGGCCCGGACTTCGTCGATGCCGCCTACCTGGCCCACGTCGCCGGTCGCGCCTGCCGCAACCTCGACCCCTGGATCCTGGGCGAGGACGCCATCCTGCAGAGCTTCGCCGGCGGCTGCATCGATACCGACATCGCCATCATCGAGGGCATCCGCGGGCTCTTCGACTCGTGGGGCGCGGGCCCCGAGGGCAGCACCGCCGAGCTCAGCCGCCTCGTCGACGCGCCCGTGGTCCTGGCCATCGACGTGTCGGGCATGGTCCAGAGCGCGGCTGCCATCGCCCTTGGGTTCAAGACCGTCGACCCGCGGATCCGCATCGCCGGCGTGATCCTCAACCGCGTCGAGAGCGACGAGCACGCGCGCTGGATTGAGGAGGCTGTCTGGCAGCTGGCCAAGGTGCCGGTGCTGGGCTGGCTGCCGGAGATCGAGGAGCTGGTCATCCCCGAGGACGAGCGCGGCCTGACCCCGGTGGCGCAGAACCCGGGCTTCGATAACCGCGTCGGCCACCTGGCCGACGCAGCCGAGCGCCACCTCGACATCGACCTGCTCCTCCGCGTGGCCGCCAACAGCAAGCCCCTGACCAGGATCCCGCGGGTAGAGACGCCGGCGGTCGACCGCGCCGTCCGCCTTGGCGTCGCCTACGACGAAGCCTTCAGCCTCTACTACCCGGAGAACCTCGAGATCCTGGCCGAGGCCGGCGCCGAGATCGTCCCCTTCAGCCTGCTCCACGACAGCCACGTCCCCGACGTCAGCGGACTCTACCTGGCGGGGGCCAGCGCCGGGGGTTTTGCGCCGCGGCTGGCCGAGAACACGCGGATGCTGGAATCGGTCCGCGAGGCACACCTCGACGGCATGCCGATATACGGCGAGTGCGGGGGCCTGATGTACATGGCCGAGAAGTTCATCGGCGAAGACGGCAGCGAATACCCGATGGCGGGCTTGCTCCCGATCACGATGTCGGCTCACGGCCAGCCCCGCCGGATGGGCTACCGCGAGGTCCAGGTGGTCGGCGACAACCTGCTGGCCCGGGCCGGCGAGCGGATCCGGGGCCACGAGATGCACTGGAGCCGCACCACCAATGGCACCGGGGGAACGGACCGCGCCTACGAGCTCTTCGACGCCTCCGGCGTCCGCCTCGGCCACGAGGGCTTCGCCCGCCCGGCGCTGCTGGCCAGCGACATCCACCTCCACTTCGCCCACAACCGCGAGCTGGCCCACCGTTTCCTGGAGCACTGCCTGAAGCCGGTCGCGGAGCCCCTGCCGGCCGAGGCCTCCGGCTAGGCCGACACCTCGAGCACCCGGCCGCCACGGCCGCGAGCGCGAAGCTCGTCGGCTACCCGCTGGGCGCTGGGGCTGAGCACCGCGATATGGTCTCCGGCAATGTCATCGCTGCCACCCTACAACCCGCCCCGGAGCCAGCGCATCGCCTGGCTCCTGCACCAGGATGGCGCCGCCGAAGCCATCGCCGCCGCCGGCCCCGACCTCGGCGGGGTGGCGGCCGCCTGGTCGGAACGCACCGCCGACCGTGACCGGCTCTCGGCGCTGGTCGACGCCCCCATCTTCGATAACGTTGAGTGGCACCCGCTGGCCCCCGGGAGCGAGGCCGCGGTTGCCGTCGCCATCCGCGACACCGCCGGCTCGACCCTCGTGATCGCAGGCTCGCAAGCACTCGACGCGCTCCTCCGCGAGCTGGTAGATCTGCCGCCGGGCCGCGCCCGTCTGCGCTTCATTCCTGGGCTGGCCACCACCGTACAGGTGCTGCCCGACCGGGCGGTGCTCCGCCATCTCAACCAGGGCGGCGCGCTGCTTCCATAGTCCAGCCGCAGCCGTCTTTACGGACCTCGGTTAATTCTTCAAAAGGATTTGCTGGACCTTGCCCGTTCCTTAACAGCCGGCGATCTAGTCTGCGTCAAAGAGCGCCGGTTCCAGCGGGCCGGC
The DNA here is from genome assembly GCA_035938265.1 of Candidatus Dormiibacterota bacterium. GTDB lineage: Bacteria > Chloroflexota > Dormibacteria > DASZGP01 > DASZGP01 > DASZHA01. The sequence goes on from DASZHA010000039.1 coordinate 3,080, forward strand.
GTTCTCGTCTGTCCAGGGTTAGTTGTGCCCGGGACCGTGGCCCTCAGTTGCGAAAGAGCAGGTTGAGGATCACCGTCAGGACAATGCTGATGAGCAGGCCGGTGGCCAGCGGCGCGTAGATCGTCACGTTGCCGCTGCTGTAGCGGATGTCGCCGGGCAACCGTCCCAGCGGCAGGCCCACCTGGACCAGGATTCCGACCAGGAGTATCACCGCCCCGATCGCGATCAGGACCCTGCCCGCGCTCATGGCTGGATAGTAGCCCGGGCCCGGCTGCTGGAAACCCGGCGCGACACGACCGACACCCGAATTGGCTACCCTTTTTCTCGCAGCAAGGAGGTGCGCGCATGCCGACGATCACCAGCAATGGTGTCGAGATGAACTACATCCGTGAGGGCTCCGGCGAGCCGGTGCTCCTGGTCCCCGGGTTGCTCTTCGGCGCCAAGCACTGGCGGCCGCAGATCGATGCCCTCAAGGGCGACTACGACGTCATCGCCCTCGATCTCCGCGGCCAGCACGGCTCGCAGACCACCGACGACCCCGCGGCATACGACATGTGGGCCCAGATGGAGGACGTTTACGGCGTGATCCAGCAGCTGGGGATTGCGCCCGTCCACTACGTCGGCCTCTCAATGGGCGGCTTCATCGGCATGCGCATGGCCCTCAAGCACCCGGAGGCGCTCCGCGACCTTGCCCTGATCGACACCACCGACCTGCCCGAGAACCCGGAGCTGGCCGCGATCTATGAGGCCTTTCGCCAGATCCTTTGGGACGGCGGCCTCGAGAACGTCATCTCGGCCCTTCCCGGGACGTTCTTCAGACAGGAATACATCGACGGTCGTCCCGACGACGTCGAGGCCTGGCTCAATGACCTTCGCGCCGGCAACCACCGGGGCTCGGTCCTGGCCTCGCGGGGGGTCGATGAACGCGACGACATCAGCGACCGAACGCCGCAGATCACCCTGCCCACGCTGGTGATCCACGGCACCGAGGACGTCGCCATCCCGCTGGAGCGCGCCGAGGCGCTGGCGGGCCGGATCCCAGGGGCGCGCCTCGAGAAGGTGGAGGGCGCCGGCCATCAGTCCAATGTCGACACCCCTGAGGAGATCAGCAGCATCATCAAGGACTGGCTCGCCGAGGTCCGGCAGAGGTCTGCGGCGGGCGCGCAGAGCTAGTTGCAGTACGCCGCGTTCCACTTCCAGCTGGACGACATTCGCAGCATCGTCCCCGAGGGGCAGGAGATGCTCATGCTGGGGAGGGCGCTGGCCCGAAGGATGCCGTCGGTGGCGCGCCACGAGGTGATGCAGGGCCCGGTCAAGGACAGTCCCCTGGTGGAGGGGCCGGGCTACGTGATCGCCTTTGACACCAAGACCGTGGACAAGGCCCTGCGCGAGTCGATCGACATGAACCTCAAGAAGATCAGGGGCTACAAGGGCGTCAAGGTCATCGAGCTGGGCAAGGAGCCCGGCTACGACCTGGTCAAGGGCCGCATCCCCAAGCCCTAGGGGCGCGCCTCAGTCGGGAGGCCGGTCGACGTTGGGGTCGAGCAGGTTGGCGGTGGCCTGGTTCTTGCCGCCGTAGGGCGTGAATAGGATCGGCGGCGCCTGGGCGACCCGGGGCAGGGCCTTGCCCCTGGGACCGTAACGCCAGATCAGGAAGCCGGCCCCGATCGACGCCAGCACCAGCATCGCGAACAGGAAGGGCAGGGGCAGGCCGGTCGATTTCAGCGATTCGCTGGCGTTGCCGCCGCCTCCGCCCGAGCCGGGGCTGGGCGCGTTGTCGCCGCTGCCGCCCCCCAGGGGCGCGATCGCTCCGCCCACCTCAGAGGCGGCGTTGGTGGGGCTGGCCGGCAACCCGATCAGGTAGGCCGGCGTCGTCGCTGGGCTGGGGGGATCGGGAGGCACCGGGCTGATCACGATCACAGCCGGAGTCGGAGTGGTGCACTGGCCGAAGGGGTTGCCAAAGTCCTGGGTGCAGGGGGTGGGGGTGTCCGTCGGCGGCGTGGTCCGGCGGCAGGCCTGCCCCTGCGGTCCCGGTAGGCAGGTGGGGGCGGCGATGGCCCGGATGGCCCCGATCCGAGCCGTAGGCCCAGGCAGGACCGAAAGGCCAAGGATCACCGTGCTGGCCACGATGCTGCTGGCCGCGACCAAGCGCGCGCGGCGGCGCACTCGCAAGCGTGGAACTCGGAGATCTGCCATGGCGGAAGGGGGAAAGTATATGGCCCGCACCTGCGGACCATCCTGAGAGCGTCAGGTGGTGGGGCGCACCATGGTCCGGTCCTCGGTGCTGCGCTCCTCCTCGCCCACCCAGTAGAGGAAGCCCCGGGGCTCCGGCCCAAAACCGCGCGACATGGCGCCGTCCACGTTGGTTATGGCGCCTCCGAAGAGGGAGACCGCCTGCGGGTTGGTGTGGGGGGTGTGACCGTGCACCAGGGCGCTTGCGCCAAAGGCGTCGAGGTATTGACGCAACAGGTCGGGGTTGTAGAACTGGCGCCGGCGGCAGAGGTGGGCGAAGACGTTGAAGAGCACCTCCGGGTCGCGGGTCTCGATGTGCTTGGCGAAGGCCTGGTTGACCTCGTCCACGCTCTTGCCGTAGTTGAGGTAGACCGGGGCGTCGCAGTGCTGAACCAGGATGTCGCCGACCATGGTCATGGCCGGTAGGTTCCTTATCCATTCGATGGCCTCGGGGTCGCCCTGGAGGTGCTTCATGTCCTCGCGCTGGCCGCCGTTCCAGATCCAGCTCTCGACGGCCTTACCCTCAGCGCCTCGCTCCACCTCGGCCAGGACGGCGAGCATGAGGGCGTCGTGGTTGCCCAGCAGGGAGATGGTGTTGGGGCGGCCCATCAGCCACCGCACCGCCTCCAAGCCCTGGTTCCAGCGGTCGAAGTAATCGCCCACCACGACCAGCGGTGTGGTCGGGTCGAGGCGGCCCACCTGCTCGAGCATGCGCTCGTAATCGCCGTGGATGTCGCCCAGGATTGCCGTCCGCTCCATGCCGCGATTGTTCCACACGAATCGGATATCATCAGGGGCGACGACCTTTAAACCGGTCCCGAGAGGCCGGAAAGGAGGATTTTTTTATGCCCCTGGCGACCCGCAGACCACTCCTGCGGCACGTTGTCGAGAGCCAGCAGTTCGACCGTCCCCTGCTCGAAAGGGTCTTCACGGTGGCCTCCGAGATGGAGGCGGTTGCCGCCGATGGCGGCAACCAGGAGCTCAAGGGCAGGATCATGGCCAGCCTCTTCTACGAACCCAGCACGCGCACGCGCCTCAGCTTCGAGGCGGCCATGCTGCGGCTTGGAGGCAGCGTCATCGGCACCGAGTCGGCGGGCCATTTCAGCTCGGTGGCCAAGGGCGAGACGCTCGAGGACACCATCCGGATCGTATCCGGCTACTGCGACACCATCGTGCTGCGCCACATGGACGTGGGCGCCTCCAAGCGGGCGGCGGCGGTCAGCCCGGTGCCCGTCATCAACGCCGGTGACGGCCCTGGCCAGCACCCCACCCAGGCCCTCCTCGACCTCTACACCATCAACAAGGAGCTGGGCCGCATCGATGGCCTCCGCATCGCCATGGTCGGCGACCTCGCCAACGGCCGCACGGTTCGCTCGCTGAGCTACCTGCTGAGTAAGTTCGACGGCGTCGAGCTGACCTTCGTGGCCCCGCCGGCGGTGGCCATCGGCCGGGACATCAAGGCCCACCTCGACGAGCGGGGCACCCCCTACACCGAAACCGCCGACCTCGATTCCGTGCTCTCGGACGTGGACGTTGTCTACCAGACGCGCATCCAGAAGGAGCGCTTCGCCGGCCGCATGGGCGAGTTCCGCCGGGTCAGCGGGGTCTACGTCATGGACGCCCGGGCGCTGGCCCTGATGCGCCCCGACGCGATCCTCATGCACCCCCTGCCCCGGGTGGGAGAGATCCCGGCCGAGGTCGACGACGACCCCCGCGCCGCCTATTTCCGCCAGGCGGCCAACGGCCTGTACATCCGGATGGCCCTGCTGTGGATGCTCTTGGGAGGCGAGGCATGACCCAGGCTGCCCAGCCGGCCCAGACCGAGAGCCTGGTGGCCACCGGCGAGGACATGAACCGGGCGCTGAAGCGGATCGCACACGAGATCGTGGAGCGAAATGGAGCCGGCTCAAGCGTGGTCATCGCCGGGATACCCACCCGCGGTGTGCCCCTGGCACGCCGGCTGGGCGCCATCCTCGGCAAGCTGGGCGGCGTCGACGTGGAGGTCCTGGAGCTTCCCATCGAAGGTCATCGGGACGATCGGCCTGACGCCGACACTGCCGCCGCTGAGCCGTCGGTTCGGCCCGCCGGCGACGTCAACGGCCGTGCCGTGGTGCTCGTCGACGACGTCATCTTCCACGGCCGCACGGCCCGCGCCGCCCTCGACGCCCTCACCGAGCTGGGCCGCCCGGCGGCGGTGCAGCTGGCGGTGATGGTCGACCGCGGCCACCGTGAGCTGCCGATCCGTGCCGACTATGTCGGCAAGAACATCCCCACCCAGATGTCCGACCGAGTGCGGGTGATGGTCAAGGAGATCGACGGCGTCGACTCCGTTTTCCTGCTGCGCGACTGTGATTGACCCGCTCCAGCGAGACATCGTGATCACCGGCGCCGTGTACGTCGACCCCGCCGGGCCGCAGCGGGCCCTTGACGTCATCCTCCACCGCGGGGAGGTGGTGGCGGCGCTGCCCCGCACCCGGAGCGAGGAGGCCGCGGCCGCCGCCCGCCGCCCCGGCGCCTGGCACGTGGAGGCCAACGGCTTCTTCCTGGCACCGGGCTTCACCGACCTCCACGCGCACCTGCGCGACTTCGACCAGGAGGCCAAGGAGACGATCCGGACCGGCGGCGACGCGGCCGCCGCCGGCGGCTTCACCACCGTGGTGGCGATGGCCAACACCTCGCCCCCGTTGGACAACGTCGACGCCCTCCTCCACTTCCGCAGCCGCGCCGCCGGCGCCGCGGTGCGGGTCCTGCCGGTCGCGGCCGTGACCACGGGTCTTGCCGGCAAAGAGCTGACCCCGATGGAGGGGCTGGCCGAGATGGGCGCCGTCGCCTTCAGCGACGACGGAGAGAACGCCTTCGACCTGGAGCTGGCGACCGCGGCGGTCCAGCGGGCGGCCAAGCTGGACCGGCCGGTGCTGGTCCACGCCCAGGACGAGACAACCTGCCCCGACGGACAGGCTGACCCCATTGTCGCCCGTCCCGCCCGGTTGACGCCCTGGCCGTGCAGCGCCGAGGTGTCGGCGGTCGACCTCGCCATCGAGGCCTGCCGCCAGGGTGGCGGCCGGGTCCACATCCAGCACGTCAGCTGCGCCGCCGCCGTCGAGCGCATCGCCAAGGCCCGGCGCGCCGGCCTCGCGGTCACCGCCGAGGTCACGCCGCACCACCTGGCCCTCAACGCCGACCGCGTCCTTCGCGACGGCCCCGACCCGATGGCCAAGGTCAACCCGCCGCTGCGGCGGGAGTCCGACCGCGAGGCCCTCGTCCAGGCGCTGGCCGATGGCGTGATAGACGCCATCGCCACCGACCACGCGCCCCACGAGCTCAGCACCAAGAACGGCGACTTCGCCAGCGCCAGCTTTGGCATCAGCGGCCTGGAGACCGCGCTCTCGCTCTGCCTGGAGCTGGTCGCCCACGGCGAGCTCAGCCTCAGCCGCATGGTGGAGGCGCTGACCGCCGGCCCGGTGCGGGTCCTGGGCCCGGCAGCCGCGCTTCCCGAGCCGGCCCTCCGCCTGGGCACGCCCGCCGACCTGGTGCTCTTCGACACCAAGGGCATCTGGACGGTTGACACCAAGGACTTCCTGTCGCGCGGTAAGAACACGCCGCTGCAGGGACGCGAGGTCCACGGCCGGGTGCTCCTGACGGTGACCGGCGGCCGGCCGGTGATGAGCCGGTGGATGGCGGGCGGCTGATGGCGCGCACCCCCGGGGCCCTGGTTCTCGAGGATGGCGGCGTCTACCCCGGCTGGCTCTTCGGCGCCGAGCCACCAGCCGAGGGCGAGGTCGTCTTCAACACCTGCATGACCGGTTACCAGGAGATCGTCACCGATCCCAGCTACGCCGGCCAGATGATCGTGATGACATACCCGCTGATCGGGAACTACGGCGCCAACGACATCGACCCCGAGTCAGGCCAGGTCTGGGCCCGGGCACTGGTCGTCCGGGAGATCGCGGACGACCCCAGCAACTGGCGCTCCCAGTCCTCGCTCGACGCTCGCCTCCGCGATGCCCGGGTGCCCGGCATGACCGGCGTCGATACCCGCAGCCTGACCCGCTACCTGCGCAGCGCTGGCGCCCGGCGGGCGGTGCTGGCCGGTCTGGACAAGCCCTACGACGGCCGCGACGCCGCCTCCCGGGCCACCACCGACGAGCTGGTTGAGCGCGCCCGCCGGGTGACGCCCATCGAGGAGCAGGACCTGGTCACCGCGGCCGCCGTCAGCGAAGCCTTCGAATGGGGCGAGCCGCTCGAGCTGCGGGTCTACGCGCGGGGCATCGAGCGCAGCCTTGAGGGCAGGACCATCGCGGTGGTCGACTACGGCGTCAAGCGCAACATCCTCCGCTCGCTGGTGAGCCGCGGCGCGCGGGTGATCGTCCTGCCGCCGTCGTCCAGCGCCGCCGACATCCTCAGCGTGGGCGCCGACGGGGTGCTGCTGTCCAATGGTCCCGGCGACCCGGCGCAGCTGCCCTCTCAGGTGGAGGTGGTGAGCGAGCTGGTCGGCAAGATCCCGATCCTGGGGATCTGCCTCGGCCACCAGCTTCTCGGCCAGGCGGCCGGGGCGCAGACCGGGCGTCTGCCCTTCGGTCACCACGGCGGCAACCACCCGGTCAAGGACGCGGACACCGGCGAGGTCCACATCACGTCCCAGAACCACGAATTCCAGGTTCTGGGCGACACCCTTCCCGCGGGCTCCGGGTTCTACGTCTCGCAGCGCAACCTCAACGACGGCTCGGTGGAAGGCCTGGGACATCGCGAGCTGCCCGTCTTCTCGGTCCAGTACCACCCGGAGGGCGCCCCCGGACCCCACGACAACCAGTACGTCTTCGACCTCTTCGCCCACCTGATCGCCGACCAGTCCTCAGCAAGCCGTCGAGCGGAGCGAGCTACGGAGCGGCCGGAGGCCGCTCCCGCTTTGACGTCGGACGTCCCGGCCGGCGTCAAGGCGCCGTTAAGTGTCACAGCGCAGAATCCCCGCCCCAAGAAGGTGCTCGTCATCGGCTCCGGCCCGATCGTCATCGGCCAGGCCGCGGAGTTCGACTACGCCGGCACCCAGGCCTGTAAGGCGCTGCGCGAGGAGGGCATCGAGACCGTCCTGGTCAACAGCAACCCGGCCACGATCATGACCGAGTCGGGGGTGGCCGATCGCACGTACGTCGAGCCGCTGACGGTCGAGGTGATTGAGCGCATCATCGCCCGCGAGAAGCCCGATGGCCTGCTGCCAACCCTGGGCGGCCAGACCGGCCTCAACCTCGCCGTCGCCCTCCACGACGCCGGCGTCCTCGACCGCCACGACGTCCGGCTCCTGGGCACGCCGCTGGAGACGATCCGCAAGGCCGAGGACCGTGAGGCCTTCAAGCAGTTCCTGGTCGGCATCAACGAGCCGGTGGTCGAGAGCCAGACGGTGGAGTCGCTGGAGGCAGGCCGGAAGTTCCTGGCCAAGGTTGGTCTGCCGTTAGTCGTCCGCCCAGCCTACACGCTGGGCGGCACCGGCGGCGGCTTCATCCACGACGAGGCGAAGTTCGACGAAGCCGTGCAGCGCGGCCTCGACGCCAGCCCCATCCACCAGGTCCTGCTGGAGCGCAGCCTGGTCGGCTGGAAGGAGATCGAGTACGAGGTGATGCGCGACGCCGCCGACACCTGCATCACCGTCTGCAACATGGAGAACATCGATCCCATGGGCGTCCACACCGGCGACTCGATCGTGGTGGCGCCGTCGCAGACCCTGAGCGACAAGGAGTACCAGATGCTCCGCTCGTCGGCGCTGAAGATCATCCGCGGCCTCGGCATCGAGGGCGGCTGCAACGTGCAGTACGCGCTCGATCCCACCTCGTTCCAGTACTTCGTCATCGAGGTCAACCCGCGCGTCTCGCGCAGCTCGGCGCTCGCCAGCAAGGCGACCGGGTATCCAATCGCGCGGGTGGCGGCCAAGGTGGCGATCGGCAAGCGCCTCGACGAGATCCCCAACCAGGTCACCGGCCGCACCCTGGCTGCCTTCGAGCCGGCGCTCGATTACTGCGTCGTCAAGATCCCGCGCTGGCCCTTCGACAAGTTCCCCGACGCCGACCGCAGCATCGGCACCCAGATGAAGGCCACCGGCGAAGTGATGGCGATCGAGCGAACCTTTGAGGGCGCCCTGATGAAAGCGCTGCGCTCGATGGAGCAGAAGCCGCCGGCACTCGACGGTGCGCCGGTACCGGTCGAGCTGCTGTCGGAGCCCAACGACCGCCGCATCTACGCCCTGCTGGCGACGCTGCGGCAGCGGCTTCCCGGCGATGGCGATGGCAACGCCGCCGCCGGCAAGGCCGCGCTGGTCGAGGAGATCCACGGCCTCACCCGCATCGACCCCTGGTTCCTGCGGAGGCTGGCCCACATCATCGAGATCGAGCGGCGGCTGAGCGAGCCCATGACCGCGGAGCTGCTGCGTGAGGCCAAGGTTGCCGGCTTCACCGACCGCACCATCGCCGACAAGAGCGGGGAGTCGGTCGAGGACGTCCGGGCCGCCTCCTTCGAGGCGGGCCTCAAGGTCGCCTACAAGCTGGTCGACACCTGCGCCGCGGAGTTCGCGGCGGCGACGCCCTACTACTACTCGACGTGCGAGACCGAGGACGAGTCGCCCCGGGGCGGGCGCGCCGAGCCGGGCAGGGTGGCCCCCTCGGTTGTGGTTCTCGGCTCCGGCCCCATCCGGATTGGGCAGGGCATCGAATTCGACTACTGCTCGGTGCAGGCGGCGCTGGCGCTGCGTGAAGGCGGCTGGTCGTCGGCGATGCTCAACTCCAACCCGGAGACGGTATCGACCGACTACGACACATCGGATCGGCTCTACTTCGACCCCCTGGACGAGGAGTCCGCGGCCAACGTCGTCCGCGCCGAGTCAGCGTCGGGGGTCGTGGTCCAGTTTGGCGGCCAGACCGCGATCAACTTGGCCGAGCCGCTGGCCAAACGCGGCGCCGTCATCCTCGGCTCACAGGTCGACGCCATCGACCTGGCCGAGGACCGCCGCCGCTTCGAGGCCACCCTTCGCGAGATCGGGATTCCTCAGCCGCCGGGCGCCACCGCCAGCACCGTCGACGAGGCGCGCGCCATCGCCGACCGCGTCGGCTACCCGGTGCTGGTGCGGCCCAGCTATGTCCTCGGCGGGCGCGCCATGGAGATCGTCCACGCGCCCGAGGACCTGGAGCGCTACCTCGAAGGGGCACGCGACGCGCTGGCCCGCGGCACCATCCTGGTCGATAAGTACCTGGTCGGCGGCGAGTTCGAGGTCGACGCGATCTGCGATGGCGAGGGCGTCCTGATCCCCGGGATCATGGAGCACGTCGAGCGCGCCGGGGTCCACTCCGGCGACTCCTTCGCCGTCTACCCGGCGCAGCACCTGGACGCTGGGGACATCGAGCAGCTGATCGACTACACCCGACGAATCGCGCTGCGTCTCAAGATCGTGGGACTCCTGAACATCCAATACGTGTTCCACCGCAACAAGATCTACGTCATCGAGGTCAACCCCCGCGCCAGCCGGACGGTGCCCTTCCTCAGCAAGGTCACCGGGGTGCCGATGGTGGGGGTGGCGATGGGTGTCATGACGGGGAGGTCGCTGGCCGAGCAGGGGTATGCCGATGGGCTCTGGGAATGGCCGGGCGCCTACGCGGTCAAGGCGCCGGTCTTCTCGATGTCCAAGCTGCTGGAGGTCGACAGCCACCTCGGTCCCGAGATGAAGTCGACCGGGGAGGTCATGGGCATCGACAACGAGCTGGCCCCGGCGATGTTCAAGGCGTTCCTGGCCTCGCTCGACAAGCTGCCGGTGAAGGGCATCGCCCTCTGCACCATCGCCGACTCCGACAAGGCCGAGGCGCTGCCCATAATCGCCCGCCTGGTGGAGATGGGGTTCACCGTCCACGCCACCTCGGGGACGGCGCGGGCCCTGCGGGGCGCGGGCATCAGCGTCACTGAGGTGGCCAAGATCACCGAGGGCTCGCCCAACATCGTCGACCTGATCAAGCAGGGGGCGGTCGACCTGGTGATCAACACCATCTCCAACGAGACCTCCCCCGGCCGGCCGGGGATCAGCGGGGAGCCCCTGGCGATCCGCGACGGCTTCGAGATTCGGCGGGCGGCGGTCGAGCGCCGCATCCCCTGTCTGACGTCACTGGACACCGCGGCGGCGCTGGTCGAGTCGCTCAACATGCTGGCGCTGGGAGGCGCCTTTGATGTCGCCACCCTCGACGAGTACATCTCGCGGGGCCGTGCCGGTGATCTTGGCGCCGGGGTGGCGGCATCGCGCAGGGCAGCGCCAACGGACACGCCATCGTCGCCGCATGATTCGTCCGAGATCCCCCTGGACGTGCCCGAGGACCGCGAGGAGGCGATGCTGTGAGCGCGACCGCGACCCTGAGCCCTGGGCTCCTCGAGCGCGGCGTGGTCAGCCTGCGCGAGGAGGTGATGCCGGGCGTCTGGAAGCTGCGCCTTCATTCGCCCCGGATCTCGGCCCTGGGACGGCCGGGCCAGTTCGTCCACATCCAGTGCGCCCAGGCCGCCGACCCGCTGCTGCGCCGGCCCTTCAGCTTCTGCGACATCAACCCGGCCGCGGGCACCTACGACATCCTCTTCAATGTCACCGGCCAGGGAACCGCGATCCTCGCTGCTGCCGAGGCCGGCCAGGCCTTCGAGGCGCTCGGCCCGTTGGGGCGGCCCTTCACCATCCCCGACCACGGCACCCTGCTGGCTGTCGCCGGCGGCCTGGGGGTGGCGCCCTTCCCGCTGGTGGCGCGCTTCGCCGCCGAGCGCGGCGTGCGTTTCCGCTGGCTCAACGGCGCCTACACCGCCAACCAGCTCTTCCCGGTCGACCAGCTGCCCGGCGCCGTCGAGGCGCGCCTCGCCACCGAGGACGGCAGCGCCGGGCTCCGCGGTCGGGTCACCGAGCTGGTCCGCGCCGAGCTCCAGGAGGCGACCATGATCCACGCCTGCGGTCCCACACCGATGCTCAGCGCCCTGGCTGACATCCTCTTCGACCACGGCGGTTCGGCCCCGCCCTGCGAGATGTCATTGGAGGCGCCCATGGGCTGCGCCCTGGGGACCTGCCTGGGCTGCGTGGTGCCCTCGACCGATGGCGGCTACGCGCGCGTTTGCGTCGAGGGCGCCGTCATGGACTGGCGCACGGTCGACTGGATCCGTCTGGCCGCGATGGGCGAGCTGATCCACCATCGCACCCCCCCATCTCGGGTCGGCGCCGACGTGAAGGTGGGCGACTGATGGCCGAGCTCGATCTCTCCGTCCGCATCACCGACGACCTGGTCCTGGCGACACCGCTGATGGCCGCCTCGGGCACCTTCGGCTTCGGCTTCGAGATGGAGAAGGTCGGCGGCCACGCCGGCTATGGGGCGCTGATCAGCAAGGGCACCTCGGTTGAGCCCCGGGTCGGCAACGAGCCGCCGCGGATCGCGGAGGTGCCCGCCGGGATGCTCAACGCCATCGGCCTGCAGAATCCCGGCGTCGAGGTCGTCGCCGGCACGTACGCGCCCCGCTGGGAGGAGTGGGAGGTGCCCGTGGTGGTCAACATCGTCGGCGACAGCGTCGAGGACTACGTCGCGGTCGTGGAGCGCCTGGAGTCGGCGCCCAACGTCGCCGGCATCGAGCTCAACATCTCCTGCCCCAACGTGGGCGCCAAGGGCCTGATGTTCGGCGTCGACGCCGGGCTGGCCCACGCGGTCACCGCCGCGGTGCGCTCGGCCACGGCCAGGCCGTTGATCGTCAAGCTCACGCCCAACGTCACCGACCTGGTCTCGATCGCCCAGGCGATCGTCGACGCCGGCGCCGACGCGCTCTCGGCGGTCAACACCTACGTGGGCATGACCCTGGACCTGCAGAGCGGCAAGCCGGTGCTGGCCAACGTCACCGGCGGACTCAGCGGGCCGGCAATCCGACCGCTGGCACTGCACGCGGTCTACACCGTGTCGCGGGCGGTCTCGGTGCCGGTGATCGCGTCTGGCGGGGTTATGAGCGGCGACGACGCCGTCGAGTTCCTTCTCGCCGGGGCGGTGGCCGTGCAGGTCGGTACTCTCAACTTCCTCCGCCCGGACGCGGGGCGGTTCGTGCTCCAGGGCATCGAGGCGCACATGCAGCGCATCGGGGTGCGCTCGGTGGGCGAGATCCGGCCGGCGGAGAGCCAGCCCTCGGCGCAGGAGGCGGTGCGATGACGCAGACCGAGACTGACCCGGCCGCGAAGGCCCGGCAGCAGGAGGCGCTGCGCATCTTCACCGACTCGGGGGCGATCCTGGACGGCCACTTCGTCTACACCAGTGGGCGGCATGGGCGCGTCTACATGGAGAAGTTCCGCGTCCTGGAGCAGGCCCGGTATACCGAGCCGCTCTGCCGCATGATCACCGACCGGTTCGCCGAAAGCGGCGCCGAGATCGTCGCCGGGCCGACCACCGGCGGCATCATCCTGGCCTACGAGGTCGGGCGTCAGATGGGGCTGCCGGGGATCTTCTGCGAGAAGGACCCCGCCGGCGGGCGGGTCTTCCGGCGCGGCTTTGAGATCAGGCCGGGGCAGAAGGTGCTGGTCGTCGACGACATCGTCACCACCGGCGGCTCGCTCCAGGACACCTTCGATGCGGTCACAAGGCTGGGGGGCGAGATCGTCGGCGTCGGCGTCATGGCCGATCGCAGCGGCGGCGAGGTCAACGTGCCGCACCCCTACTTCGCCTGCCTCGAGGTCGCCTTTGAGAGCTGGGCTCCTGAGGACTGCCCGATGTGCGCCGCGGGCGACGTGCCCGAGGCGCACCGGGGGGCCGGCGGCCCGAGTTAGGCCGGCGTCAGGCCGGGCGCTTGAGGCGGCGGCCGACGGGCAATCCCAGGACCAGGCCAAGGACCAGGCCCGGAACGACCAGCAAGCCCCAGGGAAGGAGGCCGTCCGTCAGCCTGGCGGCACTTGGTCGGGTCGACAGCTGCGTGGCCGGCGCCTGGGCGGGTGGAGTCGCCTGGATCACCGAGGCGGGGTCGGCGGGGCCGCTGCCGCTGCCGTCACCGACCACGATCGCCGCCGCCATCCCAGGGTGGTACATGCAGAAGTAGGGATAGACGCCGTTCTTGGTGAAGCGGTAGCTCACCGGCTGGTCGATCTTGACGGTGCTGTAGTCGCCGAAGCTGCCCGCGGTCCCGGTGACGGTGTGGTCCATGTCGTCGTGGCTGGTCCAGGTGACGGTGTCCCCGGGCCGGACATGAAGGACGTTCGGCTGGAAGCAGGCCGCTGTCATCTCTACCGAGGTGCCGGTGCCGCTGGTGGGCGTGGACGAGTGGCATCCACCGCCCCCGGCCAGCGCGGTGCTCGGGGCGCCGAGGCTGAGGCCGGCGGCGGCGGCCGCCAAGAGGGAGCTGATGCCAATGAGACGAAGCCGCGTTTTCATGTGTGCACCTCCGACCCTGGTACACCTCCGGACGGCCGGGGGTTCCCGGCTAGCGCATGGAGTTGGCGACGGAGATCGCATCCTCGCGGCTGCGGGCGCTCTCCAGCCGATAGGTGACGTCGCCGTCCTGCCAGAGCAGGGTGTCCTCGGCCAGCCTCAGATCATCCAGGGTCGCGTCGCCGTTCGCCAGCTGCACGATGACCACGTGGGGCTTGCCATGGATCCAATAGCCGGTCCCGGATGCCAGCTGGATCTCGTCGATCTGTGTCCCCGGGCCGAGCGTCTTGCCGAAATAGGCTTTGTCGACTCGGGCGCGGAAGACCGTGATCAACATGCCGACGCCGGTTCCGTTGGGATCGGGTAGGTCGGCGCGCGGGTTGTAGACCATGGTGATCGCCGTGGTCGTCGACAGTTTGCGGGTCCGCACCTCGTCTGGCGCGCCCAGGCGTGACGGCGGCTGGATGGTGATACTCGTGGCCTGTGCGGCGTCGGTTAGCGATGTCCTGTCTCCCAGCAGGCCGCGCTCCAGCGCGTTGCCTGCTCCCGTCGTCGGGATCGGGCTCTCCTGTCGCTGGATCGAGACGCCCTTGATGCCGAACAGGCGGGCGAGGCCCTCGCGGGCCGGTGGAATCGCCAGGGTCGCCGCCACGATTGCCAGCACCACGACGGCTATGACCGCGACCCGTCGCCACGTTGTCGGCTGCAGGTCGGGGCGCCAGGAGCGGGCGGGGCGATGAGCTGCCGGGGTGCGCTCGCCATCTGCCAGCCGCTCGCGCAGGCCGGTGACGAAGTCAGGTGTGGCCGGCCAGGAGATTTCTTCTGCGAACGCGTTCAGCCGGATCTCGATGTCGTTCATGCCATCTCCCCGACGGCTGAACCGACGACCTCGCCGCGGAGACGGTCGAGCGCTCGCGACAGCCGTGACTTGACGGTCCCAGTGGGCCATCCCAATGCCGCTCCGGTCTCCTCGGTGGAGAGCTCCAGCAGGTAGCGGCAGGTGATCACGGCCCGGTCATCGGGTTTCATGCGGTTCAGCGAGCGGAGGAGCGTGGCGCGCTCCTCCGCTGCCTCCGCCGTCTCCTCGGGGGACCGGGCCGGGTCCCGCAGCTGGAGCTCCGGCGCCAGGGTCTCCGTTCGTCTCCACCAGCGGCCCGCCGACCGGCGCCGGTTGCGCGCCTCGTTGGCCACGATCCGCAGCAGCCAGGGGCGAAAGGGCTCGCCGGTGCGGAAGCGGGTGAGGGCGCGATAGGCCTTGACCAGCGCGTCCTGGACGGCGTCCTCGGCGTCGGCGGCCGAGCCGGTGATGAGGTAGGCGGTCCGGAAGGCGATGTCGGAGTAGGCCGACACCAGCGACTCATATGCCTCGACATCTCCATTGCTCGCACGGGTGGCAAGCTCGCGGTCATCCAGTGGACGGCCCTCCACGGTCCTGATTCTCAGACACGGTTACACCGCGGCGAGGCACCGGGTTCCGGCGAGGCAACCGAGGTAGACGCCGGCTCCCGGGCAGTGGCACCCGCCGCCGCAGTCGGTTATATGGTCTATGCGAATTCGCAGCGCGGGCCCTTAGCTCAGTTGGTTAGAGCTTCTGCCTTTTAAGCAGAGAGTCGTGGGTTCGAGTCCCACAGGGCCCACCATTTTTCGAATACGAAACCCCCACGGGGGCTATCACCTTTTCAACACTGAGCTTCCGAATGGCAGCAACGCGGCAGCAACGGAGCCGAGATTGGGGGGAGAAACGGCATGAACGACGAACTCGACATAGACGCCGAACACTACGAGGTGCTCAAGGCGATTAGAGAATGGGAGGACGACGGCACCCTTCCCGCCAAGGGCGCGTCCGTCCAAGCGCTTGCCGAGCGAATGGAAGTTCGAGGCGACGCCGACATTGCGCGCCTCGGTCGTACAGTGAAGCACCTGGTCGAGGGCGGGCTCGCGAAAGCTACGCCCGTTCCTGTCATGGGAGACCCGTTCCCGCACTACCTCATCGAGGGGATAACGCTCAGAGGCGGGAGCTACTTCTAGCCGCCGAGAATCGCCTCCATGCGGTCTGCTGCCTCGCGGCGCAGCTCCGGCATGATATGGCTGTAAGTGTTGGCCGTCAGGCTGATCTGTGAGTGCCCGAGGAGGTCCATTACGACATCGTCCCGGCCCTGGGCCGGACACGCCTTGACCGGCTGGCGCCGGCACAGGTCCAAGAGCTGCTGAATCGCAAGCTGGAGGCTGGCCTGTCGCCTCGCAGCGTGAGGACTCACACGATCTTGGCGCGGTAGTTTGCTACTGAGGAGCGGAATCGCTCCCGCTCACGTACTTACAGCCGGTGCGGACGGGTCATCCCCTGACCACGACGTGCCAGTTGCAAGCGGACTAGCAAGCGCCTGCTTGGTGCGCTCCATACGTAGCCTGAGCGACTGTGTACTTGTCACCGGCCGACGAGTCCAGCTGTTGGATCAGGCCCTTGCATGAGAAGGCCGTAATGCTCAGGTACTGCTTGGCCGATTTCACGGCCTCGGCGTTCCAGTCCACCGTGAGGCTATCAACCGCGACAGTCGCATCCTGGACCGAGTATCCATCGCCCGCCGATGACGAGAGTTGGTCAATGAGACCCTGCCGTGAAAAGCCCGATATGCCCAGGTACTGTTGGGCTGACCTTGCCGCGTTCTGCTGCGGCGCCGTCATTGCGGCGGCCTTATCTGCGGCGGCCTTGTCCGCGGCGACCTTGTCCGCGGCGACTTTGTCGGCAGCGGCCTTGTCGGCAGCGGCTTTGTCGGCGGCAGCCTTGTCGGCGGCAGCCTTGTCCGCGGCGGCCTTCTCAGCCGCAGCCTTATCCGCAGCGGACAGAGTCGGGCTGGCCTGCGTCGACGATGACGAGGTCGGAGCGCTCGCGGTTTGCGTACCGGTGGGAGAACTCGCGGCGCTGGCAGCGATCAACATCAGCACCAGGCCTCCAGTCACACCTGTGGCTACGAGCTTGCTTCGCATCTTCCAGTGGGTTAGGAAGACCAGGACAAGGCCGATGGGGAAGCAGAAGACCAGTCCGGCGACAGCCCAGACAGTCGCTACGCCGCCGGGCGGCCTCGTCGGCGCGGGGGGTTCGGCGATAGCGGCAACGGATCCCTCGTCGCTTATGGCGGCGATTGGCTGCCACGCAAGACCATCCCACTGCCACTTCCCGTCTTCAGACAGAATTGCATCGGAGGGGAGCGCCCCAGGGCTGGCTAGGTCTTGCGTACTGCTTTGACCTGTTGGTGATGACGCTTCCGGTAGCGCTGAAGCCATTTGGGCCTGCGGAGCACTGCGTTTGGCACGGGGTTTGGCCGCGCTCAGGACAGGCTTGCGGCTTCGGGGCTTCGCTGCGACCTTGATCTGCTTGGGCTTGGTCGCGGGCGATGCGGGTGACGGCTTCACCTGCGCGGCTTTGGCTCTCGGTTCCTTGGCGGAACTCGATCTCATGTCACTCCTCCCTGACGGGACCGCAGCACAAGGCCGCGTATCCGTTGATGACATCCGGCTGATGTCACCGAAACCTCACGAGGGAGAAGCGCTGAGTAACTCTCAGGCTGATGGTGCTACGAATCTCGGAAGTGGGGCTGGAACGGCAACCTGCCATTCCGTTTCTACGTCCCACCCTAGACTCTCTCCCGAGAGAATGTAGTTACAACTTGTAAAGAGATGATGGGTGGTGGAGCGGCCGCTCTTGGCAGCAACGCTGGCAGCAACGCGGGTGCAAAAGGGTGCCTGTTTCTGCCGCTCGGTGCCACCCAGCGCAATACGAAATGGGGCTGCGAATGGGGCCAGGTCGGACTTTTAAGCAGAGAGTCGTGGGTTCGAGTCCCACAGGGCCCAGCTAACGCTGGCGGAACCCGATCGCCGGGGAGAGCTGGCCGCGGGGCAAGCCGGAGACGGCCGCGGCCAGCGCCTCCAGCTCCTCCCGGCTCAACGCCAGGAGCTCTGGCGGTGGCGCGTACATGCCCGCAGTCAGGTCGCCTTTTATCTGCTTTCCCTTCGCGGTTAGTGCCACCGCCTTGAGGCGGCGGTCGCCGGGGACGTCCTGGCGCTTGACCAGGCCGCGCTTCTCCAGGCGGTCCACCATCCAGGTGGCGTTGGATGCGTCACAGTTCCATTCCTCGGCGAGCGTTCGCATCGTCTTGGGGACCCCGGGTTCGAGGGCGGCTAGGGCCCGACCATCGCCCGGGGTCAGCTTGAGGCGCTCGAGGACGGCGTCGCGATGCCCCGCGGTGGCCACGATGAACTCGAAGATGTTGCTCCAGGCCTCGCTGGCGAGGTCGGATTTGGATTTGGACCTGGGTGCCACCAGGTAAGCCTAAGGCCCCAATTCGAGAAGCGCAAGCTCATTAGAATTTCGATGTACTGCAATAGTTGAAGTACTCCAAGTAAAGTGGTAGCGTCGGAGGTCAACGGCATTGACAGGAGGCGTAAGAAATGAGCCGTACCATCGCTACCATTGCCCAGCTCACAACCCGGATCGGCGGCCTTGTCATGCTGATCCTGGGGCTCTCCTTCTGGACGGGGCACCTGGCCAGCCTGGTCCCGCTTCATCGGATCCTCGGTTTTGTCCTGGTCATCGCGCTCTGGACCCTCGCCACGATCGCGCTTCGCGCCGGCGCCCCAACCGGCCAGGTGATCCTCGCCTTCGCCTGGGGGTTTGTCGCGCCCGCTCTCGGGCTGACACAGGACGCCATCCTGGTTGGCGGCCTCCACTGGGTCGTGCAGGTCAT
>DASZHA010000040.1:0-61204 GCA_035938265.1 Candidatus Dormiibacterota bacterium
TCGCCGGCCGCCCGGAAGACGGGGTCGACCGACGGCGGCACCGCGACCACGCGGTCGGCGGGCACTCCGTAGGTCGCAATGACCTCGTCGCGGACGTAGTTGCTGACGGTCAGGATCCGCCGTGCCGTCCTGGCCGCGTGCCGGGCCTGGGTGCGAAACACCATGCGTTTCGCCGCCGAGAGCCACTCCGGGTGGTGCTCGAAGCTCAGGTCATGGATGGTCACAACCATCGGCACCGGCTGGCGATAGGGCAGCCCATAGAAGGGGCAGTGGAAGACGCCGTCGAAGCCGCGCAGCGCGGCCGGCACCGCCAGCTGCAGCCAGGCTGCGCCGGTGGGAAGAGGTGCCCGCAGAAACCGGGCGCGAGCCTCAGGCGGAATGTCGGCGTTGAGTCGGGGTGAGAGTCGCTCATCCAGCAGGACCTGCATGTCCGCCCGGGCAACGAGGAAGGGCAGGATGTTGGCCACCGCCCGGCCAACCCCACCGACCGCGCCCTGGAGGGTTCGGCCGTCCAGCGCCACCCGCACCGGTCAGGCCGAGGACAGCCCGGCGGCCAGCCGGTAGACGTCGACGAGACGGTCGGTGCATCGGGCCCAGGTCCAGGCGCGGGCGGCGGCCAGCCCGGCCTCCACCATACGGCGGCGCCGGTCGAGGTCGGTGAGCACCTCCGCAAGCCCACCCGCCAGGGCGTCGGCATCGCCCGGGGTCACCAGCCGGAGGGCGCCCGACCCGATCTCGCGAGCCGAAGGTGTGTCGCTGGCGACCACCGGAACGCCAAAGGTCATGGCCTCCAGCACCGGGAAGCCGAAGCCCTCAGCGAGGCTGGGCTGGCAGACGAGCGCGGCGCCACGATACAGGCGGGCAAGGGTCTCATCGGCGACGCCGCCGAGGAAGCGGATTCGCCCGCCGCTATCAAGCTCGGTGACCCGCTCGCGGATGCTTGCCCCACGCCAGCCGTCGGGGCCGGCGACGAGGACCGTGGGAGCATCGCGGACCCTGCTCATGGCGATGGCGAGCAGGTCATACGCCTTGCGCGGCTCGATCACTCCGACGGCGAGGATGTAGGGCGCGGCGCTGCCGGCCTCCGGGCCCGGCGGCTGGTCAGCCCCCGCCGCCGACTCGAGCCCCGGACCGAAGGGGGTGACCAGGACGCGCCTGGGGTCGAGCTCACCGACCTCGACAACCTGGGCGGCGGTTGCCGTGCAGCTGGTCACGACAGCGGCGGCCTGCCGGGCGGCACGGAGCTGGTCCTGCTGGTATCGGCGGGCATGCGGTGGGAACAGATCCGGGTGGGTGATGGCCATGACGTCGTGGATGGTCATCACCAGGGGTCGCCGCGTCGGCGGTGGCTGCAGGTCGATCGAGTGGACAACGTCGACGTCCCCAGTGATCGCCTCGGCCCGCGGCACCCCCAGGGTGCGCCAGCTGAAATGAAGCACGCGCAGTGGCACCGGCAGCCGCCGCATCGCGGCTTCTGGCGCCGCCCCTCGACCGGCCCCAAACGCCGCCAGCTCCACGTCCTGGCGCTCCCGCAGGTGCCGCCAGGTTGCCAGGGCGTAGGCGCGCACACCGCCCGCGCTGACGATGGCGGGCGAGAGGTCGAGGGCGACCCGGAGCGCGGGCGCCTTCGCGGGCTGCCTGGCTACGTCAGCTGCCGCCAGCGTCACTGAGTCCGGCCGGCTCAGCGGCGCGCTGCACGGCCACCAGCCAGCGATTGTGGGCCATCGGCCGGGACTCGCGTAGCCACCGGCGCCGTTCCACGACCAGCACCCGGTAGCCATGATCCTCGAGGACCTCGCGGCACTCATCCTCCAAGGCCTCCGAGTGAGTCTCCAGGACCACCGCGGGATGATGCCGGCGGAGCAGCTCACGCCCCCCCGCCAGGACCTCGATCTCCTCGCCCTCAACGTCGATCTTGAGCAGCGACGGGATTGGGAACCTGGCGCTGGTGACCAGGTCGTCCAGGGCCACCGTCGAATCGCCGCCGCGACCGACGCGGCTCCGCTCCAGCTGGATCCTGGGCCGCAGCTCAGGGTTCAGCGCGAGGTTGGTCCTGAAGCGCTCGGCGATGCCCGGGTCGGCCTCGAACGCCACCACCTCGCCCCCCGACCGGCGCGCAATCGCGAGGCTGTCATAGCCGATAGCGGCCCCGACGTCGTAGGCGGTCCCAGCTCCACGGCACAGCCGGCCGAGGTGCGAGTCGAGCTCGTGCTCGTAGAGCCCGACCGCCAGCATCAGCTCGTGCGAGAGGTCAAGCTGGAGGCGGACGCCGCGCCCCAGGCCAAAGGGCACTCGGACCACCCGCGTCCCCGCGCGCGCAGCCAGAGCCTTGATGGTGCGACGGATGCGTCCACCGGCCATCGTCGCCGGTTGTTCGACATCAGACACGCGCCCGGCGGGGACCTCGCCAACGCGGCCCCACGACCACTTCGGTGGCGGCGACCTCTGTGGGAGCCTCCGCCTCGGGCGCCACCAGGGGCACCGCCAGCGCCAGGCCGATAAGGGTCCACAGTGAATAAGAGACGACCTGGTCGCCGTAGACCCTCAGGACAACCCCGACCACGCTCAGGCCGGCGGCCGCCACCATGGCCTCCATGGCCAGCGGGTTGCTCTCCCTGGTCCGTCGCCAGAGCTCCGCCAGGCAGAGCCACAGGAGGGCGATGAACAGCAGCATCCCCAAGACACCGATCTCCAGTCCGACCTGGAAGTACCAGCTCTCCGCCGTGATGGAGGCGGCGTCAGAAAGCCTCTGCGACGCCAGCCCGCCCCCGGTGGCCAGGCCGCTCCCGCCCGGGTGGGCCAGCAGCAGCGCCATGTCGGTGCTCAGCTGCTCGAGGTGCCCCTGGGTGCTGGTGGCGCCGGTGTCGATGGCATCAGACAGGTGGGAGCCCAATGCCACCGCGCTGGCCACCGGCCAGAGGATGCCCGCGGCCAGCAGCATCCCTCCCATCCGCCGGGTGCTTCGCCGGCCCAGCACGAGCGCCACCAGCAGCATCAGTGGCATTGCGGTGATGGCGCTGCGAGTTAGGGTGAGCAGGACCCCCGCGGCGCACACGATCCCCAGGACAACCTCGAAGCGGCGGGCCCGACCGCTCACCACCCGCCCGATGATGATGCCGACCGGGATCAGCAGGTAGAACGCCAGGCTGAGCGGGTTCAAGAACAGCGAACCGGTACGAATGAACTCCTGGTCGCCGAGATGTCCGATTTCTGCCCCCGGGATACGCGCGATGTTGAAGACCTGTTCCTGGTATTCCTGCAGCCCTGACGCCGAGATCCACGCAGACCACCCGGCGTTATCGAAGTGGTCCCAGAAGGCCAGGCCCCCCAGCACAGCGCCGGCCGCCAGCAGGGTAACCACCAGCCGCGGACCCAGGCGTTCCCCCAGGGGCAGATGACGTGCCGCCAGGAACAAGAACAGGTAGGAGGCGATCTCGCGGGCGCCCAGCAGCCGCGCATACAACGACGGCCCCAAGGGCAGAACGATGTAGAGAGCGGTCAAAAGGATGAAGGCGATGGTGATGTTGTCGATCGCCGTGCGGCGGTGCATTCCCGAAACAAGCACCTTGGCGCCGAGGCTGATGACCACCACCTCCTTCCAAAAACGGAGCGGAGCGAGGATGGAGACTGGCACCCCCCAGACCAGCAGACGCCCGAAGATGGTGGGGTAGAAGGGCATCAGCGCGGCAAGGCCGAGCAGGCCCAGGTCGGGACGCCGCCACACTATGGAGGCAAGCACGCCGGCGAGGCCCAGTCCGATGATCAAGGTGGCGGCGTCAGGTTGCTGCGCCGAGGTGTAGCCCATCACCGTGCCCACGACCATTGCCCCGAGGATCAGCCCCAGGACGACCAGGTCCGGGCGGACCCGGCCGTCGCGCCGGATGAGCCCCATCACGCCGCCACCTCGAGGTACAGCCGGATGTGCCTCTCCGCGCTTCGTCGCCAGTCGAAGGCCTGGGCGCGGCGCAAGCCGCTTTCAGACAGGGCCAACCATCGAGACTGGTCCCGCAGCAGCGCCAGGATCTCTTCGGTCATAGCGGACACGTTGCCATCTGGCACGATGACGCCACCGTCGCCAACAACCTCGGGAATGGCGGTGTTGTCGAATCCCACAACGGGAACACCGCTGGCCATCGCCTCGACCAAGGGAAGGCCGAACCCTTCCATGTGACTGGTCACGACCAGCGCCGAAGCTCCCTGGTACACACGCGCCAAGTGCTGTTCGGGTACGTAGTCAAGGAGATCAATACGCTCCGACGCGCCTGACTCGGCAACCAGTCGTTCCACCTGAGGGCGAACCCAGGCCGCGAGGCGCCCGACAACCTTGAGGCGGTGCGGCAGACCCGCGGACCGTAGGTGTGACGCGACCTGGAAAGCCTCCGGATAGCCTTTCCACGGGCCGTACTCGCTGACCATAAGGATGTACGGGTCACCCTCGTCGCGCACCGAGGGCTCCGGGCGAAAGCGAGCGTCGACACCATGATGAACAGCATGTACCTGGCCCGGGTCACAGCCGAGGAGCTCGACCACTACACGTCGGGCATATTCTGACGGGGTGATGATCGCCGCGGCGGAACAAATCCGCGTAGCCAACCTCCGCCAGCGCTCCCGGTCGGCTACGAGGGAGGGGTGTTCGGTGGCGTCGTGCATGGTTTGAATCCAGGGTCGGTCCATCCGCCGAGGCGGCTCCTGCGACGGACTGTGGTAGACGTCGAAACTCAACCGTCGTAGGTCGCCGGGAAGCCGTAACCGGTGTTCACGGCTCGCGAAGCGATTCGACAGGCGGCGACTGACACGCTCGGCACGGAGCCCCGTCGGCAGCGCGGTGTCGCCAGTCACCAGGACGGAGACGTCAAGGCCTGGCGGCGGCTGCATGTGGTCAACCAGCTGGCGGAGATAGACGCCGATGCCGCGAAAGCGGTTGCCGTCGTACAGCGCCCGACCATCGATGAGGACCCGGGTCACACCCAGAGTGTATTTGGCGCGGGGCTTCGCGCCGCCAAGCGGCTATATGGTGATCGGCTGAAGCAGGTGCGTGTGGTAGTGCAGGACCACGGCGGCAACAGCCGCAAAACCCACGACCAGCACCAGGATCACGCGGTCGCTCACCAGGAGCTCGTCTGGAGGCCGGTCCGCGGTATGGCTGATCTGCAGGTAGCGGAGGATTCCAACCAGGACCAGCGGCCATGTCAGGATCATGTCGCTTGAATTGAGGCGGCTGCTGATGCTGACGGCATAGATCGCGTATAGCACGATGATGCTGGCCGCCAGGACCGATAGCAGCTGGTCCAGCATCGCCACGGAGTAGATGCGCAAGCTCCTCCGCACCATGCCGAAGTCCTCGCCGAGGAGCGACAGCTCGGCGCGTCGCTTTCCAAATCCCAACATCACCGCCAGCAGCAGGGTGAGGGCCAGGAACCACGGGGACATGGGGACGTGGCTTGCTGCCGCCCCGGCGATGGCCCGCAGGACGAACCCCACCGCGATGATGAAGACGTCCAGCGGTGCCTGGGAACGGCCCCAGTGGGAGTAGACGATCATCAGGGCGACGTAGATCAGGATCAGGACAGCGACCGCAGGCGCAGCCAGGTAGCCGACCGCGACCGCTGCCAGGGCCAGGATCACCGCGACGGCCACCGCGGTGCGACCGCCAACCTCGCCGCTGGCGATTGGGCGGCTGCGCTTCAGCGGGTGAGCGCGGTCGACCTCGGCGTCCAGGAGGTCGTTGTAAACGTAGCCGGCGCTGCTCACCAGGCAGAAGGCGGCAACCGCCAGCAGCGTGTGGCCCAGCACGTCGGGTCGGGTCAGCTCGGCGGCAAAGAGCGGGGCCGCCAGGACAAGAAGGTTCTTGGTCCACTGACGCGGCCGAAGCAGCGTCCATACGGCAAACGACGTGCGCCACCAGGTGCGCCGATCAGTCGTTTGCTGGCTCGATCCAGCCACGGTCCGAGGTTGCACGACGTCAGCGTAACGCTCAGAAGCACGCCGGGCATCTTAGAGTTGGCGGGTTGAAGACCTCGATCGTGGACACGCATCAACAATTGACGGGGTGGGGCCGCACAGCGCCCACCCTGGCCGACGTGCGCCGCCCCCAGCGTGCCGATGAGATCGCCGCTCTGCTGAGCCAGGCACCCTCCCGAGGCGCGATTCCGAGAGGGCTCGGACGAAGCTACG
This sequence comes from Candidatus Dormiibacterota bacterium, assembly GCA_035938265.1. GTDB lineage: Bacteria > Chloroflexota > Dormibacteria > DASZGP01 > DASZGP01 > DASZHA01. The sequence continues at coordinate 6,175 of DASZHA010000040.1, forward strand.
GCGACGCTGCCCAGAACGGAGGTGGGCTGGTCATCGAGACCGGGGAGCTGGATGACATCCTGGAGTTCGATCCAGAGCAGGGCGTGGCCACCGGGAAGTCGGGTCTGAGCCTCGCCGCGTTGATTCGTGCGGTCCTGCCCCATGGGTGGTTCATCCCGGTCAGCCCGGGGACACGGCAGGTAACCCTGGGTGGCGCCGTGGCCGCCGATGTGCACGGCAAGAACCAGCACCGAGACGGCAATTTCTGCGACCACGTCGAGGCGGTCGAGCTGCACAGCCCGGCGCGCGCGGCCACCATCACGCGCGATTCGGATGCCGACGTCTTCGGGGCGACAGCCGGCGGCATGGGGCTCACCGGGGTCATCAGCACCGTCCGGCTTCGGCTCATGCGGGTCGAGACCGCCTGGATGGTCGCCCGCGTTCGTCGACTCCCGAACCTTGAGGCACTGCTCGTCGAGATGACCGACCTGGACGACAGGTTCCAGTACTCGGTGGCGTGGGTCGACTGCCGGGCGCGCGGGCGCAACCAGGTGCGGGCGGTCCTAACCCTGGGAGGCCACGCCCAGATGGATGACCTCGATCCCAGGAGACGACGCCAGGACCCGCTGAGATACCGCGACAGCACATGGATGACGGTCCCCTGGGAGCTGCCCTCGGGTGTGCTCAATCCCGCCAGCCTGGCGGCCTTCAACGAGGTTGTGTATCGGCGAGCGCCGGCGACCGCCCGGACGGGATTGACGGGCATTGGCCCCTTCTTCTACCCGCTGGACGTGGTCTCGGGTTGGAACCGCGTCTACGGCAAACGCGGGTTCCTGCAATACCAGTTCGTCGTCCCATTCGGGGCTGAACAGGTCCTTCGTGAGGCGCTGGACATGCTCAGCCAGGCCGGGTCGCCGCCCAGCCTGTCGGTCCTCAAAAGGTTCGGCCGAACGGCATTCGGGCACCTCGGTTTCCCGATGCCCGGTTGGACGTTTGCGCTGGACGTCCCGGTTGGGGGTGGCGACCTCGACCGCGCTCTTTGCAGCCTGGATGAGAAAGTGGCCCAGGCCGGAGGTCGGGTCTACCTGGCCAAGGACTCCCGGCTGCGTCGCGAGCTGCTGCCCGTGATGTACCCGCGGCTTGCCGAATGGCGCGCGATCCAGGCGGAGCTCGACCCCGGCGGCGTCCTTCAGTCCGACCTCAGCCGCAGGCTCGCCATGGTGCCGGCGCGGGGATGAACTCACTGGTGCCAATCGAGTCGGTCCTAGTCCTGGGCGGAACTTCGGAGATCGGGGAGAGCACGGCGGCCGAGCTGGTCCGCCACGGCGCCCGCAGGATCGTCCTTGCGGGCCGGGACGTCGATGCCCTGCGGGAGGTGGGGGAGCGGCTGCGGGCGAATGGCGCCGGCCAGGTCGAGCTCATCGCCTTCGACGCCACCGCCACCGAGACGCACGATGACGTGGTGCGGCGGGCGTTCTCGGACTTCGGCGACATCGACCTGGCCCTTATCGCATTCGGCATCCTGGGTGACCAGGAGATAGCGGAGCAGAGCGCGGCGGCGGCGCTCGAACTCGTCACCACCAATTTCGAGGGCGCGGTATCGGTCGCCATTCCGCTGGTTCGCGAGATGAGGCGGCAGGGCCATGGGCACATCGCGGTGCTGTCATCGGTGGCCGCGGAGAGACCGCGGCGGGCCAACTTCGTCTATGGCTCGTCGAAAGCCGGGCTGGACGCGTTCTTCCAGGGCCTGTCGGACAGCCTGGCCGGCAGTGGAGTCCACGTCATGGTGGTGCGGCCCGGCTTCGTCCACACCAAGATGACCGTCTCGTCGCCGCCGGCGCCACTGGCGACGACCCCCGAGGCGGTGGCTCGTGCCATCCGGCGCGGACTGGAGCGTGGCGCCGGGACGATATGGATCCCGGGCAAGCTTCGCTGGGTGATGAGTGGGATGCGCCATCTGCCGCGACCGCTCTTCCGCCGCATCACCTGACCGGGGCGACGGTGTCCAAGACCGCACCCGCAGCCTCCAGGTCCGAGGGGCCCCGGATGTCAGTGGTGATCGTCAACCGGGATGCCCGGGAGGCACTGCTTCAATGCCTGGGGTCCATCAAGCGTTTCCCGCCGGCGGTCGCCTGGGAGGCGATCGTCGTCGACAACAACTCGTCCGACGGCAGCGTGACCGCCACGGCCGGGGACTTCCCGGAGACCAGGGTCATCGCCAATGCCGACAACCGCGGCCTGGCCCGCGCCAACAACCAGGGGATGGCGGCAGCGCGGGGGGAGGTGGTGTTGATCAGCAACCCGGACGTGGTGTTCACTGCGGGCGCGCTGGACGCCCTCTGGTCGGCGATGCAGCGGCACCCTCGGGCGGCGTTCATCGTGCCGCGACTGGTTCATCCGGACGGCAGCCTGCAGACCAGCGCCGGGGACCTTCCCCGGCTGCGGGAAGCCCTCCTCGGTCGCGGTGCCAACCGACAGGCCGCGGCGGCCCGAGCTGATACCGCCGCCGGGTTCTGGTGGGACGGCTGGGCCCACGACGAGGAGCGGAGAATCGGCCACGGCGCGGAGGCCTGCTACCTCGTCCGGAGGGCGGCGATGGCCGAGATCGGGCCGCAGGACGAGCGGTTCTTCCTGGATTGGGAAGGCGTCGAATGGAGCGCCCGCGCTCAACGTCACGGCTGGGAGGTGTGGTTCACGCCCACCGCGGAGGTTGTGCACGTTGGCGGCACCAGCATCAAGCAGGCGCAGCTGCGCTGGGTGGTCTGGTCACACCAGGGCCTCTACCGCTACTTCCGAGCCCAGTCGCCCGCCCTGCTCCGACCCCCCCTGGCGGCTCTCATCTCGCTGCGTGCCGGGGTGAAAATCGCGTCCCTGGTCGCCGGGCAGCCGTTGTACGACCGGGCCAACCGAGGCTGAGCGCTTGAGGCTGGCGCTGGAAGCCAGGACGCTGGGCATGGCCGGGATCGGTCGCTTCACCGAGGGCCTCTGGGGTGGGTTGGTGGAGACCGGGCTCGACGTGGTTGGGCTCACCGGGACCGGGAGCGATGACTGGCGACGGGTCGAGGGCGGGTTCCCGGGGTCGGTGGTGCCGGTCAACGCCCGGCTCTTTGGGGTCGCCGAGCAGGTGGCGGTTCCCCGCGCCATCCGCCGGGCCGCCGCGGACATCTACCACTCCACCCACCTCACGGTCCCCTACCTCGATCGCCACCCCGTGGTTCTGACCGTCCACGACCTGTTCCCTGTGAAGTGGCCGCGCCACGCTCGGTCGCGCGCGGCCGCCCTTTACTACCGGGCGATGTTCCCCGCCGCCATGAGACGGGCGGCGGCCGTCGTCGCCGTGTCCCCTTACACCGCCCGCATGATCCAGGAGGTCCTGCCCATCTCAGAGGCCAAGCTCCACGTGGTCGGGCACGCGGTCGACCACCGTCGATGGAGCCCGGCGACCCAGGAGGAGGTCGCGCCCGCACTCGCGGAGCTGGGCCTGACCGAGCCCTACCTGCTCTACTCAGGCACCGCCAAATGGCACAAGAACCTGGTCACCTTAATTGACGCCTACGGGCCGGATCTCCCCCCCTTGGTGCTGGCCGGCCCCACCCTTGAGGAGCTGCGGCAGGCCGCGCCGAAGAGCGCCTCCATGCCGAACGTCATCCCCATCGGCAGGGTCGACGACGGCCCCCTCCGGCTCCTCTACGCCGGCGCCGAGGCGTTGGTCCTGCCATCGCTCCACGAGTCGTATGCCTTCAGCGCGGTGGAGGCCATGGCCTGCCGAACCGCGGTGGTCTGCAGCTCAGGAGGCTGCCTGCCGGAAACCGTGGGCGGCGCCGGGCTGATGCTGCCGGCAGAGGACGTAGGTGCCTGGCGTGAAGGTTTGCGACGGATCGTCAGCGATGACGCCCTGAGGGCGTCGCTGGCGGAGGCCGGCCGCGAACGGGTCGCCGCTCGAACCTGGCGGCATGTCGCAGAGGAATACCGCCTGGTTTACCGCCTGCTGGACTGAGGCCGGGACAGTATCCGGTGCCCCGGAGGATCAGCGGCTCAGCCGGGCGCCTCCGGTGAATTCTCAGCTCGGGGTGGGGGGGGACCCTCTACCGCGGTCTTCCAGCCTCGCCGCGGCGGCTTCTCGGTTGGCTCGGTTCCGTAGTAGTAATAGAAGTACGAGTCTGCCCGGTTGGCCTTGTTGAGCACGACGCCAAGGATGTTGGCGCCAACCGCCTCCAGGGTGGCCAGCGCCCTCTCGATCTTCGGAATCGGAGTGCCGCCCTGCTCGATCACCAAGATCACCCCGTCGACCAGCGCGCCCAGCACCGTGGCATCGGTCACCGCCCCAACCGGCGGCGAGTCCACGATCACGTAGTCGGCCACCGCCGCAAGGCCGTCCAGGGCACGCTTCATCAGCTCCGAGCCGACCAGCTCCGCGGGGTTGGGCGGCCGGGTACCGCTGGTGAGCAGCATCAGGTTGGGGGCAACCTGGTGTGCGAAGTTATCCAGGTCCTTGTCACCGTGGAGCAGAAAGTCCCCCAGGCCGGGTCGGTCGGGCCGCTCGAGGACGCGGTGCATGGCGGGTCTGCGGAAGTCGGCGTCGACCAGGATCACCTTGCTCCCGCCCTGCGCCAGGACCAGGGCGAGGTTGGTGGCGGTCGTGGTCTTGCCCTCGTTGGGGGCGGTTGAGGTGACCAACAGCGTCTTCAGGTCCGTGTCGAGGGTGCTGAAGAGGACGCCGGTGCGCAGGGCGCGGTACTGCTCCGAGAGGGCGTCCTGGAGGTGGTTGCTGGCCACGGTCTCGACGGCGTCGGCCTGACCCTTCGCCGCTGGACGGCGGGCTACGCTGACAAGCACCGGGAGGTCGAGGCGGGTTCGCACGGTGACTTCGTCCTTGATCGTGTTGTCAAGGCGTTCGAGGACAAATGCGACCACCACGGCGGCGACCAGACCAGCGCCCAGCGCGATCAGCACGTTACGCACGATGTCTGGCTTGACCGGCGCGAGGGGCGCGTCCGCGGGCACCTCCCACGCCACCAACGAGTCGAGGTGGCTCTGCTGGCTGACTCCAACGTTCTGCTGCAGCTGGTCGAGGGCGGCATTGAAGGCCGGAATCACCTGTTTACCGATCGCCAGGGCGACCCCGGGGTCTCGGTCAGACGCCGCAATCGCGATCAAGGTGGTGTTGGGTTGCCGGATGGCGAAGAGCTCACCGGTAAGCTCGCCCGGGGTGCGAGGGATACCCGACGCCGCCAGTCGCTCGCGGACCGGGGCCGTGTTCACGAGGGCGATATACGTCTGTACCAGGTTGTCGATGCCAGGAAGCTGGTTGGGATCAACCGGGGTGGTTCCCCCGCTGGGGGGAATGACCTGCTTGGGACTGACGAGGGCGACGGCGGTGACCTGGTACGTCTTGGGCAGTTGGAGGCTGACCAACAGCGAGGTCACACTGCAGATGGCCGTGATCGCCAGCAGCAGCCAGCGCCAGCGCCACAGGGTACGCGGGTACTGGGTCAGCGGGGACGGCGTGCTCGGCGACCGATTGCTACTCAAGGTCCAACCGTTACGGATACGTCCAGGCCATCTCGTGGTATCGCATCGACACCGGTCCGCGCATGGCCCGCCATTGCTGCAGACTCAACTCGCTCGTGCTTGATCTGACTACCGTACTGGCCAACACGGGTCATAGTCAACGCAAGTTCAAATTGCTAGTGCGGGCTCCGTTTCCAGCCTAAACTTATCGCGTGCCCTCGGTAGCGGTGATCCTGACTGCGCTGGGTGGTGCCGTCGTGATCGCTGTCGTGCTCTTCGCCGAGCTCAGACGCACCGGTATCTGGGCCAACATCACCCACTCCCAGGACCTGCCGGATCCGACACGGCGGCGGGTGGTCAATCACCGGCGGCGGCGTGTCAGGTGGGCGGTGACGATTCCTGCCGGGCTGGTCGGGGCGGCGCTCTTGTTCGAGGTCGTGACCGCGGTTGCCGGCGCCTTCCAGGTCGTCGAGGCCAGCGCCCGGCTGCAGGACGCCGTGGCGGCCCTGGGCACCAACCCCGACCAGTGGACGTCCGATCGGATAACCTCCGCCGCGGCCTTGCAACAGGAGGCCGGCAACTCGGCCGCGCAGGGTGACAGTGGGCTCCGCAGCAACCTGCTGGTTGGCGCGGCCGCCAATGTCCCCCTTCTGAGAGACCAGGTCCGTCCCCTGCTCAGCCTGTCGGGCGCCATCAACGCGGCGGCCCAGTCTGATGCCGACCTCATCCAGATCGCGCGGGTCGTGGACCAGAGCCGGGGCTCCGCCGATCCCACCGGGATCCGGCTGCTCAAGCTCCTGGGGGACACCCAGTCATCCTGGGTGCACGCGGACAGCAATCTCGGCCCGGCTCTCGATCGACTGCGGAGAGATGGATCGAGCCCGGCCACCGCCCCGGCGATCACCGCCCTGACCAAGCAGGCAACCGACCTACTCCAACCGCTGGCAACCGAGGCTCGAATCGGAGTCGCGGCGTCCCAGTTCGGCCCGACGGCGTTAGGCGGCAGCGGCCCTCAGAGTTACCTTGTCCTGCTGCCCAACCCGTCAGAACAGCGGCCCGCCGGCGGTTTCTCCGGTGCCGTTGGCACGGTGGTCATGGATGCCGGCGCACCGGTCGTCGTCGACGTCAAGAAGCAGGAGGACTTCAACCCCCAGATCACGAAGCCGGTGGCGGTGCCCACCCCACTCGATCGGTACCTGAAGTTCTACAAGAATTCGCTCGAGCTGGGCGATGCCGGGTGGGACCCCGACTTTCCCTCCACCGCCGCCGTCAGCGAGCAGCTCTACACCTCAGCCACCAATCGAAGCGTCAGCGGCACGATTTCAGTCGACCCCTACGCGCTGTCGGCGCTGCTCGGGGTGACGGGCCCCGTCGATGTTCCGGGGTACGGGAGCTTCGACGACGCCACCCTCTTCCCCAAGCTCAACTACATCGTCAACGTGAGCACGGCTCCGGGGTCCGGGAAGGGCGCGCTTGGTCCAATCTCGCAGGCCATCCTGCGCAAGATCCTGAGCGAGCCCGCGGGCACCTGGCCCCGGATCTTCAACGTCCTGCAGCAGCAGGCCGACCAGCGCCACATCCAGGCCCAGTTCCACGACCAGGCCCTCAGCGCCGCGGCGGCGCAGGTCCACTACAACGGCGCCGTCCTGGGACAGGACCAGGACTACCTGATGGTTTGCGACGCCAACGTGGGCGCCACCAAGGGCGACTTCTTCGTCAAGAAGTCGATCGACGTCAGGAGCGAGGTGCCCGGCACCGGCATCGTCCGCCACCAGGTGACGGTGGACTACAAGATGCCGACGGCGCTCGACGCCATTGATCGCGCTCTCAATCCCGGTGACGGCAGCTACCGAGACTACGTTCGGTTCTACATCCCGGAGACCGCCAACGTCGCGGCACTGACGGAGACCATCGACGGCCAGCCCGCCCACGGGGGGATCGATGCCCTGACCATGACCCACGGCCGGCAGTCAGTCGGCGCCTACTTCCGGGTCCCCCGCGGCCACCGGGTAAGCCTCACTCTGTCGTATCTGGTACCCGTGCAGACGGGCTCCTCCTACTCGTTCCGGCTGCAGAAGCAGGCCGGTGTCGACTCCCTCCCGACGCACGTCGTGGTCAGCTACCCGGGGGGCCAGGCCAACGAGACGTCCCAGCTGCCGCAGGACATGCTGGTGTCGGTGCAGTGGCCGTAGCCTCGCATAAGGAACGGCGCCTCGTCACTCGGCGCCGGGTCATTGTCGCGATTGTCATCCTCATCCTGCTGCTGCTGGCGGGCCTTTTCCTGCTGCTGCCGCCGAAGCCGCCACCGCCGCCCGCCGCCCGGATCATCGACCCCTCGGCGTTCCCCTCCGACTCCAGCGCGGACGTCGGCATGCGCGTCAAGGAGCAGGAGCTCGGCATCAGCCTGCCGGTTGTGGAGGGTGACGGCTGGACCGTGCCCCTGTTCAAGGCGGCGCACTACCCCGGCATGAAGCTCCCCGGCCAGGGCGGGCGCTCGATGCTCTACGCCCACGCTCAGAGCGGCATGTTCGGGCCCCTGCTGGCGCCCGGCGCCAAGGTCGGCCAGCACGTGGAGGTCGATCGACAGGGCCAGCCGGCACTCAAATATTTGGTCAGCCAGGTCTTCCCCAAGTGGGCGCCCAGTGACCTGCGCTGGGTCCAGCCCGGAGACCACGAGCAGCTGGTGCTGCTGACATGCACCAGCTATAACGCGAACGATCCCCGGGTCATCGTGGTGGCCGAGCCGGACCGCTCGGCCATGGCGTCAGGCGGCTCGGCGACCCCGTAGGAAGAGCGTCACCGCGCCTGCCGCTGCCAGGGCCAGGCCCAGGGCGGAGGCGGCCAGTGGACCGATCGGCTCTGGGTCGGGGGTGGTGGCGGCCGCCGCGGAGGTAAACGGAAGGCAGCCGTTCTCCCGAACCGTGGTTGTCACAACGACGCTGACGCTGGCCGCCGATGCCTGGATGGTGTATTGGCAGGGGCAGTTCAAGGGCAGGGTCACCGTGGTCTGGGCCTGGCCGCTGGCGTCGGTGACGGCCTGCGGCGGGTTGAACACCAGGTGGCAGTTCGCCGGGCCGTCGGTCTGGGTGAAAGCGAACAGGACGCCGCTCACGGGGTTGCCGTTGCAGTCGGTGACCGTAACGGTAACGCCCACCGTGGTGCCACCGTTACCGACGGTGGGGTCGGCGGTGATGGTGGCCGTGGGGCAGTTCTGGCCTACGTAGGCAAGCGCCGGCTGGGGCCCCAGCGCCGGCAGGCACAGCGCCGCAAAAGCGACGATTCCCGCCAGTGATCGTCTCATTTAATTGAACGCCTCTGTGCCGCGAAGTCTATGACAATATCAACGTAGCACACCGAGGGCCCTATGCCGATAGGTGTAACCCCCATGTAACACCCCCCCCTCGAATCGGCCTGGGCTCAGACAGCCATGCCCCGACCGCCGCGGAGGCGGGCTGCTGTTATGCCGCGTGTTACGACCGCCAGGTCAGTTTTGGCTGACGGGCCGCCTTCACCTCGTCCAGCCGACCCACCGGGGTCGTGTGGGGCGCATGCTTGACCATCTCCGGGTCGGTCTGCACCTCCTCCCATATCCGCGCCATCGCGTCGACGAATGCATCGAGGGTCTCCTTCGACTCGGTCTCCGTGGGCTCCACCATCAGCGCCTCGGGGACCGTCAGGGGGAAGCTGACGGTGGGCGCGTAGAAGCCGTAGTCGAGCAGCCGCTTGGCGATGTCGATGTTGTTGACCCCGAGCTGCTTTGCCTTCCTGGTGGTGAGCACGAACTCGTGCAGGCTCGGCTCCGGTGAGGCGACGTCGAAGATCCGTCCCAGCCGCGACTTGAGGTAGTTGGCGTTGAGCACCGCGTCCATAGCCACCTGGCGCAGGCCGGCGCCGCCGTAGGCGCGGGCGTAGGCGTAGGCCTTGACCAGGACGGCGAAGTTGCCGAAGAAGCTCCGCACCTTGCCGATGCTCTGGGGCCGGTGCCAGTCGAGCTCGTAGGTATCGTCATCACGCCTTTCGACGACCGGCACCGGCAGATATTTGGCCAGCCGCTGCTTGACGCCACAGGGCCCGGCCCCCGGTCCGCCGCCGCCGTGGGGCGTCGAGAAGGTCTTGTGCAGGTTGAGGTGGACGACGTCGAAGCCCATGTCGCCAGGCCGGGCCGCCCCCAGCAGGGCGTTGAGATTGGCGCCGTCGTAGTAAAGCAGCGCTCCGGCTTCGTGGGCCATCCTCGCCAGGGCACTGATGTCGCGCTCGAACAGCCCCAGGGTGTTGGGGTTGGTCAGCATGATCGCCGCCACGTGCGGGCCGAGCTTGGACCGGTAGTCATCGAGGTCGACGAGGCCCGCGGCGGTCGACTTGACGGTGACCGCCTTGAGCCCAGCCAGGGTGGCCGACGCAGGGTTGGTCCCATGGGCGGAGTCGGGCACCAGCACGGTGTCGCGGGTATCACCCTCGCCGTTGTCACGGTGGAAGGCCTGTATTACCCGCAGACCGGTCCACTCGCCGTGGGCGCCGGCGGCCGGCTGCAGGCTGATGCGATCCATCCCGGTGATCTCGATCAGCCACTGCTCCAACTCCCAGATCAGGCGGAGCGCGCCCTGCACCGTCTCCTGCGGCTGGTAGGGATGGATCCCGGCGAAGCCATCCAGGCGGGCGATCACCTCGTTCACCGCGGGGTTGTACTTCATGGTGCAGCTGCCCAGCGGGTACAGGCCCTCCTGCAGCGAGAAGGTTCGCCGCGCCAGCCGGCCGAAGTGGCGCAGCACCTCGGGCTCGCTGGTGGTGGGCAGGGTGAAGGGCCTGTGGCGGCGGAGGGGGTCCGGGACCAGGTCGTCGAAGTCGCGCGCCGGCACACCCGCGTCGGGCAGTTGGGGCCCGGCGTGGGGGTTGTGACGCAGCTCGTTGATGAGCGCCTCCATGCCGCGACCTGCCGGGCTCGCGCCTCCGCGGACCGGCTCTGCGGAGGTGGCCGCGGCGCCACCGGTTGATGCGACCGGGATGGCGTCGGCCGCCGGCGAGCCGGCGGCGACCGAGGTTGTTCCGTCCTCGGGCGGAGGGCTGGCGGTCGTCGTCGTCGCGCCCGCGTCTTCAGTCACGACACTGGCCGGCTCATGGCAGCGCCTCGACGAAGGCGTCCAGGGATGCGGGGCCGTTGGTCTCGGTGACGGCGACGAGGATGGTGTCGGCCAGCGCCGGGTCGCCGGGGCCGGCCTCCGGGGAGCCGCCCAGGTCGAGCCCGCCGATGATGTCGCGCTGGCGCAGGTGGGCCAGCACCTCGGCCGCGGGCTTGGGGCAGCGGAGGGCAAACTCCCAGAGGAAGGGCGCGTCGAAGGCCAGCTCATACCCCGGCCGCTGGGCCAGCCTCTCGGCCAGGTGGTGCGCCCGCTGGGCGCTGATCTCGGCAACTTTGCGCATCCCGGCGCCGCCCATGGTGGCCATGTAGGCAGTGGCGCCGAGCGCGATCAGGGCCTGGTTGGTGCAGATGTTGCTGCTGGCCGACTCGCGACGGATGTGCTGCTCGCGAGCCTGCAATGTGAGGACGAAGCCACGGTTGCCGTCGGCGTCGGTGGTCTCGCCGACCAGCCGCCCGGGGACGCGGCGCAGCAGCTCCGGGGTGGCCGCCAGGTAGCCGCAGTAGGGCCCGCCGTACCACAGCGGGATGCCGAGCTGCTGGCACTCGCCGACGGCGATATCGGCGCCGTAGCCCCCAGGCGGCTCCAGCACCGCCAACGACACGGGGTCGGCGGAGACGATGGCCAGGGCGCCGGCGGCGTGCGCCAGCTCGGTGAGGCCGGGCGCGTCCTCGAGCAGGCCGAAGTAGTTCGGCTGCTGCATCACCAGGGCCGCGCTTCCCTCCAGCGCGGGGGCGAGCGCGTCGGCCGGCGCCAGGCCGCCGCCGTGGGGCACGTGCACCACCTCAAAGCCGCGGCCCTCGCCGTAGGTCCGCAGCACGGCCAGGTACTCGGGATGGATCGCGCCCGCCACGGCGATCTTCTGCCGGCCGCTGTGGACCACGGCCATCACCGCCGCCTCGGCCAGGGCGCTGGCGGCCTCGTACATCGAGGCGTTGGCGACCGCCATCCCGGTGAGCTCGGCGATCATCGACTGGAACTCGAAGATCGACTGCAGCCAGCCCTGGCTGGCCTCCGCCTGGTAGGGCGTGTAGGCGGTGAAGAACTCGGGCCGGCTGATCACCTGGGTCACCGCCGCGGGGATGAAGCGACGGTAGGCGCCGGCGCCGAGAAAGCTGTGGACCTGGCCCAGGTCACGGTTCTGGCGCGCCAGCCCGGCGAAGAATTCGACCAGCTCCGGCTCCGATAGGCCGTCGGGCAGGGCGAGCTCGTGCCTGAGCTCGGTCGGGACGGTGGCGAAGAGGTCCTCCTGGCTGGCGACACCGACCTCGGCGAGCATCGCCTCCCGGTCGGCGACCGACAGCGGGAGGTAGCGGTGTTCGGTCAAACCACGACCACGACGCCCATGCCACCCGGCCACGGCGACCGCAGCGCCGACCAGGGCCTGGTGCCCCAGCGCAACAGCGGGCCCTGCACCGCCGGCCACTCACACGGCATCTCCGCGGGCGTCCAGCCAGCGCGGCGTTGCGGCGCCACCGGCCAGGTGGCGCGGGGCCATCGGACCGGCTCCCAGGCGGCGCGGTTCCAGCGCAGGCAGTCGGGCGCGGTGGCCACGAATCCTGTGGGTGCCATTACAGTCCCTCCACGAATGACCTGTAGCCGGCCTCGTCGAGCAGCTCCGGCGAGGGTGGCTCGGTGGTCTCGATCATCAGCATCCAGCCCTCGCCGTAGGGGTCCTGGTTGACCGCCTCGGGCTTGGTCGTCAGCGCCTCGTTGACCTCGATCACCCTGCCGCTGATCGGCGAGTAGAGGTCCGATGCCGCCTTGACCGATTCGATCACGCCGAACTTGCCCCCGGCGGTGACCTCGGCGCCGACCTTGGGCAGCTCGACATAGATGACGTCACCAAGCTGGCTCTGGGCGTAGTCGCTGATGCCGGCGCGAGCGTTGGCCCCGTCGGCACGGACCCACTCGTGGGTCTGGCTGAAGCGGTAGTCGGTGAGGTCCAAGCTCTAGCTCCTCTCTCGTTTGTAGAACGGCAGGGGCACGCGGATGGCGGCCACCGGCTCGCCGCGCACGTCGACCGTGAGCGCGCTGGACTCGGCGCTCCCCCTCTCGACGTACCCCATCGCCACCGCCTTGCCGAGGGTAAACGAAAAGGTTCCCGACGTGACCTCGCCGACATCGCGGCCGCCGTCCTTGATGGCGTAGCCGTGCCGGGCGATGGCGCGGCCTTCCAGCTCCAGCCCGATGAAGGCGCGCGCGGGGCCCTCCTCCTTGACCTTCAAAAGGGCATCGCGGCCAAGGAAAGCGCCCTTGTCCAGCTTGACCGCCCAGCCGAGGCCCGCCTCCAGCGGGTTGGTGGTGGTGTCGATGTCCTGGCCCGAGAGCCGCATCGCCGCCTCCAGCCGTAGGGTGTCGCGGGCACCAAGCCCGCAGGGCCTGGCGCCGGCGGCCACCACCGCGTCCCAGGTGCCGATGGCGTCGCCGCTGTCAACGAACAGCTCGAAGCCGTCCTCTCCGGTGTAGCCGGTACGGCTGAAGCTGACCCGCGTGCCACCCAGGCTGCCCTCCTGGAAGTGGTAGTAGGCGATCGACGAGAGGTCGGTGTCGGTCAAGGGCTGCAGGATCTCGAGGGCGCGCGGTCCCTGGACGGCGATCAGCGCCAGGTCCTCGGTGATGTCCCGCATCTCGCAGGCGCCACCGATCTCGGCCCCCAGGTGGACAACGTCGACCGGCCGTGGGCCGGCGTTGACCACGACCGTGAAGACATCCGGCACCGGCCGATAGACGAGGGCGTCATCGATGATGCCACCGTCACGGTTGCAGATCAGCGTGTAGCGTGCCTGCCCAAAGGACATGTCGCCAAGGCGATTGGTGACCACCCGCTCAAGGGCGTCGAGCGCCCCCGGGCCGGTTAAGTGGACCTCGCCCATGTGGGAGACGTCGAAGACGCCGACGTCCTGGCGCACCGCCTGGTGCTCGTCGCGCATCGATGTGTACTGCAGCGGCATCATCCAACCGCCGAACTCCACCATCTGCGCGCCAGCATCGACATGTCGCTGGTAGAGCGGTGTGCGCAGCACCGTCTGCGAGGTCGTTGTCACGTGACGCTACTCATTCGTCGGGGCCGGCTCCCTGGGGCCGGCGCCGGGGATCGGGTTCGGGCTCGGCCGAATCGTCGAGGAAGTCGACGCCGAGCTCGTCCGAGCTGTGCTCGTCGAGAAAGGTGATGGTGGCGGCGTCGTTCTCGCTGCGAGCGAATTCCAGGTTGGCGGCGACCTTCTCAAGGCGCTCCGTGTCCCAGCGGAGAGCATCGGCGAGCTCCTTGGGGCTGGCGGCGCGGCCCAGCTGCTGGCGCAGGGCCACCTCGGCGAGGTCGAGGGCGCGCACGTCTTCGAGGTCGGCCGCAGCCTCCTTACGAGAGCTGGCCTCGGTCTCAATCAGGGAGTCCATTTGCAGGCCGATGTGGAGGCGGGCGAAGTCCCGGAAATCGCCGCTGCCGTCGTAGGCGGCGATGGCGTCGACCAGGCCCAGGTTGCCCTCCTGGTAGAGGTCGGCGAAGCCAAGACCGCGGTCCCGGTGGGCGTCGGCCTGGTCGGCGACGAGGTCGAGGTTGTGTTTTACCAGGGTGTCGACGGCGTCGCCGTCGCGGCGGGCGAGGAGGGCGTCTTCCTCCCCCGCGCTCAGGCGCCCGTACTCCTCCGCCTGCCGGCGGAGATCAGCCTCGATGCGGTCGTTACCGATCGACTCGGCCATGACTTGCAAGAACGGACACGCCTCAAATCATAGTTACAGCAGGTTCGCTGGCTCTCGTCGCTGGGCGGCCCCGGGGACCCACCCAATGGTTGGTTAGAACCCGGTTCGGAGGAAGACCAGCGGCACCGTCCGTATCAGGATCTGCAGGTCGCAGGCCAGGGACCAATCATCAGCGTAACGGCGCTCGACGCGCACCTGCTCTTCAAACGTGATGCCATGGTGACCGTTCGTCTGCCATGGACCGGTCATCCCCTGGGGAACGGTGAACCGGAAGGCCAGGATCTCGGGATGGCGAGCGGCCTCCTCGGGCAGGCAGGGCCTCGGACCGACAAGGCTCATGTGACCAAGCAGGACATTGATGAGCTGGGGCAGCTCGTCCAGGTAGTGCATGCGAAGGAACCTGCCGGCCGCGGTGACACGCGGGTCATTCCGAGACTTGAACAGGGGACCGCTGGCCTGGTTCAGCTGCGCGACCTGGTCGAGCATGGCCTCGGCGCCGTCGACCATGGTCCGGAACTTGTACATCATGAAGACGGCGCCGCCTTGCATCAGCCGGCGTTGGCGGTAGAAAACCGGTCCAGGACTGGTCAGCTTGATGGCGATTGCGATCGCCAGGAAAAGGGGGCTGAACAGCAACAGCGCGATCCCCGCAACGACGACGTCCATCAACCGCTTGATGGCGGGCTGCAGGCCAGGCAGCACTCGGAAAGATCGCTGGCCCGAGAAGACGGCCCCCGAGTTCAGCTCCGCCGTGTCCGTGCCCACGTCAGAGGGAATTGGGTTGGCCGGCCGACCAACATCAACGCCGGAACTCTGCCCCATCGCGCCTGACAAGTTCTCCCGCTCCTAACCCGGTCCCACCGAGTCTACTTTGGTCTAATCCCTAACTGACGCGTCGAACTGCACACTGTAGCAGGATCCCCGGTGTGACGTATGCAAACGCCGACGCAAAATCTGAAATGTCCCGTCTCATGTCCATTTCGACGCGCGGACCGCGAAATCCTTGCACCGCGACCCGGATGGCGGCCGTAAGATCGGTTCATGGTCGCCGCGGGACCACCAGGGGTAGCCGGTCGGTGGCGCCGGGCGCTGGTCGCGGTGACGCTGGCGGCGGCCGTTGCCGGGGCGATCACGGCCTTGCCCCAACCCGCGCGGGCCGCCGGCGCGAGGGTCCACCAGCTCCGCATCGAAGGCGTCATCAACGCCTTCAGCGCCGATTACATCGCCGGTGGCATCGGTAGAGCGGAGACAGAAAACGCCGACGCCGTGCTGATCACCATGGACACCCCCGGCGGCCTCGACTCGGCGATGCGCCAGATCATCCAGGCGATCCTCAACACGCGCCTCCCGGTGATCCTCTACGTGTCGCCGCAGGGAGCCAGGGCCGCCAGTGCCGGCCTCTTCATAACCCAGGCCGCCGACGTGGTGGCGATGGCGCCCGGGACCAACATCGGCTCCGCCCACCCGGTGCTCATCGGCGCCGACGGCTCGCCCACCTCGGCACCGACCGTCGAGGAGCAGAAGGTCCTCAACGACTCGGTCGCGTACATCCAGGGCCTGGCCAACCTCCACCACCGCAACGCCGACTGGGCCGCCGACGCCGTCCGCAACAGCGCCAACGTGCCCGCCGACCAGGCCGTCAGCCTCCACGTCGCCGACATGGTCAGCCCCGACACCCTCACCCTGCTGCGGCAGCTCGACGGCCGCCAGGTCCAGAAGGGCAGCCAGGCGCTGACCCTCAAGACCGCCGACGCCACGATCACCGACGACAAGCTGGGCCTGGTCACCGGCCTGCTCCACTTCATTGCCGACCCCCAGATTGCCCTGCTGCTGCTGCTGGCCGCGGTGCTGGCGATCGGCTTCGAGGTGATCCATCCCGGCGCCGTCATCCCCGGCGTTGTGGGCACGCTGGCGGGGGTCCTCGCCCTGGTGGCGCTGCAGACGCTGCCGGTGAGCTGGGCCGGCATCGCCCTGATGGCCTTCGCCGCCCTCCTCTTCGCCATCGACGTGCGGGCCCCGACCCACGGGGTCCTCACCGGCGCGGGCGTGATCTCCCTGGCAGTGGGTTCGCTCCTGGTCCTGGGGGCTGCCGGGCCGTTCCTTACGCCCAACCCGGCTCTGGCAATCGTCCCCGCACTGGCGGTGGGCGCCGTGCTCGCGTTCTTCGTCTCCCGCGCCATCGCGGCGCGACGCCGCCCGGTGATGACCGGGACCGAGAGGCTGGTCGGCAGCGAGGGCGAGGTCCGGGAGGACCTGGGACCCGAGGGCGGCTGGGTGATGGTCGATGGCGCCCTCTGGCAAGCACAGTCGCCGGAGCCGATCCTCAAGGGCACGCGGGTGCGCGTGCGCGCCATCCACGGACTCCGCCTGGAGGTCGAGACCGCCGCCAACCCTGTATAGGGAGCCGTTGTTACATCGAAGCGCCTGAAACAGCCTGTTACTTGTTACATTGCCTTCCTCTCGGCCGCTGGCTTCCAGCGGTGAAACACGGATCGTGGTCCGGACCCGGGGCCCGCCCGACGCTCATAAGCCCGGGCACTGGAGCCCGAATGCGCGAGAATGGAGCCCTATGGAGGTAGGTGCCATGTGGCTAGTCGTGTTGGTGCTCGTCGTCCTGGCGGTGGTGCTGCTGATCATGAGCGTCCGGATCGTCAATGAATACGAGCGCGGGGTCGTATTCCGGCTCGGTCGGCTGCTCGAGCCCAAAGGCCCGGGCCTGTTCTTCATCATCCCCCTCGGCGTCGACCGCCTGACCAAGATCGACCTCCGGACCCTGACCCTGGAGGTGCCGCCCAAGGAGGTGATCACCCGCGACAACGTCACCATTAAGGTGATCGCGGTCATCTACTTCCGTGTCATCGACCCCCGGCTGGCCGTGACCCAGGTCCTCAACTACGTCAACGCGACCTCCCAGATTGCTCAGACGACGCTGCGGTCGGTGCTCGGCGAGTCGACCCTCGATGAGCTCCTGGCTCAGCGGGAGAACGTCAACGAGAAGCTGCAGCGGATCATCGATGGGCACACCGAGCCGTGGGGGGTAAAGGTCAGCACCGTCGAGGTCAAGGACGTCGAGCTGCCCCAGACGATGCAGCGAGCAATGGCCAAGGAGGCGGAGTCGGAGCGGGAGAAGAGGGCCAAGGTGATCCACGCCCAGGGCGAGTTCGAGGCCTCGCGCCAGCTGGCGGCCGCGGCCGAGGTCATCGGTCGCGAGCCCGCGGCGCTGCAGTTGCGGTACCTGCAGACCCTCACCGAGATCGGGGTGGAGAAGAACACCACCGTAGTGTTCCCGCTGCCGATCGACATCATCGAGGACCTGTTGGGGCTTCGCGCCGCCAAGCAGGAGGACCAGGAGCCGGCGCCCAAGCGAGAGGACCTGCGGCCGGCGCCGAAGCTCGTCCAGCCTACTGACGAGAGCTGACGCTGGTCCCACCCCTCGCGCTGACCCAGGACGAGATCAGCACGCTGATACAGGCCGCAATCGGGGTGGCCTACCTCGGCGGCCTGCTGCTGGCCGCCAACCTCGGCGAACGCCACGTCGCATGGAAGTGGGCGGCCTACGCCATGCTGTCTGTCCCCGCCGTGGCGGTGGCCATGGCCAGCGTCCTTGGGATGTTGCTGCTGGCCGTCGGTGGTCGAGTTGGACAGGTGGCGGGGGGCGTCTCCGTCGAGCGCCAGGTTGCCGGCACCCTGATCCTGTTCGTCGCTGGGATCCTGGCGGTGGGATGCCTGCTGCCCCCGCTTCGCAGCTTGGCCGCGCGTCTCGTCCGGGGCTTCCGAGCGGATTCGGCGCTGCACGCGATCTCGCTCGGGCTGTACTTCGGCACCCTGCTGGCGTTCATCTCACTGCAGATCTCCACCGACCAGCTCAAGGCCATCACCCAGAGCGGAGAGTCGCCGCCGCTGTGGTTCATCATCGTCACCAACCAGGTCCCCTTCCTGGTCATCGCCATCGTCGGCGTCGGCTTCCCGGTGCGGCGCACCCTGGGCCAGGCCGCCCAGCGCCTGGGCCTCTACTGGCCGGGCTGGCGCTGGTTCCTGGGCTCTATCGGCTTCGCGGTCGTGCTGGTGATCTTCGGGGTCGCCTTCGACCAGCTGATGGTCAAGCTCACGCCGCAGCAGAGCCAGGACATCCAGCAGGCGTCGGAGCAGCTGCTCAGGGGCGTCAACAGCTACCCGAGCGCGATTGCCCTGGCGCTGGCCGCGGGGATCGGTGAGGAGGTTCTTTTTCGGGGTGCCCTGATGCCTCGCCTCGGTAACCTTCCGGCAGCGCTGCTGTTCGCCGTGCTTCACGCCCAGTACGCCATCAGCCTGGCCACGTTGGAGATCCTCATACTCGGCCTGGTCCTGGGCTGGTTGCGGCGCCGCGCCGGCACCACAGGCGCGATCATCGCCCACGCCGGCTATGACATGATCTTGCTGGTGATCGCAGTCTATGCGGGAAGCCATTGATGGCCCGAATCATCGCCATTGCCAACCAGAAGGGCGGCGTGGGCAAGAGCACCACCGCCATCAACGTCGCGGGCAACCTGGCCACCGCAGGCTGGCGCACACTGCTGGTGGACGTGGACCCCCAGGGCAACGCCAGCAGCGGACTCGGGTTCACCCGCGACCCCGACCGGTCGACGATCTATGAGGTCGTGATCGAGGGTCGGCCGGCGTCAGAGGCGATCCTGCCCACGTCGATCAAGGGGCTGGACCTGATCACCGCCGATATCGCCCTGGCCGGCGCCGAGATCGAGCTGATCAATATGCCCCGCCGCGAGGCCCGGTTGCTTTACGCGCTCGACGCCGAAGCGGCCAACTACGACTACATCCTGATCGACTGCCCGCCCTCACTGGGCCTGCTCACGCTCAACGCCCTGGTGGCGGCGCAGTACCTTCTGGTGCCCATCCAGTGCGAGTTCTACGCCCTCGAGGGCCTGGGCCACCTCTCCTACACCCTCGACCTGGTTCGCCGCCAGTCCAACCCGCGGCTTGAGCTGGCGGGGATTGTCATGACGCTTTACGATGGCCGGACGACGCTCAGCAGCCAGGTTGTGGAGGAGGTGCGGAAGATCTACCCGGATGTGACCTTCAAAACCATGATTCCGCGCAACGTCCGCCTTAGCGAGGCCCCCAGCTACGGCCTCACGATCGCCCAGTACGATCCGCGCTCCAAGGGCGCCAAGGCCTACGCCGCGCTCACCGCGGAGCTGGTCGGGCGCTTCGAGGGGGACTCGAAGCCCGGCGTTCCAGAGGCCGATGAGGCTGAGCAGCAGACCATGCCGATGGCAGCCGCGCCGATGCGGCAGGCCTCGGTCTCGCAGCGGCCGGATGCCATGGAGCGGGGCGAGAACGACAGTGGCTAAGCGGCGTGGCTTGGGTCGAGGGCTGTCGGCCCTGATTCCAGGCGAGGCGACCCCCGCCTCGCCGCCGGGCACCGGCTCGCCCACCCACGTGCCGACCGACATGATCGAGCCCAACCCGCACCAGCCGCGGACCCGCTTCGACGACAACGAGATCGGCGCCCTGGCTGATTCCATCCGGCAGCACGGCATCCTGCAGCCGCTGGTGGTGCACCGGCACGGCGCCGCCTACCGGCTGATCGCCGGGGAGCGGCGGCTGCGAGCGGCGCGGCTGGCGGGGCTGACCGAGGTCCCGGTGACGCTGCACGAGACCCCGGCGGCGGAGGGGTCGCTGGCCCTCTCGCTGATCGAGAACGTCCAGCGTGACGACCTCAGCCCCCTGGAGGAGGCCGAGGCCTACCGCCTACTGCTGGAGGACTTCCAGCTGACCCACGAGGCGGTGGCGAGGCAGGTGGGCAAGACCCGGGCCCATATCACCAACTCCCTGCGCCTGCTCACCCTGGCGCCGGCGGTCCAGGGTGCCCTCATCTCCAACGCCATCACCGCGGGCCATGCCCGGACCCTCGCCGGCCTCAGCCCTGATGGCCAGGAGGAGGGGCTGCGCCGCGTACTGAAGGGGGAGCTGAACGTCCGGCAGACCGAGGCCCTGGCCCGGGAGCTTGGTAATGCCTCCCCCTCCCCCCGCCCCGGCCGGCCCCGGGGGCCCGTTCCCGACCCCCAGACCAGGGAGCTGGAAACCCACTTCCGCACCGCCCTGCAGGCGCCTGTCAGCCTGACCCGCCGCCGCCGCGGCGGCCGCCTCGTGATCGAGTTCTACTCGGACGAGGAGCTCAACGCCCTGTACCGCCGACTGGTGCTGGGCGAGCGCGACTCCTAGCCTCCCGGCGTCCTCCCGCCCACCCCCGAGATGGGGCGCCCACCAGCGCTGCACCCACCCAGCGCCGCGTGCGCGGTCAGAGCCCACCACACGCAAGCGCATGTGTATCGACTGTGTGAAACATAGTCAGTTTCGTAGTCCCGGATCAGCCCCGGCTCCCCGATTGCCTCTTGGCAACATCGACAAGCTGTGGCATAGTGGGCGCCAATGGCCAGTGAAACATCTCCCCCCACGCCCCCGGCAGATCCGGCCCCGCACGGTGAACCAATGCTGATCGGTGAAACACCGCCCACCGAGTTCGACCTCGGCTTCCTCGTCGGGGTCCTGGTCGGGGAGGGCCACTTTGGCGGCGACGGCCGCCAACCCCAGGTCACCCTGCGCATGCACACCCGTCACGAGCGGCTCTTTCAGTGGCTGCAGCGGAGGTTCCCGGGTGGCCGCCTCTACGGTCCTTACCACCATGGCGGCCGCAGCTACTACCAGTGGATGGTGCGCGGCGAATACCTGCGCACCCAGATGGTGCCCCTTTTGGCCTCCCGGCTGGAGGTCCTCGACGAATACGCTGTGGGCCGCTTCCGGGCGATGTGCCGCGACTACAGCATCCCGATTCCCAATTCGGCGCCGGTTCCGGCCGGCGGCAGTCCAGGCTCCATATAATCCCAGCCATGCGCGACCTCCGGGGCCCTTCGTGTCCCTGAAGCAGCCTCGGGATCCCTGACCTCTTTGACCAGCCTCTACGAGCCGGTCGTCGACGCTCCCGCGCGGCCGAAGCAAAAGTCCTTCCTTCGCGACCTCCTCGAGGTTGTCGTCCTGGCGCTGGTCCTGTACGTGCTCATCCAGTTCGCGGTCCAGACGATCCACGTGATGGGGCCGAGCATGCAGAACACACTCCAGAACAACGACTTCCTGATCGCCTCCAAGGTCAGCTACAAGCTCCACGACCCGCAGCGCGGCGACATCATCATTTTCAAGCCCAACAACGACGCCAGCAACGACTACATCAAGCGCATCATCGCCGGGCCCAATGACCGGCTCAAGATCAGCAAAGGGCAGGTCTTCATCAACGGGCAGCGTCTCAAGGAGGACTACCTGCCCGAGGCCTGGACCTGGTCGGATACGTGGAACAACGGCAACGAGGACACCGTGCCCGCGGACTCCTATTTCGTCATGGGCGACAACCGCAACCATTCCACCGACTCCCGCTTCCTGGGCTACCAGAAGAAGGACCAGTTCCTGGGCAAGGCCTGGGTGCGGATCTGGCCCCTCAGCCAGTTCAGAGTGTTCAGCCCCGACTCCCAGCTCGCCAGCGCCAACTGAGGGGCGCCGCCGGGGTCAGACCGGGCAGCTCTCCAGGGCCTTGAGGTAGGCCTCGCTCAAGTCTCCTCCAGGATCCAGCGCTCGACCTCGCGGGTGTAGTCGAGCACCTCCTCCGGCCGGAAAAAGAGTGCCACCTCTCGCTTGGCTCGCTCGGGCGAGTCTGAGGCGTGGATGATGTTCATCCCGATGGTCAGGCCGTAGTCTCCCCGGATCGAGCCGGGGGGTGAGTCCTTGGGGTCGGTGGCGCCGACCAGGTTGCGAACATGGGCCACGGCATTGGGGCCCTGGGCGACCATCGCCACCAGCGGCGCGGACGTGATGAACCCCGACAGGCTGTCATAGAACGGCTTGTCGACGTGCTCGGCGTAGTGCTGGCGCGCCATCGCCTCGTCCATCCGCAGCATCTTCAGGCCGTGGACCCGCAGGCCCTTGCGCTCGATGCGGCTGATCACCTCGCCGATCAGGCCGCGCTGGACCCCGTCGGGTTTGATCAGGATCAGGGTTTCCTCAGCCATTGCCGCTCCACTCTATGAGGTCGGTCAAAGCGCGCGGATCCTTGATCGGGCCGATCGCCGCCAGGACCAGGGGCTGCTCGGCGTACGTCTGGTGGGCGACGCGGCGGACGTCCTCGCTGGTCACGGCGTCGATCTGGTCGATCAGCTCGGCGGGCTCGAGGATCTCGCCGGTCAGGATGTGCTGCTCGCCGAGGTAAGCGGCCATCGCCCCCGTGCTCTCGAGGCGCAGCAGCAGCCGGCCCTTGACGTAGTTCTTGGCGCGGGTCAGCTCCTCCGAGTCCACCGGCTGGTCGCACATCTTGCGAATCTCGGCCATCACCTTTTCCAGCGCGTCGCTGGCCTTGGCCGGCTCGGTGCCGATGTAGGCGCCGGCCGCGCCGCTGTCGGCCAGGCGGGCGCTGAACGCGTGGATGTCGTAGGCCAGCCCGAGGCGCTCACGGATCTCCTGGAACAGGCGGCTGCTCATCCCGCCGCCCAGGATCGTGGTCATCAGGTCGACGGCGTAACGGTCGGGGTGGGTGTAGGAGATCGACCGCGTGCCGACCACCAGGTGCGCCTGTTCGGTGGGCCGGTCGAGGATGTTGACCGCGCCCTGGGTGAGGGGGAGCGCCGGGTCAAACGAGGGGGCCTCCTCGCTGGGCAGCTCCAGCTTCTCGGTCAGGTAGTCGCGGACCCGGACGTGGTCGACGTTGCCGGCCACCGCGACCAGCAGGTCTGAGGCCAGGTAGTGCCGGCGGACGTGCTCCCGCATCGTATTCACCGTGATCCGGCTGACGCTGTCGGGGGTGCCCGCCACGTCGATCCCCAACGGATGGTTGGGCCACAGGATCTCCTCAAAGAGCGTGTGGACGTGGTCGGCGGGGGAGTCGAGGTACATCCGCAGCTCCTCGAGGATGACGTCCCGCTCCTTCTCCGCCTCCTCGGGTTCGAAGCGCGGCCGCTGCACGATGTCGGTGATGACGTCGACGGCGCGCTCCAGCTGGTCGCCGGCCACTCGGGCCCAGTACATCGTCAGCTCCTTGTCGGTGGAGGCGTTGAGGTCGCCGCCGATGCCTTCGATGGACTCGGCCACCGCCATCGCGGTGGGGAAGTGCTCCGAGCCCTTGAAGACCATGTGCTCGACAAAGTGACTTACGCCGGCCAGCTCCGGTGGCTCGTAGCGAGAGCCGATCTTGAACATGAAGGCGATGCTGACCGAGTTGCGCTCACGCAGTGGCGCGGTGACCAGGCGAGCGCCGCCACTGAGGACCTCGAGGGTGTGACCGGTGGCGTTGACTACCACGCTGGCCGCCCGCCATCCGGATGCAACATCGCGGAATTCTAGCCGCCGGGTCTCTGGGCCGCGCGCGAGCTAGGCTACGGGCGTGAGCCGGACCCACCCGATGGGTGACGAGGGACTCCACCTGGCGGTGGAGAAGCTGCGCGACACGACTACGGATGCCGTCGGCCACCTGGCCGACCTCGATGCCGAGGACGACCTCGAGGAGTTCGGCCGCATGCTCGACCGCCTCGTCGAGACCAGCGGCGAGCTGCTGGCGCAGGCCGACGCCGCCGATGCCGGCCTTCATTGGCGGCAGGCGCTGGACGCGGCCCTGGCTCACCTCCGCGAGGCGCGCGACCTGCTCGATGACGGCGAGCCCTCCGACGCCGTGGCCCTCGAGGTCATGGCAGCGGGCGACGTGCTCCAGCTCCGGCTGGCGGACTAGCCCTCCGACCAGGCCCGCCAGCGGGCGGCCACGTCGACGATGTCGTCCTCTCGCTTGGCGCGCAGGATCTTGCCGGTGACACGGCCCATCCCCGCCGCCATCGCCAGGCGGCGGCGCCCCTCCCAGTTCATGGCGCCGTTGCCCTCGACCAGGAAACCGCGCTCCCGGACACGGATGTAGTGGTACTCCCCGGCGTCCCGGAAACGCGCCGCCACCTGGTCCCAACCGCTGATCTCCACCGAGTCGGGGTCGGCCGTGAGGCTGTCAGCCAGGTCGTCGACGGCGATGGGGATCAGGTGCAGGTGGGCGTGGGGCACGGTCTGCCCCGCCACCCCGTTCTCCCACAGCAACGGCTCGAGGCCGTACTCGCCGCGGATGAAGCGGCTGGCCTCGTCGACCAGCCCGGGCAGCTCGGCCCGCACCGCGTCGGGCGCCGACCCCATGCACAGCTCATGGTTGCGGGTGATGACCAGCAGGTGGCCGGGCATCAGGGGGTAGAGGTCGGGGATCAGGGCCAGGCGATCGGTCTGCAGCAGGGCGGCGGGGTGTGCCGCCTCGGCGCAGAAGACGCAGTTGGCGACCGTCCCGGCGTCAGGCGGCGAGCCGGCCTTATCGACGGGAGTCGCGTCCCCCAAAGCCGCGTCCGCCGTAACCACCGCGCCCACCATCGCGCCCGCCTTCACGCCGCCCGCCGCGCCCGCCGAAGCCGCCACGGCCTCCCCGGTCGCCGCCCGGGGCGCGGGTGCCGAAGTCGACCACTCGGTCGCTGCGCACCTCCTTGGGGGTGATCACCACGCGCCGGTCGGGGCCCTCGCCCTCGCTCTCGGTGCTGACGTCAGGGTCGTCGGCCAGCGCCGTGTGCACGGCGCGGCGCTCGTAGGCCTGCATCGGGTCCAGTCCGATGCGCTCCTGGTTTCGCTTCGCCCGGTCGGCCGCGCGCCGGGCCAGCTCGCGCACCGAGTCCTCGCGGCGGGCACGGTAGCGCTCGACGTCGATGACCACCGGCTCGGCCTCGTCCATGTTCTGCCGCACGATGGTGTTGACCAGAAGCTGCAGCGAGCGCAGGGTGTCGCCGCGCCAGCCTATTAGCAGGCCCAGGTCCTCGCCGCGGATGTCGATGATGGCCGGGCCCTCGTCGTGTCCCTCGAGACGGTGCTCGACCTCCGCCTCGATGCCCATCCGCTGGAGCAGCTCAACCAGCACCTGCTCGGCCTGGAGGGCGTTCTCGCGCAGCACCGTGACCCGGATCTTGGCGGCGGTGGAGGTCAGGCCCAGGGCGCCCCGGCCGGGCTCCTCGAGGACCTCAACCTCGACGCGTTCAGGGGGAACGTTCAGCTGCTGGAGGGCGGACTCAAGGGCCTCCTCGATCGTCTTCCCGGTGATCTCTATCGACGGCATCGGCTGTCTCCTCGCTTCATTTGGCACGCCCCCCGGGCGTCGGCCCCAATGGTGGACCTGGTTCGATCCCTGGCTAGCGGCGTCCTCGCCGGCCCGAAGCCTGCTTCTTGCGGCGCTTGACCCGCGCCGCTGCTGCGGCCTCGGCCTCGTCCGCCTCCGCCTGGGTCGGCGTCCGCTTGGCCACCACGTCGGCGCCACTCGGGGCCTTGCCGTTCTTGCCGTTCCTGCCCGCGGCATCGGTCACACCGCGCCTGCCGTCGCGAAGGTTGCGTCTGTCGGAGCCGGGCTCGCCATCCTTGGGCTTGTTGCCCAGGATGGGGAGCTGGCCCCATCCGTTGACCGTGTACTGCTGTCCGATGGAGAAGAGGTTGCTAACGATCCAGTACAGGACCATGCCCTGGAGGGCGTACCGCTGGAAGGCGAAGAAGGTGATCAGCAGCGGCATCATGAAGCTCATCGACTGCGTGACCTGCTGCATCTGCGCGGCCTGGGGGTCGTCGGTGTCGGCCTTGGGCTGGGCCATCATCCGCGTCTGAACGAAGGTGGTGAGCCCGGCGAGCACGGGCAGGATCCAGGTCACGGGGTTGCTCAGTGATGCCGGGATGGCCAGGTTGAGCCCCATAAAGTAGGCGCTGACGTGGAGGCCCTCGAAGAAGTTGTGGTCGATGATCGCCTGGTAGAGCCCGATCAGGACCGGCAGCTGGGCCAGGGTCGGCAGGCACCCCGCCAGCGAGCTCAGGGGGTTGATGTTGTGCTGCTTGTACAGCGCCATCATCTCCTGGTTCAGCTTCTGCGGGTCCTTCTTGTACTTCTTGCGCAGCTCGGCCAGCTCGGGCTGGATCCTCTTCTGCTCCGCCTGGGTCTTCTTGGTCATCTTCAGCTGGGTCTGGAAAAGCGGGAAGAGCAGGAACTTGATCAGGATCGTGACAGTGATGATCGCCAGGCCGTAGGCGCCGATGACGTGGGTCGGGGGGAGGGCGTCATAGAGCTGGGCGAAGAAGCCGAGACCGATCTCAAAGGGGATCTTGAGGACCTTGGCGACGTTGCCAAGGAAGTCGCCGACCGGCTTCAGGAACTCGAGGGCGAGGAAGACCACCTAGCTGATTTCCAGGTCAACAGTTGGGCTAGGGCACCGGGTCGTAGCCACCGACGGCAAACGGATTGCAGCGGGCGATGCGCCAGAGCGCCATGCGCCAGCCTTTGAAGAACCCATATTTGTGGATGGCCTCATAACCATAGTGCGAACAGGTGGGGGTGTACTTGCAGCCCCCGCCGAGCAGCCCCAGAACCGGACTGAGAGTGAATTGGTATACCCGGATCAGGATCAGGGAAACTCGGGCCATCGGCTTCCCTAGCTTATCAGGCTGCCGGTCAGCTCCCTGAGTTCGGCGTCGAGTTCGGCGAAGCTGGCGGAAGAGGCCTCCGGACGAGCCACCACGACCAGGTCGACGCCCTCGCGCGACGCCTGGATCAGGGGCCGGGCGGCCTCCCGAAGGCGCCGGCGGACGAGGTTGCGGCGGACCGAGCCACCGACCTTGGACGACACCGAGAAGCCGATGCGGGGATGGTCCAGGTCGCTGGCGGCGGCGTGCACCACCATGAGTCTGCCGTCGCGGCGACGCTGCGCGGAGTAGACGCGACGGAAGTCGGCGCCCCGGCGCAGACGGAAGTTGGCGTCCATGCAACCCAGTTTGGGACCAGGAGTCCTGCGGATCTAACCAGGCGCGGGATTGGAGGGTCTAGGGGATGGCCTTGCGGCCGCCCGGGGTCAGCTTGGCACGCCCCTTGCGGCGCCGGTTCTGGACCACGCGCCGACCACCGGGCGAGCTCATCCGGCTGAGGAAGCCGTGAACCCGCCGGCGATAGCGTTTCTTGGGCTGGAAAGTCCGTTTCATGATCAGTCAACTGCCGGCGCCGGCCGGCGAGCCCAAGAGTATATCCAGCCCCTGTCTAGGGGGTGCCGTTGGTGGAGTCGGCGCCCGCGCCGACGCCGACCACGCCCCCGACTCCCTGGGAGACGCTGCTGACCGCGCCGGCCGTGGTGCGGGCTGCTTCCAGCACCGTGTCCTTACGCTCGGACCACAGGTTGGTGACGACCAGCCGGCGCTCGGCACCGCGCTCCGGGTCCAGCAGGTACATCGCGACAGCGCCCAGCACCGCACCAAAAATGATCTTTCGCATCTCGGTTACTCCTTCGCCAAAATCGGCTTTAGGCGACAATCCTAGCCGCCACGTCCGCGAACAGATTTTCCCTCTTGTGGGGGGGTCGGGTGGTTGCTATCATCGCCGCTCCCAACGGCTGGGCGAGGGCGCCGCGAATAACAGGTTGTCCACAGCCTGGGGAGTTGGCCACACGGCGATTTCCACACCTGTGGACAGACTGTGAATAACCTCAGGGGAGCTTTCAGGGGAGCCATCTGACGGTGCAAGAATCTAGCTCGGAGAACATCTGGCAGGCGGCCCAGGAGGAGTGGAAGTTCCAGATAGCCAAGCCCAGCTATGAGGCCTGGCTGAAAAGCGCCAACCTCCTCTCCCTGGACGGCCGGAAGTTCCACATCGGCGTGCCCACCAAGCTGGCCAAGGACTGGCTCGAGGACCGCTACTCGGCGGTCATCAAGGAGACCCTCAGCGCCATCATGGCGGGCGACGTGGAGGTGACCTTCGAGGTCACCAGCCAGGCCCTTCACACCGAAGAGGCCGGCGACCTCCAGGACGCGGCCGAAGCCGACTCCCCGGTGCTGGAGGAGCCCGACTACGACCCCGCTTCCAGCCAGCTCAATCCAAAGTTCGTCTTCGACAACTTTGTTGTCGGCCACAACTCGCGCTTCGCCCATGCGGCCGCCAGGGCGGTCGCGGACGCCCCCGGCGACGCTTACAACCCGCTGTTCCTGTACGGCGGGGTGGGACTGGGCAAGACCCACCTGATGCACGCCATCGGGCATGCGGTGATGAAGAAGAGCCGCAAGCGCAAGGTCGCCTACGTCACCTCCGAGCGCTTCATGAACGAGATGATCGAGTCGATCCGGCGCAACCAGATGAACGAGTTTCGCAAGCGCTATCGCAACTGCGACGTGCTCCTCATCGACGACATCCAGTTCCTGGCCGGCAAGGACCGCACCCAGGAGGAGTTCTTCCATACCTTCAACGCGCTGCAGGAATTCAACCGCCACATCGTGATCAGCTCCGACAGACCGCCCAAGGACATCCCCACCCTGGAGGAGCGGCTGCGATCGCGCTTTGAGGGCGGGCTGATCGCCGACATCGAGCCCCCCGACTTCGAGACCCGCGTCGCCATCCTCAAGTCCAAGGCGGGGCCGCACAACCGGCTGATCCCCGAGGACGTCCTATCGTTTATCGCGCACAAAATCCAGCGCAACATCCGTGAGTTGGAGGGGGCGCTGATCCGGGTGCTGGCCTATGCCTCGGTAACGCACCAGCCAATGACCACCGAGACCGCGGCGCGGGTGCTGGAGGACATCATCCCCTCGAGCGAGACGCGCACCTTATCGATCGAGTCGATCAAGCGGGTGGTGGCCAACTTCTACGGCATCACGGTCGACGAGATGATCGGCAAACGGAGGGACCGCCACATCGTCTTCCCGCGCCAGGTGGCGATGTTCATCATCCGCGAGGAGACGGCGTCGTCCCTGCCCGCCATCGGCCACGCCTTCGGCGGCCGCGACCACACCACCGTGCTCCACTCCTACGAGAAGATCCACCAGGATTGCGACGACGACCCCCGGGTCAGCACCGAGATCACCAAGATCCGCGAGCTCCTGTATCAATGACGACCGCGTCTGTCCCCAGCCGGGTGTTGGAAACGGGCCGCGACCTGTTGGCGCGGCGGACAACCCTGCACGAGGCGCACAACCTGTGCGCCGGCACCGATTTGTCCCCCGTCAGCGCACCTATAATTTTTGACGGTTGGAACTCAAGGGGATGGCTTGTCCGGGATTTCCACCGCTCTTCTCCTACTACTCGTATTAATCATCAGAAGCGTCTCAGTAAAGGGGTGGTGTAAACCATGAAGCTGACCTGCTCGCCCGATGCCCTGGGCCATGCACTGCAGGTGGTATCGCGCGCTGTCAGCCCGCGGACCACGCTGCCAATCCTCAACAACGTCCTCATGGAGACCACCACGGAAGGCCTCCGCCTGACCGGGAGCAACCTGGAGATCGGGATCGTCGACCACGTCGACGCCGAGGTGGCGGCCGAGGGGTCGGTGACCCTGCCGGCCAAGCTGTTGACCGAGTTCGTGGCCCAGCTTCCCAACGAGCAACTGGAGATGGAGCTCGACACCAAGACCCAGACGCTCAGCGCCAGGTGCGGCCCGTACCACGACGTCAAGATCAAGGGCATAGACGCCAAGGAGTTCCCGCCTCTGCCGCCTCAGGAGGAGGGTCTCAAGGTGACCATGGAGCAGTCCGAGTTGGTGCCGGCGATCGAGCAGACGGTGGTTGCAGCCAGCGCCGACGACGGCCGCCCGGTGCTGACCGGGGTGTTGACCCAGCTTGGCTCGGAGCAACTGACCCTGGCCGCGACTGACGGCCACCGCCTCGCGGTTCGCACCCTGCCGGCCAAGACCGCAGGCGCCCCCGGAGGTGAGGAGGACGGCGCCGGCGACTCGGTGATCATCCCGGCGCGCGCGCTGGCCGAGTTGAGCCGGATCCTCAAGGGCGAGGGCACAGTGGAGATGTCGATGGGGCGCTCGCGAAACCACGTGTTCTTTTCGCTGCCCCGCGTCGAGCTGATGTCGCGGCTGATCGAGGGGACCTACCCCAACTACTCGCAGGTCATCCCAGAGCAGTCCAACACCACCATCACGGTGGCTGCCAAGGAGCTCCTGGAGCGCACCCGCGGCGTCGCCATCTTCGCCCGCGACAGCGCCAACGTGGTCCGCATCAAGACCGAGGCCGGCGAGATCTCGATCTCCGCCAACACCAGCGAGGTGGGCTCCAGCGAGGCGTCCGTCAGCGCCGAGATCGACGGCGCCGATATCCAGATCGCCTTCAACTCGCGCTACCTGCTCGACGTCCTGGCGCTGGTCTCCACCGAGAAGGTGACGCTGGGCTTTAACGGCCCCCTCAGCCCGGGGGTGGTCAAGCCGGCCGGCAAAGAGGATTACACGTATGTGATCATGCCCGTCCGGGTGGCGATGTAGCGGGGCGTGGATTCGAGACCCTAGGTCGTTTCCAGTGCTGACCGCGGTCAGCCTCTACGCCTTTCGCAACTACACAAAACAGGCCGTTCCGCTGACGCCTGGCATCAACCTCTTCCTGGGCGCCAACGCGCAGGGCAAGACCAACCTGCTGGAGGCGATCTACCTGGCGGCGACCTCGCGCTCGCCGCGGTCCGCGGTGTTGGCGGAGATGGTGATGTGGGAGCAGCACGCGGCGCGGGTGGTGCTGGAGTTCGCCGATGTCGGGGGCGCCCACACACTCGAGGTGCGGCTGGACAGAGACAGCGGGCCCCGGACCAAGCGCAAGCTGGTCCTTGACGGCAAGCCGCTGGCGTCGTCATCGCTGGCGGGCCGGGTCAAAACCGTGCTCTTCCACCCCGAGGAGATGGGGTTGATCCGCGGCTCCGGGGAGGGCCGGCGCCGACTCCTAAACGGGCTGATGACGCAGTCGGAGCCGGGGTTCGCCTCGCTGCTGTCGCGTTACGGCCGGGTCGTCGAGCAGCGCAACGGGCTGCTCAAGCGCATCGCCCAGGAGTTGGAGCCGGTCTCGGCACTGGGGTACTGGACGGAAGAGGTGGGGCGCGTCGGCGCCGAGGTGGTCGAGGCCCGGCGCCGGTGCCTGGCCCGGGTCGGCCCCCTGGTGGCGGAGCGCTACGACGACGTGGCCGGCGGGGAGGCGCTGGAGCTGAGCTACGCTCCCAGCGTGGACCCGTCCGGGAACCCCGCCGACCCCGCCGCCGCCATCGTCGCCGAGCTGCAGGGCCGCGAGCGCGAGGAGGTCGCCCGGGGCCTGACCGTCGCGGGCCCCCATCGGGACGACATCAGCTTCCAGCTGGGTGGGCTCCCCGCTGCCAACCACGCCTCCCAGGGCCAGCAGCGGACCGCCATCCTGGCTTTCAAGCTGGCAGAGGTGGAGGTCCTTTCGGACGACGGCGTGGCTCCGGTCCTGCTGCTCGACGACGTCATGTCGGAGCTGGACGCGCCCCGTCGCGAGCACCTCCTGGCGCTCGTGGAGGCGGTCCCCCAGGCGGTCATCACGTCGGCCGAGGAGGGCTACTTCCCGCCGGGATTCGTTGACCGGGTGGCCGCCCGCCGGGTGACGGCGGGGACCGTGGCGAGCCTGCAGCCGTGAGCGACGATGACCGTGAGCTGCCCCCACCCAGCGCGCCGGTCCTGCAGTTTCGACCCCGCCGCCGCCGCGCCGGCAAGAAGGACGACGGCCCCGCCGAGCTCTCGGACCTGATGATGCCGACGTTAGCCAAGATGGGCCTGAAGACGCGGGCGCGGCACATGCAGCTGGTGAACTTGTGGCCGGCGGTCGTCGGCGACATGGTGGCGGAGCACACCACCGTCGCCGCGTTCTCCCGCGGGCGCATGACGGTCGAGACCGACTCCCCGGCGATGGGCCACGCCCTCCTCGTCCAGCGGCAGGACATCATGGAGCGACTCAACGCCGAGCTCGGCTTTGACCTCGTTGCCGACATCCGCTTCAAGCTGCAAGGCGAGAAGCCGTGACGGTTGCCACCACCGGGCTCAACCCCGAACAGGCGGCGGCCTGCGAGACCCTCACCGGCCAGCTCCTGGTCCTTGCCGGACCGGGCACCGGCAAGACCCGCGTCATCACCTACCGCTACATGAACCTGCTCCAGCTGCCCGGCGTCGACACCGAGAACATCGCCGTCCTGACCTTCACCGACAAGGCGGCGCGGGAGATGGAGGAGCGGATCGCCGTCCTGTGCGGCACGGGCTACCGCGACCTGATGGTGTCGACCTTCCACGCCTTCGCCCTTGCCTTCCTGCGCGAGGAGGGCCACCGGCTGCCGATCCCGCGTCAGTTCCGAATCGCGGCCGAAGTCGACAAGTGGTCGACGATGTGCCGCGTCCTGGAGCGACTCCGTCCCGAGGAGCTCTACCGGCTGCCCCGGCCGCGCGACGTCGCGCCCGACCTGCTCAAGCTCCTGGAGCGGGCCAAGCAGGAGATGGCCGGGCCCGATGACTACCACCGCATCGCCACCGACATGGTCCACGAGCACCGCCTCGGCTCCGACCTCCACGTCCAGGTGGCCGCTCTCTACCGCGCCCACCAGGAGGAGATGGCGGCGGCGGGGATGCTCGACTTCGACGACATCATCTACTGGAGCGTGCGGCTCCTGGAGCAAGACCAGGAGGTGCGCGAGCGCTGGCGCGCCAATGTGTCGCACATCATGGTCGACGAGTTCCAGGACACCAACTTCTCCCAGCTGCGGCTGGTGGAGCTGCTCGCCGGCGAGGAGGGCAACGTCGCCGTAGTGGGCGATGACGACCAGTCGATCTACAAGTTCCGGGGGGCCTCGGTGGCCAACCTCCGGCGCTTCCGCAAGACCTACCCCGGCCTTCGCATCGTGCGGCTTACGACCAACTACCGCAGCACCCAGGAGGTCCTGGCGCCAGCCCACCGGCTGGTCAGCCACAACCCCGAGCGCGTCGCCAAGGAGGTGCAGAGCGACCGCACCGGCCCGGCGGCGCGCGTCTACCTGGCGCCCGATCGCAACCACGAGGTGGCCTGGGCGGTCGAGCGCATCGTGGAGCTGATATCCGGCCCCGAGAAGCTGGCCGCGGGCGAGATCGCCATCCTCCTTCGTACCAACGCGCAGCTCCGCGCCTACGCCCGGGCCCTGCAGCGCGCCGGCATCCCCTACCAGCTGTCCGGCGGCCGGGGCTTCCTCGACCAGCCCGAGATCAAGGACATCCGTGCCGTACTGCAGCTGCTGGTGAACCCCGACGACAACCAGGCCGCGGCCCGGGTCCTGGCGATGCCGGGAGTGGGCCTCGCCGGGGCCAAGATCCTGGCCCTCACCGCGGCAGCGCGCCGCGACGAGGTCCCCGTCGAGGAGGCGCTGGGTCGTCTCGCCGGCGTCGAGGCGGAAGAGTGGACCCGCGCCGCCGGGGCGCTGGCGCTGATCCGCGAGCTGCGCGCTGAGAGCCTGCGCGCCCGGGCCGACGAGGTCCTCTTCAGCGCCCTCCAGGGCACCGGGTATGTCGATGTCCTCGACTACCCATCGGAGATCCAGCGACGGCAGGCGGGGGCCAACATCGACAAGTTCGTCGAGCTCTGTGAGGCCTACTGCGACAACCACCCCGACGCCACCATGGCCGCTTTCGTTGATTACCTGGGCGCGGTGGAGGCGTCGCAGTCCGAGGAGGCGATCCCGCCCATCGACACCGGGACGGAGGCGGTCCACCTGATGACGGTCCACAAGTCCAAGGGCCTGGAGTTCACCGCCGTCTTCTGCCCCGGCCTGGTCGAGGACCGCTTCCCGTTCAAGAACCCGGGCGAGGCGCTGCCTCTGCCCCAGGAGCTGATCGTCGAGGAGGTCGGCTCCCGCGACCCGCGCATGGCCGAGGAGCGGCGCCTTGCCTTCGTGGCGCTGACCCGGGCCAAACGACACCTCTTCCTCTCCGCCGCCGAGCGCTACGAGGGCACCAAACGCTGGAAGCCATCGCGCTTCCTGGCGGAGATGGGGTTCCTGCCGGCCCCCGACGGCAAGGTGGTGGAGCCGCCCAAGGCGGAGCCGGTGCCCGAGGTCGAGGTCGTCGCGCCGTCGGTGGCCCAGGCCGCCCTGCCTATGCCTCACCCGGAGGTCCCCGAGCTGAGCGTCAGCTACAGCGCCCTCGACCTCTACCAGCAATGCCCGCGGGCGTACCAGTACCGCTACGTCTACCGGCTGCCGACGCGACCCAGCCCCGAGCAGCAGTTTGGCGTCGCCGTCCACAATGCGCTCCGCGAGATCCTCGAGGGCGCCAACGATGGGCAGCCCCCACTGGAGGTGGCCCAGGAGACGTTCGACCGCCACTTCGCCGCGGAGCGCTTCTGTGACCCCGTCAACGCCGACCTCTGGCAGGCTCGTGGCCGCGATTTCATCGCCGGCCTGCACCGCAAAGGCCGCCTCGACGGGCGCGTGCTGCACTCGCCGCCGGAGCAGAAGTTCACCCTCAGCATGTCGGGCTTCCGCGTCCAGGGCCGGATCGACCGCATCGACCGGACCCCCAAAGGCTTCCGCGTGATCGACTACAAGACCGGCGAGGTCAAGGAGGACTGGCAGCTGGAGCGCGACCTCCAGCTGGGCATCTACGCCATCGCCGTCGAGCAGGTCTTCGGGCTCAAGCCCGTGACCATGGCGATCTGCTACCTCGAGGACGCCACCGAGATCGAGGTGCTCAAGACGACCTCCCAGCTGCAGTCCGACCGCGAGGTCGCCGAGGAGCTGGCCGCGGGGATCATGGCCACGGACTTCACGCCGGCGCCGTCGGCGTGGAAATGCCGACGTTGCGACTACCGGCTGGTCTGCGACGCGGCGATGTGAGCACGGCCCAAGCGGGGAGCACCTCGATACCGGCGCGCACGCGCGCGCCTGTGCGCGCCATCGACGCCGGCGTCGTCGACATCTTCCTCGTGGTGGCCGTCGCCACCGTGCTCATGATCCGCATCTACCTGGAGGTGACCAACTACCCGCAGCTCGGCGGTAATGGCCTGCACATCGCCCACGTCCTCTGGGGTGGGCTGGGGATGGTCATCGCTATCGGCCTGTTGCTGGCGTTTCTCTCCGGCTCCGTCAAACGCATCGCCGCGATCGCCGGCGGCGTCGGCTTCGGCGCCTTCATCGACGAGCTGGGCAAGTTCGTCACCGCGGACAACAACTACTTCTTCCGACCCACGGCGGCGATCGTATACGCGGTCTTCGCCGTCCTGTTCCTGGTGGCGCGGCAGGTGCGGAACATGCGGCGGCTGAGCCCGGCGGAGTACCTTGTCAACGCCATCGAGCTGTCCAAGGACATCGCCACCGGCACGCTCACCGAGGCCAACCGACTGCGAGCACTGGCGCTCCTCGACGATTCTTACCAGGCCGACGCGCTGGTGCCGGCGCTGCGGGCGCAGTTCGTGGCCTACCGGCCGCGCCCACGGGGCGAGCACCGGCTGATGGAGATGGTCGCCTCGCTGCGCCGCTGGTATATCGCGCGGGCTAGCAAGCGCTGGTTCCGGCGCGTGATCGCAGCCGTCTTCGTCATCCGCGCCCTGAGCGCTGTGCTCGCCTTCGTCGCGCTGACGCTGGCGTTCGCGCTGGCCCATTTCGGCGTTGGCGACGCCCAGGCGGCGCTCAACGACATGGGCGGCCCCACCGGTTGGATCGCGGTGGTGGCCTCGCTCCTCGCCGGCGTCCTGACGATCATGGGGCTGCTCCAGATGCGACGGTCGCGGCTGCGCGCCTACCGCTTCTTCGAGTTCTCGGTGCTGGTCAACCTCCTGCTGGGTCAGCCGTTCAACCTGCTGGACACCGGTTTCGCCGGCGCATTCGACGTGCTCTTCGACCTGTTCCTGCTGGCCAGCCTGGGCTTCATGCTGGCGCAGGAGCGGTCGGCCGCCATCCCCCAGGAGCCGGAGCCGGTTTAGCCGGTCAGCCCTAGAGAACCTCCTCGTCGACCGCCGCGGGCGGCTCCACCGCGGCGGCAATCAGGTCCGCGATCTCGGCCGCCGCCGCCGGTCGCCCCACTGTCTCGGCGTGGCCCTGCATCCGCTCGAACTCATCGCGGTCCTCCACCAGGGCGTGCCGGACCAGCGACACCAGCTTGCTGACCCGGCGCGCGTAGTGGCCGACGCCCTGCTCCAGGACGAAATGGACGTTGCCCTCCTCCTGTCCGGGGACGAAGTACGTGAGGAAGATTGGAAGCCCGGTGATGAGCGCCTCGGCGATGGTGCCGGGCCCCGCCTTGGTGACGATCGCGTCCGAGGCCTGCATCAGCTCGGGCATGTTCTCGACGAAGCCAAAGACGTGCACCGGCCCGTGGTACTGCCGCGCCGCCAGCCGGGCGCGGAGCTTCTCGTTGCGGCCGCAGACCACCAACAGCTGCAGCCCAAGCCCGGCGGCGTCGAGCGCCTTGGCCTGCGCCGCCAGCCGGCCGGCCCCCTCGCCGCCGGCCACCAGCAGCAGCGTCGGCTGGTCGCTGAAGCCAAGACGGGCGCGCAGGTCGCGCTTGGCCTGGCCGTGCAGCGGACCGGTGAAGCGCGGGTCGACCGGCAGCCCGACCACGTGGACCTTGCGGGCGTCAAGGCCCTTTTTGACGCAATAGCGGCGCGCCTCGCGCGAGGGCACCACCACCACGTCGGCCTTCTTCGACATCCAGAAGCGGTGAAAGTCGCTCATGTCGGTGATCACCGTGATGAAGGGCACGTCGAGGCCGAGCTTCTCGATCGCTTCGACGACGAGGTGGTTGGTCAGGGGGTGGAAGGAAACCACGCCGGCAGGGCGCCGGTCGCTGAGGTTCCGGCGGATCCCCGGCCGGAACTGGTTGCCGAGGACACGGATGGCGGCCCGCGTCATCGCCCGGTTGTCGGTGCCGTGGAAGATCATCCCGTAAGTCCGCGGCATGTGCTTGATCAGCCAGTTGTAGCGATACACCAGCCAGCTGAGGAAGGGCCTGCTGCCCTCGACGAAAGGGTCCAGCAGCTGGATGTCGAAGCGCCCGGGATACTCGGTTTCCATCGCCCGCTGCACAGCGGTGGCGGATGCCCGATGTCCCGCGCCCTGGTCTGAAAAGAGGAACAAAATCCTGGCCGGCATTTGTGCCCGTCATACGATACTTGGGCATGTCAGCCACCGCCGATCGGTCGCGCCCTAACCCGAATGGGGCGCTCGAGGTTGAGGGCTACTCCACCGCCGACGCCTTTGTCAGCCTCCGCGACGAGTGGATCGACCTGGAGAAGCGTGCCTCCACCGACAACCTCTTCCTCACCTACATGTGGCAGCACTCCTGGTGGCAGGACCTCGGCGACCGCGACGGTCGCGTCCTGGACCTGGTTGCCTTCCGTGACGCGGGGCGGCTGGTTGGGATCGCGCCGACCTACCAGGAACAGGCCGGCGGCTTTACCCTGGTGCGGTTTGGTGGCGGCCTCGAGGTCACCGACTACCTCGGTTTCATGGTCGAGCCCGCTTACGAGAAAGCCGCCGGCCGAGCCTTCCTGGAGCGATGTCTGACGCGGCCGGGGTTGGTGCTCGACCTCCACTACCTGCGCAGCGATGGGGTGACGCTGAAGGCGATCATCCAGGCCGCTGCCGACCTCGACCGTCGCTTCTCGGTCGAGGAGGAGGAGGTCAGCCCCCGGATCGAGCTGCCCTCGACCTGGGACGAGTACCTGGCCCGGTTGGGCAAGAAGCACCGGCACGAGCTGCGGCGCAAGCGGCGGCGCCTGGAGGACGCCGGCGGCTGGACCATCACCGAGACCAGCCAGGCCACCCTGGCCAACGACCTGGAGGTCTTCTTCGACGTCCACGCCAAGAGCATGCGAGAGAAGGCGGACTTCATGACCGAGGACATCAAGACCTTCTTCCGACACATCTGCGGCCACCTGGAGGAGGAGGGATGGCTGTCGCTGCGCACCCTGGTCCACGAGGGCCGGCCGCTGGCCGCGGTCCTAGGTTTCGTCTACCGCGGCACCCTGCTGCTCTACAACTCCGGCTATGACCCGGAATACAACCAGCTGGCCCCAGGGTTCGTACTCATGACAGAGGAGATCCGTCTCACCATCGAGGCAGGTCTTAACGAGGTCGACTTCCTACGAGGCAATGAAAAGTACAAATACGACCTGGGCGCCACGGATCGGCCCCTGGTCCACCTGACGGTGGAGCTGTCATGAGCGACCAGCGCCCGGTGGCGGTGATAACGGCGCACGCGTGCCCCTTCTCGGAGATCGGCGGCGCCGAGAACGGCGGTATGAGCATCTATGTCCGCGAGGTCACCGCGCGCCTCGCCAAGCGGGGTGTGCCCAGCGTCATCTTCACTCGTAAGGAGGACAGCGGGGCGCTGGCCCACGTCGACCTACCCGACAGCTGTCACCTGGTCCACGTTGCCGCCGGGCCGGAGGCGCCCATCAGCAAGAACGCGCTCTTCTACCACATGCCCGACTTCTACCGTGGCGTGGCGGCCTGGGCGCGGGATAACGAGGTCTACTTCCGCCTCGTCCACAGCCACTACTGGATCAGCGGCTGGGCCGGCCGCCGGCTCAGCGGGCTCTGGGGCGTGCCCTGGCTCCACCAGGCCCACACCCTCGCCCGAGTCAAGGACCGCGACCGCCCCGTGGGCGCGACGCAGGAGCCAGACCAGCGGGTGGCGGTGGAGCTGGAGACCGTGCGCGGCTGCAACCGCCTGGTGGCCCCGACCCAGGTGGAGGTGGAGGACCTCGCCTACCTCTACGGGGCCGACCGGGACTGCATCTCGGTGGTGCCCCTCGGCGTCGACACCGAAGTCTTCCGCGACGTTGACCCCGGCGACCTTCGCGCCCGGCTCGGCATCCGCCCCGACGAGAAGGTGATCCTCTTCACCGGGCGGCTGGAGCGGCTCAAGGGCGTTGACACCCTGGTCCACGCGCTCGCCGACATGCTGGCCCGCCGGTCTGCGACCGATATACGTCTCCTGGTCTTGGGCGAAGACAGCGGTAACGGGCTGGTGGAGGCCGCCGCATATGGCGGCGAGCGCGGCCGCCTGACGGCGCTGGCCCAGGAGCTCGGCGTCGCCGAGCAGGTCACGTTTGCCGGCAAGGTGCCACACCACATGCTGCCCCGGTACTACAGCCTGGCGGACGTCACCGCTCTGCCATCGCACAGCGAGTCGTTCGGCCTGGTGGCGATCGAGTCGCAGGCGTGCCGGACCCCAGTGGTGGCGTCGCGTGTCGGCGGGCTGCGACAGCTGGTGATCGACGGCGTCAGCGGCATCACCGTCGCCGGCCACGACGCCGCCGTTTACGCGGATGCCCTGACCCGCATCATCGATGACCCCGAGCTGGCCCGCTCCATGGGCGACGCTGGCCGTACGGTGGCTGAGGCGTACTCATGGGAGGCCACCGCCGACCGTCTGCTGGCGGTCTACGAGGACACCGAGGCCTACTACCAGCGGGCGGCGACAGCGCTCCTGGGCTGACCCCGGCGGGCTGCTCCCGCCCGCAAGGTGGCTGTTACGCTCTGCCTGATGCCAAGACCCAACGCGATCTGCTTCGACATGGGCTACACCCTGTTGCAGCACGCGCCGACCGGGCCTGACCTCTACCTCCGAATCCTGGCCCAGCACGGCCACACCGTGACGGCGGCGGAGCTCGACGCCGCGGTGCGGCCGGCGCGCGATTTCTACATCAGGGCGACCCGTGAGGGCCGGCCGTTCGAGTCCTCGATGGAGCTCGCCATCGAGTTCTGGGAGGAGTACAACGGCATCGTCCTGGAGCGCCTCGGCCTGCCCATCGATATCCATGGCAGCCTCGGGAAGAAGATCTACACCGCGGCCTGGAGCCCGGCGTCGTGGCGGCTTTTTCCTGACGTCATCCCGACCCTCGACGAGCTCCGCCACCAGGGGATCCGCATGGCCGTCATCTCGAACTTCGTCGACACCCTGGACGCGGTCTGCGTCAGCCACGGTCTGAGCCAGTACTTCGACGTCATCCTGCCCTCGGTGCAGGCAGGGACGATGAAGCCTGACCCGGAGATCTTTGGCATCGCCCTCCGCCGCCTGGGTGTGGAGGCGGAGGAGGCGTGGCACGTCGGCGACAACTACTGGGCCGACATCCTCGGCGCCCGTGCCGCCGGCCTTACCGCCGTGCTCGTCGACCGCGAGCGAGCCGTGCCCCACCCCGACGGCCCGGTGGTGCACTCGCTGGACCAGCTGGTGGGGCTGCTGGCGGAGGCGGAGGAGGAGGCGGCATGACCGCCAGCACCACCGCGCTGGCGGCCGACGTGGCCGAGTACATCGAGAGCCAGGCCTCGATGCCGCTGCGGCTGGTGGACGTCGGGGTTGAGCACCAGGGCAGCGTCCCCGTTGTCCGTGGCACCGTGCTGACCCCGGGGCAGGGCGCCGCGCTGCGGAAGATCGCGGAGCGCCACGCAGCCGGCCTCGATATCCAGGTCATCGGCGACCCGGTGGCGCGCCTGGAGCAGGCCTGGCTGAAGCTCAGCGGAGCAAGTCTGGAGGTGTGGCGGGACCCTGGTTCCATGGGCCAGGACCAGGCCCGGGCCACCGAATACCTCGCCATCGACGGGGCGCTGCGGCTCCTGGGGCGGCTGCCGGGGGCGATGCTGGTCCAGGGCCCGGACCTGACCATCGGCTGGATCGATGAGGCGGGCGTCGTCACCGCCGAGGCAGATGCCTCGCGCGCGGACTGGGAGCACCGGGTGCGCGCCGCCCCCGGCCACGCAATCGACCCCGACCCCGCCATCCAACGCCCGGACGCCGAGGTCCTCGGCCACCTCCTCGCCGCCGGCCGCGAGGCGCTGGACACACCGTACCGCTGGGGCGGGACCACCGCTGCCGGCTACGACTGCTCGGGCCTGGTGCAGCGCCTGTTCTCGCTGACCACCGGGATCCTCCTGCCCAAGCACACGGGCGACCAGCGCCACGTCGGGGCCCGCGTGGTCGACGGCGAGCGCCGGGCCGGCGACCTCCTCTTCGCCACCCCCATCGGGCAGAAGGTGGGACACGTCATGCTCGTCACGTCGCCGGATTCACTGCTGCACGCCTGCCGCACCGAGCAGCGGGTCATCGAGGAGCGCCTCGAGGACAACGCCAAGCGATACCAACACCAGGGGTACCGGCGGCCGGTGCAGCTGCCCTGAAACCAATAGGCCAGCGGATCGGGTCGTGGGACGACCTTGCAGCGCTGAGACAGGGCTCGGTACACGTTGTCGGCGCCGGGAGCGTAGAGGGCGCCCACCTCCTCCTCTTCCTCCTCGACCACGGCTTCACCAATCTGGTCGGCCACGACTTCGCCGCCGCCGCTGATTTCGACCGCGCCTTCAACCGCGTCCACGTCGGCTGGCCCAAGGACGAGCGGGCGGCGATGCTGGCGCGGCTGCACGCCTCGGTCGACCTGCGCTTCCAGGACCGCTACCTCGACGGCATCGAGGACGCCGGCGCCATCGCAGTCACCCAGGGGTGGTACCTGTACGACGCCAACCGAGTTCTGCTGGAGTCAGAGGCGCTGCAGTCGCGCTTCTTCAGCCTGGTGCAGCTC
The DNA here is from genome assembly GCA_035938265.1 of Candidatus Dormiibacterota bacterium. Lineage (GTDB taxonomy): Bacteria > Chloroflexota > Dormibacteria > DASZGP01 > DASZGP01 > DASZHA01. The sequence goes on from DASZHA010000040.1 coordinate 47,862, forward strand.
TACCTGGCGCTGGCGCCGGGCACTGTGGTCGGCGTCACCGGCAGCCTGGGCAAGTCGACCACCACCCACCTGCTGGGCGAGATGCTGGTTGCCGGCGGGCGCGACGTTATATTCGCCGGCAACGATCGCCACGGACAGCAGGCGTTGGGGCGGCTGGAGACCGCCGGTGCCGGCAGCATCCTGCTCCTGGAGATCAGCAACCGCCACCTGAAGGCGCTGGACCGCAGCCCCGACGTCGCGGTGGTGACCAACGTCTTTCCCAACCACCTGGACGAGCACGGCGGCTGGGATGGGTACCTCGAGGCCAAGACGGGGCTGGTGCGCCGCCAGTCGCCGGGCGACATCGCCGTGCTCAACGCCGACCTCGCCGTCACCCGCGCCATGGTCGGCGCCACCACCGCAGAGGTGTTCTGGTTCGGCCAGACCACGGGCGACCGGGGCGAGCGTGGCATCCGCGTGGAGCCCAGCCGCCTGGTCGACATCGGGATGGGCGGCTTCCAGCTGGCGACACAGGACATCCCGCTGGCCGGACGGCACAACATGGAGAACGTGGCCGCCGCGGCCACGGCGGCGCTGGCGATGGGGGTGCCGCCGCGCCCCATCCACGACGCCGTGCGCCGCTTCCGCGGGCTCAAGCACCGGATCCAGTTTGTCTGGGACTCAGACGGCGTGCGCTTCTACGACGACCTCAACAGCACCACGCCCACCGCCACCGAGGCCGCCCTGCGCACCCTGGGCGACGGCGTGGTCTGGATCTTCGGCGGCGATGACAAAGGGCTGGATGCCTCGAGCCTGGCCGCGGCGGCACGCTACGCCGTCAAAATCGGCCTGGCGCTGCCGGGCGCCGGAACCGACCGCATCATGGCGCAGCTGCAGGCCGAGGGCGTTGCCGTCGAGGCCGTGCCCGACCTCCCCTTCGCCGTGGATCGCGCCGTTGCGCTGGCCGCGGCGGGCGACAAGGTCCTGCTCTCGCCCGCCTGTCCCGGCTTCTTCTCCCTCTACTACGTGGGGACCTCGGACGACGTCGGCTTCAAGAAGCTGGTGCGTGCGGCAACGCTTGGTGGGGGAGTCCGAGACCAGGAAACGGCGCCCGCCGAGGCGGTGGAGCCTACTTCTCCTCCTGCTCGTAAACCTCGACGGTGATCGGGTCCGTGCTGATCACCTCGAGGTCGGCGCCGCATCCCGCGCACACCAGGACCTCACCCAACCGGGGGTTGGGCTGGTCGATGGGCGCTCCGCATTCGGGACAATTGGCCATGTCCTTCGATCATAGCCAAGCACGGTGATGCTCTCCCTGGGCGAGGGCGGCACCCCCCTCCGCCGCGAGAAGTGGCTCGCCGAGTGGGCCGGGGTCGAGACCGTCTGGGTCAAGCGCGAGGACCAGAACCCCACCGGTTCGCACAAGGACCGCGGAGCCAGGGCCCAGCTGGAGGCCTGCATGGCGCGCGGCGACCGCGTCGCGGTGATTTCGTCGTCGGGCAACGCTGCCCTGGCGGCGGCGACCTACGGCCGTGCCGCCGGGGTCCAGGTGGTGGCGCTGATCTCGCCGATGACCGAGCCCGGCCGCGCCGCCGCCATCCGCGACGCCGGCGCCCGGGTGGTGGTCACCACCAAGCCGATCAACTACACCATCAGGCTGTCGCGGGTGTGCGGCTGGCCCGACCTGCGTCCCTCCCAGTCGCCCGAGGCGCTGGCCGGCTTCCGGACCCTGGGCGAGGAGCTGGCCGCCGAGCTGCCCGGCGAGGACATCGCCCTTTTTGGCTACGCCAGCAGCGGCACCACCTACCAGGCCGTCGGCGAGGCGCTGGCGGAGCGCGGCAGCCGGGTTGCCCTCCACCCGGTGCAGGCGGGGCTGGTCAACGGCCTGAGTGCCGCCTTCGACCGTCCCGGTGAGGGAAAGCGGAGCATCGTCGGCGACCTCGGCGTCAAGCACTCAAACCGCACCGACGACGTCGTCCGGCTGGTCCGCGCCAGCGGTGGTGAGGCCTGGTGGGTCGGCGACAACGCCATCATCGAGGCCGGCCATTTCCTCGAGGAACAGGGATACGCGCTGGCCCGCGAGTGCTGGGCGGCGCTGGCCGGGCTGGGGCTTGCGGCTGAGACCAATGGGATATCACAGGCGTGCCTGTTGCTCACCGGCCGCGCGGCGCCGGCGTCAGTGGATGATGCCCAGGCTGGGACCGCCATCGACGCGATCGGTTCGGTACCGCACCCGGCCACCGAGTTCCGCGAGGTCGTTGACCTCGTCGCCGACCTACGGTGAGGCTTCAGCCTTGACAGCGCAGGAGGCCGCGGTGGTGCAGGCCCGGGATGCCCTGGGGCAATCGAGGCCGGCGGTGGTGGCTCACGACGTCTGGTGGGCCCTCGGGCTCGAGCGGCTCCTCCCCGAGACCGTGCTCTTCTGCGTCCAGCGCTCTGGTGCGGTCGAGCGACTGCGTCAGCGGGGTGTCGAGGTCTTCTGCCTCTCGGAGCACGTGAGCGATCCGCGAGTCGCCTACATGTCGGCGGTCGATATCTTCGAGCACCCATCGGCTCGGGCCTTCTGCGCCGGGTTGGGAGGGTTCACGGTGATCGCGATCCGGCCCAACGCCCGGCTGGCGGGCGCCATCGAGGCCGCCGGTGGCCGCTCGCTGGGCTCGCCTCACAGCCTCGATACGGGCCGGCGCTTCGAGAACAAACTGGCGTTCGTCGACATCGCGCGAAAGGCCGGGGTGCCGACCCCGCGTTGGGAAATCGTCGCTGCTCACAACGGTGGCTCGTTGGACCAGCTCAGCCGGCGGCTGGGCCCGCGGCTGGTGGTGCAGGCGCCGCGCGGCAACGCCGGCCAGCGAACCTGGTTTGTCGACAGCCAAGCCTCGCTGGACGCCATCAGAGCGGCCGAGGGCGACCGGCCCCTGCGGGTGGCCGAGCTGGTGGAGGGGATGCCGTTCACCGCCAACGGGGTGGCCGGCCCAGGCGGGGAGGTGGTCGCCGCCGAGGCGTGCCGGCAGGTCACCGGCGTCGAGTGGCTGACGCCGATGGCGCTGGGCTCGTCAGGCAACGCCTACGGCGAGCCGCTCCTCGCCCCGCATGCCGTGGCCACGGCAGCCGCGGTTTCGGCGCTGGGGTCGGCCCTGGTGGAGGCGGGCTACTCCGGGATGTTCGGCGTCGACTTCGTCCTCGGCCCCCAGGGCCCGGTGGTGATCGAGACCAACCCGCGGCTGGTGGCGTCGGTGCCGCTGGCCAGCCAGCTGGAGATCTCCGCCGGGCGCGTCCCGCTGCTTCTCTCGCACCTCCTGGCGGGCCTGGAGGCGGCGCAGGCGGCCTCGGTTGATGGGGATGCGGCGCCGCCGCTGGCCGGCGCCTCCCAGGTGATGGTCCGGCGCCTCCCCGGCGATCCCGGGGCGCGCCCCGAGATGGCCACCGGCGTGTACTCGGTGGCTGCCGGGCGGGCGCCTGTTTTCCTGCGTGAGGGCGTATACGTCGACGATCTCGCCGGCGAAGACGAGGCGCTCATCCTGGCGCGCGACGCCACCGAGCCCGTGAGCCCGGGCAAGGAGTACGCCCGCATCTTCGTTCGCGGCCCCGGCGCTGAGAACCACCCCGGCGTCCGCGAGGCGGTGACCGCCCTCCGCGGCTGACCCTCAGCCAAAGGCTCGCAGCATCACCCCCCAGAAAAGCGGCAGCATCACGAGGATCACGAACTCTGGGAGGTAGACCCCCACCAGCACGCCCATCAGCCGGGTCGAGATCTGGGACGCCGCCGCAGTGGCGCGGTTGCGCTGCGCCATCCGGACCAGCAGCTCCTGGTCGCGCAGGATCAGCTCCATCCCAGTGCCCACCCGCTTGCCCTGGGCGATGGCGGCGACCAGGGTCCGCAGCTCGTCGACTCCCACGCGGTCGGCCATCGCCTGGAGGCTGTGGCCGATGGTTTGGCCCAGCCCGTACTCGCCCAGTGCCCGGCGCAGCTCGGCGGCCAGGATGTTGGCCGGGTCGGCCTGGCTTGCCTGCCCCGATACCACGTGGAGGGCCTGCTCCAGTGGCACCTGGGCGTTGGTGAAGGCCCGCAGCAGGCCGACGAGGTCGGGCAGCTCGGCCAGCACCTGGGCGCGGCGCCGGGCCCGTCGCCGCGCGATGTAAATGCTGGGTGCGGTGAAGCTTGCCCAGGCCGCCGCCGGTGTCAGCAGCAGCGCCCCGGGCAGGCCCGCGCCGATCACCATGCACACCGCCGTCGCGACCAGCGCCAGCAGCAGCTTGAGGCCGGTGGCCTCCTCGGGAGTGAAGGCCTCGGGGTCGATGCCGGCCTCCACCAGGTCCTGGCGGCTGACCCACCTCGCCCCCAGGCCGGCGCGGCTGGTGAAGCCGCGGAGAAGCTCGCGGGCGACGGCGCGCCGCGATCGTCGGGGCGGCGCCACGTCGTGGGTGCTGGCGCGGATGAAGGCGAGGGCGCGGCTGGCGCCCGACCGTCGTGGCCGGGGCACGACCGCCATCAGCAAACAGAAGACCGCGGTGCTGACAGCCAGGGCGGGCAGCACCGGTCAAACGCTGACGCGGCTGAGACGGAAGCTCAGGTAGATCCCCAGGACCTCAAGCGCCGCCGCCGCCGGCAGGAGGATATACCGGCCGGTCCAGGTGTCGTCAAGGACGTTGAGGAAGTACGGACTCACCAGCCGCAGGTAGAGGTAGATCGCCGGCACCAACAGCGCCAGGACCCAGATCTGGGCCCGCTGCCCGGTGGTCTGAGCGCGGACCTCGCCGGCCAGCTGCACGTTGAAGCGCACGGTGGTGGAGATGTCCATCAGCAGCTCCCGGGCGCGCTCGGCGGGAATCTTCTGGGCGGCGCAGATAGTCAGGTTGTCCCAGACCAGGGCCAGGTTGCGGCCCGCCAGCCGGGGGCGCACCTGGCGAAGGGCGTCCTCCAGGGGGACGTCCAGGAGGAACTGACCGATGACCTCGCCGAGGTCGTCGGCCAGGCTGCGGTCGCCGATGTCCCGCCGGGCGGCTTGCAGGGCGTCGAGGTAGGTGCCGCCGGTCCCCAGGTTGGTCACCAGCAGGAGGAGCAGCTGGGGCGCCTGCCTCTCGCTCCGCGCCCGCCGCCTTGCCGTCAGGACAGCCAGCAGCGACCGTGGCAGCAGCAGACCGGCGGCGAAGCCGGCCATTCCGACCACTGGCGAATAGAGCCAGCCGGCGACCAGTGCCGTGGGTGGCGCCAGCATCGCCATGGCTTCAAATGGCGCCGGCCCGATCGCCACCCGCGCCCGCAACAGATCGGCCCGCCGTCGCTGCAGCCGCCTGCGATACCAGCGGCGGAGGGCGCCCGCGGGCTGCGCCGACCGGGGCAGGACGGCGGCACCGAGGGCGAAGACCGCCAGGGCGGTGGCGGCGCCACCTAGGAGATCCAGCGCACGCCCTCAAGCTCCAGGCGCCGGGACAGGCGCGCTCCCGGCCGGTAGCCGGCCACCGCCTCGAAGGTGGGGGCTTCGCGAGCACCGAGAGAGGCCTGGAACACCGGCCGAAAAAGGTAGGCGCCGCGGTCGTCAAGACCGTCCAGCTCGGTGATGTCGGTAACCAGGCGAAGCCCGCTGCGGAGCCGTTGGACGTGGATCAGGATGCTGAAGACGCGGGCGATGTAGCCGCGGACCTCCCGGGTCCCGAGGCTGGGAAAGTCGCGCGTGACCAGCAGCTCAAGACGGGCCAGGGCATCGGCGCAGCCGCTGGCGTGGATCGTGGTCGCCGAGCCGTCGTGCCCGGTGTTGAGCGCCTCCAACGTGTGGTACGCCTCCTGGCTGTGGCGGATCTCGCCGACGATCAGCCGGTCGGGGCGCATCCGTAGGGCGTTCTGGACCAGGTCGGCGACGTCCAGCCGGCGCTCGCCGCTTCCCTGCTCCCCCAGGCTCTTGCTGTGGACGCACTCCAGCTTGACCCAATGGGGCGCATCAAGCTCCAGCTCGGCGGTGTCCTCGATGGTGACGACGCGGTCGTCGGCCGGGAAGGCGCCCACCAGGGACCGGAGGAGGGTGCTCTTGCCGGCGCCGGTGGCGCCGCTGATGAGGACGTTGGCGCCGCAGCGCGCCATCGCCACGATGAACTCGGCCATCGCCCGCGACATGCCCCCGGCGCGGACCCAGTCCTCTCGCCCGGGGGTGGCGGACGAGTCCCCGGGCAGCAGGTCGAGCTTGCGGTGGTTGAACTTGCGAATGCAGAGCGTGGGGCCGCCAACGGGGGCATAGATGGCGTTGGCCCGGCTGCCGTCGGTCATGCGTGCATCCACTAGCGGTTTCTCGACGCTGATCTCCCTGCCCACCACTGCGACGATCTTCTGGATCACCTGCTCCAGGTGGGCCTGGTCGCGGAAGCGGGTCGGCGTCGGCTGCAGCCTCCCACCGCGCTCGATGTAGACCTCGTCCCAGCGGTTGACCAGGACGTCACTGACGGTGTCGTCGTCCATGTACTTCTGCAGTGGACCGAGACCAACCAGGTCGTCCATCAGCCCCGATATCGTGGGGCCGTCGCGCTCCCAGCCGTTGGCGTCGAGGGCGGCCTCGACCTGGGCGCGGATGATCAGGTCGCGATGTGGCTCGGCGGAGAAGGGGTCGGTGATGGCCGCGTCGAGGTGCGTCGCCAGGTGGGCGCGGACCTGGCGTCGCACCTCGGCGGCGTCGGGTCGAGGTGGCGTGGCGGAGGGCGCCGGCTCAGCCAAGACGCTGGCGCAGGCGACGCCAAACCGAGGCGGTCCCGGCGCTGTCGACGAACCCGGGGTATATCACCTGCGCCAGCTCGCGGATGTTATTTCGCGCTTCACCAGGGGAAAGCGCGGCGGGACGGTGCTCGTCCTCGGCGGAGAGGAAGGCGTCGTCCCGCGCCACTGACGCCGACAGCTCGCCGCCCAGGTCGGCCAGCATCTCGGTTGGGTCGAATGCGCCTCGGCGCTGGTTGAGGACAAACCGGAGCTTGGCCCGGTGGCCCATCCGGCGGACTGTCTCGACCCCCCGGTACGTGTCCTGCACCCCGCTCGCCGTCGGCGTCAGGACGTAGTAGACCTGGTGCACCGCCTCCAGCACGTACGTCGTCAGCTCATTGACCTCGGTGCTCATGTCGATGAAGACGAAGTGGTACTGGTTTTCGTCGAGATGGCTCAGGACCTGGGCCAGCCGCTGCATGCCCAGCGCGCGGCTCTCGGCGTTGGCTATCGCTCTTGGCGGACCGAGCAGCACCCGTAGGCCGCTCTCCTCGTGCTCCACCAGGCACTCGTTGATCCGCGAACGGTCGGGGCTGGGGTCCACGACGAGGTCCCAGATGGTGGGGTGGGTCAAGCCCAGTTTCATCGACACGTTGGCGGAGCCCATGTCGATGTCGAGCAGCGCGACGCGCAGGCGCTGTGGTGACGCGCCAACCGCCGCGCGGTGGCGGGCATCGCGCGCCAGCATCGCCGCCACCTCGCAAGCCAGGGTGGTCTTGCCGGCGCCGCCCTTGAGCGAGAAGAACGCGATGCGCTGCGTGGCGCCGATGAAAACCGGTGCCCCAACACCGGCAATCTCAGCCTCCCGTGCGGTTTCCTCGACGTCACCAACCGCCGGGCCACGCCCGCCGGGAAGACTCAGAATGCGCGCACCGCCAACGTCGTGCCCACCGTCATGCGCGAGCTCTGAAACACGAGCGTCCGCGGCGTCATCTTCGTCGGCATCAATGTGCACACCGGCGGAATCGTTGTCGTCACCGGAAGCGTTGGACAGATCGCCGTCGGCGGCGAAAAAGTCGCGATCGAGAGACGACGTGGTTGGCACGTCGACCGTAAGCAACTGACTCTCGGCCAGGCTGAGGCGTCGCCTGAGCAGCGGGTTGGCCCTCGCCGGCGCGGGCGCACGGTCTCCGGTCTGCACGAGGTCCGGCGCCTGCTGCAGGAGCACGGCCGGCGACGGCGTCGCCGGCTCGGGCACGCGGTCCTCGGTGCTGGAAGCGGGGGCTGGCGTCGCGGTTGCGGCCGGCGCGGACCGACGCCGGCGAACGTAGAAGCGGCCGCACAGCCACAGCCACGTGCCTAGAGATCGATGCGCCACTCGCCCCCAGGCGAGACCGGCTCCGACCCCCATCGTGAATACGCCAAGTGGGTATTTGATGAAGCCTGGTAGGTGACTGGTGAGAACCGCGTAGGCAGTCAGCGTGGCGATCACCAGGTACGCCAGGTGCTGGGCCGTCAGGCCCAGGGCGATCCGATCTTCGGCGTCCAGGCCCTGCGGCGCTCGTCTCCCTTCCATCTCTCTTCCCCCATGAGCTATCTACGGGGGGAGAGGTTCGGCGCGGCGGAGACGGTGGTCAGGACTGCGTCGTGCAGCGGAGAATAGCACAGCCGCCGAGGTCCCGGCACACGGCGACGGCATTTTGTGCTCGCCTACAACATGGTGTTACATTCCGGCTACGCATGCCGCTTAAACGTGTTGTGAAACAGAAAATGTCGTTATCCTGAGCGGCAATTAACCGGGCACTAATGGAGGATTAGTGAATGTCGGAATCAGCAGCTGCGCCGAGCACGCCACCGCGTCCAGCGCGCAGACGTACCGCATCGCGCCGCACCACGGCGAGAAGCTCGACGGCCAAAAAGACCACGACAGCACGGGCAACTCGTACGACCACCACTGGCGCGCGGCGAGGACGTCCAGTTGGTTCGCGCACACGTCGCACGGCTAACGCTAGTCCTGCCGTAGCGCTCACCAAGCGCGTGCAGGAGCTGGTCAAGGAAAACCAACAGCTACGCGAGCAGGTTCGCGAGCTGGAGAAGAACTGGAAGAAGCTGGAAAAGGCGCTTGGCGCCAACGTTCGTCGCGCCAAGAGGTCGGTGCGGCGTCGCGCCAGGTCGGTAACGCGCGCGGTCGACAAGGTGATCGACAGCGCCACCGCCTGATCGCCGCCAGCGACTGCATTTCGTATAGCGCCAGGGCCGGCCGGGGCTGAACCCGGCCGGCTCTTCCGTATCACACGGAAAACCGTCCCCAAACCTTAACGGCTCCTCACATGGTTCTATAACGCACCGCGTTATAATCTCAGAGGCCTCAGAAGGGGGAGGAGCCGAATATGAATGAAAGTGAAACCGCGACCCCACAGGACCCCCGACCAGGCAGCGAGCTGATGCTCGAGGTCTTCGATGCCATCTCTCGCCGCGACTGGGACCGTCTTCCGACGCTGACCAGGCCGGACATCGAAGTGGTGGTGCACGCAGGTCCAGAGGTCGAGATCGAGACCAACGCACACATCTGGCGCGCCGTCCATATCCGCGGCTACGAGGAGCTGCAAGCGTACCTGGGCGAGTTCTTCGAGGCGCTGCCATCGGTGAGCCTGATCGCCGAGACCGAGGATGTCGACGACGACTGCGCCTGGCTCAGCACCGAGGCCTCCGGCGTCGACAACGAGGGCGAGCCCTTCGACGCGCGCGCCCTGATCGAGTTCTGCGAGATCGACGGCCGGGTGGCCAGCATTCGCGCCGACGTCCTCCACATCGTCCGGGGCCCGGCCCTCCTCACCGAGCCCGACGGCGACCCGCGGCGGTTCTTCCATCCCTTTCTCGACGAGACCGCCGGCGTCTTCCCCGACATTCGCCGCAACCAGCCCGCCGCCTGACGCAACGCCACGGAGCCAGTGGGCTCGACGCATTCGGGCGGGCCACCGGACTCTGCTCGTCCGAATGACGGGGTAGACTCGGACAGCTTGAACTCCGACGTCCTTCCACTCTTCGCAGCACCGACCGCAGACCGAGTCGTCGTCATCCGCAGTCCGCGGCGGCGACGCACCATCAGCGCCCAGCGGCGCAACGGCGTCATCGAGATCCGGCTGCCCATGGGCATGAGCCTCGAAGAAGAGCAGCGTTGGATCGGGCGCATGGCCCTGCGCCTCGACCGGCGCAAGGCGCGCACCGGCGACGCCGAGCTCGACCAGAGGGCCCGGCGCCTGGCCGACCGCTACTTCGGCGGCGACCTCGTGCCCGAGTCGATTCGCTGGTCGGACAACATGACCACCCGCTGGGGCAGCTGCACCATCGACAGCGGCGCCGTCCGGCTCAGTTCGCGGATGCGCGATTTCCCGGCGTGGGTGATCGACTATGTGATCGTCCACGAGATGGCGCACCTGCGGTACCGCGGCCATGGCCCCCGCTTCTGGTCCCTGGTCAATCGTTACCTGCTGACCGAGCGGGCCCGAGGCTTTCTCATCGCCAAGGGTGGCGAGCCCGACGGCGAGCCGGAATGACGGCAACGCCGGAATGACGGCAAAGCCGGACTGACGTGAGCCGCGCGCCGATCATCGGGATCACGTGCGGCAAGACCAACGCCGCCGACAAGCCCGACCGCGTCGGCGTCAGCCCGGAATACACGCGCGCGCTCGAGGCTGCCGGGGCGCTGTGTGTCCTCCTCCCTCCAGGAGACGATCGTCCCGCCGCCATCAACGCCGTCCTCGAGCGGCTCGACGGCCTCCTGGTCCCCGGCGGTGCCGATGTCGATCCCTCGTTCTACGATGAGGAGAGGCTTCCCGAGGTGGCCCGAACCGACCCCGTGCGCGACAACTTTGAGCTCAAGGTCATCCGCGCGGCGGTGGAGCGCGGCATGCCCATCCTGGGCATATGCCGGGGCCAGCAGGCGATCAACGTCGCCCTGGGCGGGACCCTCTACCAGGACCTCGACGCCCAGGGCGCGGCACGCGCTCGGCACCAGTCGGAACACGGGCCTCAACTGGACAGGCTGGTCCACAGTGTCGAGATCGAGCCCGGCTCCCGTTTCAGCCGCGCCGCTGGGACACGGGTCAGGGTCAACAGCCGCCACCACCAGGCGGTCAAAGAGGTGGCCCCCGGCCTCCATGTCACGGCAACCGGCCCGGACGGTGTGATCGAGGGCCTTGAGACCGACGACGGCCGGGTGGTGGCGGTGCAGTGCCACCCGGAAGCCCGCCCCGACCTGGCCTGGGCCCGGCAACTGTTCCGCGACTTCGTCCTGGCCGCCAAGCGCGGCTGACGCGCGGAGGGCCGGCTAGGTCGTCGGCACCTGCCGCGGCCCGCGGGCCTTCAGCCCCACGTCCTCGGCGCTGCGGCCGAAGATGTGCTGGACCGGCCAGCCCATGATGCCGGCGTAGGTCTCCACCTGGGAGCGGTGATGGACCTCGTGCTCGGTCATCATCATGAGCAGGCGCCATGCCGAGAACGACAGCCCGGGCGTGTCCAGCGAGGGCACCCGGCGGCTGAGCCAATCGCTGGGGGTGCCCGACAGCTTCTCTTTGAAGCGTTCGGCGGAGAGGTTGAGCGCCACCAGCCATTCGTCCCGCGTACGCGTCGGGGTGTCCCACGGTGTGGCGATCCACTCGCCCTGGACATAGGCATCGGCGAAATACATGCGCGACGCCGCCATGTGGCCGACTATCTCGCCGATGTCCCAGGCGTTCTCCCCCTCACCCGCCGGTGGCCGCCATGTCTCCGCCTCAGCTGGCAGGGATCCGATGTCCCGAACGGCGCGCCGGCTGAGCCCATCAAAGAACTTCAGGAACGCGCCCATGTCGGTTATCACGCAGGGATCCTACCCGGCGTATGTGGCAAGCTGACGCGTTGTGAGCGAATGGAGGGCAGCGACCGACGAGCCGGTACGCGGAACCATGCTTCCCGCCTGGCTGCCCAGCCTGCCTGGCCCTGAACGCGTCCGCGTCATGGGTTCCGGGCAGATCCCCCCGCCCCCCTTTGCCCGCCTCACCGGGATGCGCATCGGCCACGTCAGCCCCGGCACGGTGATAGGCACGATGCCGTCCAGCGCCAACTTCATCGCCCTGCCCGCGATGGACATCAGCCCCGTCGTCCTGGGAGCCCTCCGTTTCGTGGCCACAACCGCCATCCCGGCCGGGTTCGACGTTGAACCGCTGACCGTGTCGATCCACTTCTTCAGGTTCGGCCGGGCCCGGCCCGGGAACCTGCTGGCGAGGGCGCGGACGCTCAACGCCACCAGCCTGTTCGTGAGTGCCGATGTGGAGGTGGAGGACCCCGAGGGTCGCCAGCTTGGGCATGCGGTTAGCCAGTGGGCGGTCAAGCCTGTGGAGCCCCCGCCGCCGGCGGCACCCGATGAGATCGAACCTATCGAGCTTCCAACCTACGCGACACCCGACCCGGCGGATCGCCCCGCCGGCAACCATGCCATCACGCCTGAGCTGATGGCCGAGAAGACAGGCTTGGAGGCCGCGGAGATGCTGGTCAGGGGCGAGCTTCCGCCGCTCCCGATACAGCGCCTGTTCGGCTCCCGCTGGCTCGACCTGCGCGACGGAGAGCTGAGCATGTCAATGCCCGCGAGCCCCTGGTTCGTGGCCGGCTCCAACAACGTGACCGAGGGGGCGATGACCAGCATGTTGGGCCAGATCCAATGCATCCGGCTGCTCGCCGAGTTGGGGAAGCGGCAGTCTGCCGCGGCGCTGGAAGCAAACTTTCGGTTCTTTGGCCGCGTCCCCGCCGACGGCCGCCCTCTGACTGCCCGTGCCCGGGTGAGCAACAGCTCAGGGAACATCCGCTACATCGACGCCGAGATCACTGACGCTGACGGCCGGACGGTGGCCGTCACCCAGGGATCAGCCTGGGGAATCATCGATCGGCCTGACCGCCGGCGGGTTGAGCCGCAGCGGGTGCTGGCCACACTTGTGTTCACCGACATCGTCGGCTCGACCAACCGCGCCCAGGCCCTTGGGGATGACGCCTGGCGGACACTTCTGGGCGAGCACAACGCGCTGGTGCGGCGAGAGCTGACCGCCCACCGCGGTCGCGAGATCAAGGCGATGGGCGATGGGTTCCTCCTGCAGTTCGAGTCACCAGCCGCGGCCGTCCGGTTCGCCCGGTCTACCCGCGACGGCGTCCGTCACCTCAACCTCGACGTGCGGGCCAGCGTTCACACCGGGGAGTGCGAGGTCCAGGGCGCTGACCTCGCCGGTATCACGGTCCACGTCGCCTCCCGGATCATGGACGAGGCGGCGCCGGGCGAGATACTGGTCTCGCAGGTCGTGAAGGACCTGTCCTCGGGTTCAGGCCTTCGCTTTGCGGACCGGGGAACCCACGCCCTCAAGGGCGTCGAAGGAGAGTGGCAGCTCTACGCCGTTGACCGCGCCCCCTAGTAGATGAAGCCGACGACGAAGCTGGGGACGGAGCTGAAGTGGCGCTGGGAGATGACGCCGAAGCCCTTGTAGTTCATCTCCGAGACGGTGAAGCCGCCATCGGGATCCACCGACTCGACATAGGCAACGTGGCCGTACCAGCTCTCGCGGGTGACCATGATGGCGCCGACCTTGGGGGTCGAGCCTTCCGCGAAGCCGAAGGAGCGGGCGTTCGGCCACCACTCGATGGCATTGCCCATCCAGGGCAC
>DASZHA010000041.1:0-25974 GCA_035938265.1 Candidatus Dormiibacterota bacterium
TTGCCCACGTCACCGGCCACCACCGGACCCTCACCCAGGACCCGGTCTTCGCGGTTGACCAGCTGGTCGAGATCGCGATCAGGGCGCTCTCGCCCGCAATCAACGACACGTTCACCGCGATCACCTGCATCGACTGGCTGACCGCCGGGCTGAGCCACCTGTCGGGCCGCACTGCGGCGATCCGGGTCTGGCGGGACCCCGCCGGGATCCCGCGCCTGGTGCAGCCCGGGGTCAGCTATGAGCGGATGGTGAATGGCGCCTTCGACAAGATCCGGCAGGCTGGCCGTGGCATGCCCGCGGTTGCCATCCGACAGCTGTCCGGGCTGGGCCGAATCATGGAGTACGCCATCACCAAGGACCAGCGCGCCATCCTGACGAGACAGGCCGAGATGATCATGCGCGCCAGCGAGGAGTCAGTCCGAGAGATGGAGGACCTCGACGACATCCGCGCCCGCTATGAGGAGGTGCGCGCCCTCGCAGCGGGCCACGAGGCGGTGATCGCGCCGGCCCCTATCGAGAAGCGAACCAGCAACCCGTCGCTCTGAAGCGCGGCTCCCTGGTATTGCACATTGGTGCGCGGCGCACAAATTTTGGCGATTGTGGGGGCCGAGCAGCCGTCTATATAATGAGGGCCCCAGCAGGGCAGGAGAGGAGAGCGGATGCGTCTTCCAGCGGGCGCAGCAGGGATCTGTGGGACGGCTGCCCTAGCGTCGCTTGCCGCGTTTGCCTCGGGCACGCCGCCGCCAACGCGCGATTGCATCGCCTCAGCGTCGAGCGGCCCTGGCCGCCATGCGTCGGTCATCATCCTGGTTGAGGACCTCGAGGGAGGCGGCGCCCAGAACCAACTCTTGCTCGACGCCACCAACACGGCTGTCAGCCATCTCTCCCCCCAGGACTCGATCGGTTTTGCCGGCAACACCGACAAGGCCGAGCTCCCAGTGCCGCTGCAGCCGGTTGGCGACCGGAGGGCGGTGAGCGATGCCGTCAGAAGCGTCCAGGACATCAGCGACCCCGACAGCTATGACCCCGCCGTCAAGGCCGCGGCCGCGGCCCTCGCCGGTGAGACCGGGGTCAAGGAGGTGATCCTGATCGGCGACGGCGACGCCAAGCCCGTCGACCCCGCCACCCTGAACCTGCTCCGGGGCCAGGGCGCCACGGTCTCGACCATCTACGAGCAGGCCGCGGCGAACGACAAACCCGACCAAATGCAGCAGTTGGCCCGTGACGGCGGCGGGACCTACCAGAGCGCGGGGGCGGCGGCAAACACCCCCGACGTCCTCTCCAAGGCCGTCTGTTGACCAGGCTTCAGCAATGACGCTGCCCAACGTCCTGTACGGCTTCGCACTGCTCCTGATGATGGTCCTGCTCTGGGTCGAAGGCCGGCTGATCGCCGGTCGCACAACCGTTGGCGCCTCCAAGTTCGTCGTCTTCTTCGGCATCGGCTCCATAGGGGCTGCGCTTTGGTCGGTCGTGATCGAGCGCGTGGCCCTGCAGCTTGTCCCCGGCATCAGCACCGCTTACACGGTGGCGCCGATCGTGGAGGAGCTGGCCAAGGCGGCGCCGTTGCTCTTCATCGCCTTCATCGCGGCCGAACGCGAGCGGCTCACCGTGGCGGACCTGGCCCTCATCGGCCTGACGATCGGGCTCGGTTTCCAATTCGTGGAGAGCAACCTGCAGCTTATGGCGACTGGGCAGCTGCCCAACTACGTCACGCCCTTCCTCCCCGGCCTGATCCAAGCGACCGACCACGCCGGCGGCACCGTGATCTTCGACCCCGGACACGCCATCTCGACCGGGCTGGTGGGCCTGGCCGCCGGCGTCGGCGTGAGACTCCTGAAAGACCGCCGCCAGGGCGCGGTCCTTGTCGCCGTGACCCTTGGCCTGGTCATGTTCGACCACGCCATGTTCAACTGGAAGGTGGCCCGTCCGGTGGCTCAGGCGACATCGAGCCTGGCCATGACGAGCGTGTTTCCCAGCGCCGCGGCGCCACTCGAATGGCTGTATAGCGCGACCTTGCAGGGGCGGCTTGAGGTGCTGCTCTTGGCCGCCGGTTTGCTGCTGACCGGTTGGCTGGAGGGGCGGCGACACTGGAGCGCCTTCGGCAACCGCCCCGAGCTGATGCTCTCCGGCGAGCAGTCCCAGCCGGCGGTCTTCAACGAGTGGGCCGTGGCGACAGGGCGTCTCCGCGGCGGCATCGACGGCGCCCGCCAGGCTCTGACCTACTTCCGTCATCGACGGGCCTTCGCCCTGGCGCGCAGCCAGGTTGCGGCGTCGGGCCCCGGGGCCGAGCAGGTCGCGCCCGCCTACGTGACAGGCCTGGAGGAGAGCCTGCTCGCCGAGCGCGACCGGGTCGAGGCGCCAAATGAGAAGGCAGCGCGGCCGCGGCGATCCGTCAAGGCCTTCCTGGGCCAGCTTTGGACCGTGATCAAGGCCCATCGGCTGGTGCTCCTAATCGCCATCCTGCTGATCGCCATCTTCCTCATCCTGCGCGCCACCGGCTGGATCAACTACATCTATGGGCGACCGCTGGCGCTGATCATCGCCCTGGCCTCGCTGGCGTATGCCGGCTGGCGGCTGCGGCGTTTTCTCAAGCAGCCGCCCCCCGACCAGGCCAGCGCCGACGGCGAAACGCTGGCGGCGCACCACGGCCACGCAATCCTGGCCTTCGCCGCCGTTGGCATCGCAGCTTGCGCCGTCGTCGTCTGGTTCCTGCCCCAGGGCGCCCTGGTCCCAACCAGTGGGCTGGCCTTCGCGCTCGGCGCCCTCAGCCAGTGGGTGACGGCTACGGGCGCTGCCCCCGCCGGACTGCTGGGGATGGGCGGGCTCGCCGCTCCGACCGGCGAGTGCAAGGACTGCGGTCCGGCGCGGGACGCGGTCGAGGCGGGCAAGAAGGAGTTGGCCCGCCTGGCAGAAGAGGCCGCGCCGACGCAGGCCAAGGCTGCGGCCGCCCGGGCTGCCCTGGAAGCGGCGCGCAAGGCACGCCGGGAGGCGCAGTCGGGACTGGATGCGCTGAAGAACGAGTCCTACATCGAGGGCACGTCGGGGCGCCTCGCCGGCAGCAAGCTGACCACCAGCGACCTCCGCCGCCAGCGGATGCAGGAGGCGGCGATACGGGCGAGGTTCGCGCGGGGCGAGATCAGCCGAAAGCAGATGGAGGACGAGCTGGCGCAGTGGGCGGACGAGGACTACGTCAGGAAGCTGGGCGCCGAGGGCGAGGCGGACCGGGAGAAGCAGCGTCAGGAGCTCCAGGACAAGCTCGACAAGGCCCGCACCGACGAGGACAAGGCGCGGCCGGAGTCGGAGGCGGCCGACGCCGCCGCCAAGGCGGCCGCTGACGCCCTGGCCGGGGAGCGGGCGGCGCAGGACCAGCGCGAGGCGGCGCTGGCGGAGTGCGAGGGCAACGCGCCGCCCAAGAAGCCCCCGGCCGACATCTCCGACCTGGAGCGCGCCTTCGACCAGGCGCAGAAGGACTTCGACAAGCTCGAGGAGGAACTTTCCAAGGCGATGGACGCGCAGGCCCAGGACGTCCAGAAGTGGTCCACGGACTACAACCAGCACTTGGCCCAGGGGCTCAGGGACCTGGACGCGTACCTGGCCGGGTACGCGGAGCTGGCGCCGGATCTCGCCGACCTCTGGCAGGCATACAGGGACATGGCCGGCGCCAAGGCGATGGCGGCCTACTTCGACAAGGTTATCGACGCACTGATGAAGATCGACATGGCGCACGGGGCAGCCAAGCTGGCTACGGCCGGCATCACCAAGGGCCTGCTGCCGGGGCTGGAGGCCGCCGCTTCGGGGGACGCGACCCTGGCGGCAAAGGCAAACGAGCTGGCGAACGTGCTCAAGGAGGGTGAGCAGCTGGCCGCGAAGGAAGCCACCGAGGCTTCGGCAACAGCTGCCAAGACCGGGCTGGAAGTCGCGGGCGAGGATGCCCTCGGCGTCACGGCCAAGGGAGGAGCCAGTGATGCCGCCGCCGTGGCGGCAAAGGGAGGCGCGGAGGACGTCGCCGCGGCGATGGCCAAGCCGGTCGTGCCTGGGGCGGTATCGACCGGCGTGGAGGTTGAGGGGTCGGCGCTGGCGCAGAAGGGCATCACCCAGGCCAACTCGTCGGCCGCGACCCTGACCGGGGACCAGCTCCAGGCCGTCGAAGGGGTGGTCAACAAGGAGCTCAAGTCGCTCTGCGGTCCGATACGGAAGTCGGCGATCGACGACCAATGCACACAGGTGTCGGAGGCCTTCGCCAAGACGTGGAAGTCGGGCGAACAGTACACGGTGATGTCAGACGTGCAGGCGCGAAAGATGTGGCAGATGGAGAAGCTGTTCGACAGTCAGTACATCAAGCTTGGACAGGACCCCGTGGCGGCCCAGGAGGCGATAACCAAGGCGATGCAGACGCAGGGCCCGGGGTCCCAGGCATTAGTGCTTGTGAAAGGTGAGCACGAGGTGATCAAAGATGGCGTCGCCACCCTGGAGCAATACGGGCACAGCTTCAACGTGGTGAACTCCGATGGTTTCGTCAAATTCGTTGACGTCGCCGACCCCAAGTTCATCCTGACGCCTGACAAGATGGCCGAGTACCACAGCTGGTACTACATGCCGGTCAAATGAACGAGATCAACGAAACCCAGGCCAGGGATCTTGCCGAGAGGTACCTCGAGCAGCTCTTCAGCGACTCGGGCACCAGCGTCGTGGTCACCGGCGTGCAGGAGGTGGACATCGGCTGGGTCTTCTTCTATCAATCAGAGGAATACCAGCAGAGCGGTGATGACCGGGACTTCCTCTACGGCAACGCGCCCCTGGTCGTCGACCGCGAAGGCCACGTTCACCGAACCGGGACGTCGCTCCCCTTGGACGACTACCTGGACCGGATTCGAGATGAAGTGCAGGGGGAGGTTATCGATGGTTGACCCCGGCCTGCCCCTGCCCAAGGTCGGCTATCACTTCCCGGGCCGTCCGCCGGCGTGGCCGCCCCCGGCCAAGCCCGACCTGGGCTCGGTCGCCAACTCGATGAACAACGCGGTGCAGGCGGGAAGCGCGGGCCTCGACCGCTGGGCCAAGGACATCAAGCAGATCAAGTGGCCCGCCGACCAGCCGCCCAACAACCCGATCAAGGTCTCGATGGGAGGGCGCACCGACGCGACCCCGGGCTACTTCAAGAAGGTCGACATCACCATCGACAAGATCGGCGAAGGCCTTGTCGAGGGCAAGCCGGGCCAGGTCCTAAGCGGGCTCGGCGAGTACTTCACCAAGCCGGGCCAGACCACCGCCGTCGGCGTGTACGGGCAGCGGATCAACGCCTGGCAGCAGCTGTTCCGCAAGGAGCACGGGCTCAACCTCTCCGCGATGAACCGCACGATGTGGAAGATCTCGACCGAGTGCAACGAAATGCGCAAGCTGGCCCTCGACCCGCCCCAGATGAACCCCCGGATCGCTGAGATCATGAAGGAGAAGGAGACCAAGGGCGACGAGCTGATGCAGAAGGTGCAGGACCGGCTGCGCGCCAGCGAGCCCGGCGAGGAGCGCGACAAGCTGGAGGACCTCTGGAAGCGCATGTCTGGCTGGCAGCGCGCGCGGGACAAGCGCCTCGACGCCGACCGGACCCAGGTCTACGACATGAACAGCCGCATGGATCACCTGAACCAGGAGGCCAAGAAGATCGCCATGGGCCTGCGCGACGGCGAGCGGGAGTCGGGATTGATGGTGCGGTCGGACACCCTGCACCACGCCGACCCCCAGGCGGCGATCTTCGCCGAGGGCCTACGCCAGTACCTAATGGGCACCAAGCAGACGCTCGACTCAGCGCTGACCAACAAATAAGCCGTTAGCCCGCCCCGATTTGAGGGGCCGAGCTCTGCTAAGCCGCCCTGCCGGAGGTTAGGGGACGTTGCAGATAACGAAGACCGTGACCGACGGAGTCCCCGCCAGCAGACCGCCCGGCTGGGCAACACCAGTCCAGGATGTCGCCGCACCGGGGCCAGTCGCGGGGTTGCCAGCGGCGTCGGAGGGATAATCGCCGGTTATCGCGGCGGCGCCCAGCAGGCCGTTGCCGCCCGTGATGCTGGTGCCCCCAGCGATGGCCTTCCCGCCGGTGCCGACTCCGCAAGTCGCGGTGGACTGGCTGTTGGCGGTGTGGGTCACGATCCGGACGTCAGCCGGGCCGGTGGGTCCGGTAGGTCCGGTTGCCCCTGTAGGACCGGTGGCACCAGTCGGTCCGGTGGCGCCGGTCGGCCCCTGGGGGCCGGCTGGGCCCTGCGGACCCGTGGCGCCGGCGGCACCCGTGGGTCCAGTCGCGCCCGTCGCCCCGATCGGACCCTGAGGGCCGGTTGGTCCCTGCGGACCTACCGGTCCGGTCGCGCCGGTCGGACCCGTGGCACCGGTTGCGCCAGCGGGGCCCTGGGGGCCGGCCGGACCCTGGGGACCGGTCGCGCCGGTGGCTCCCGCGGCTCCGGTGGCACCGGTGGGTCCAGCAGGCCCGGTGGCCCCAGCCGGCCCGGCGGCCCCGGTTGCGCCCGTCGCCCCAGTGGCGCCGGTAGCTCCGGTGGCACCTGTGGCCCCGGTAGCACCCGTGGCACCGGTGGCGCCAGCGGGTCCAGCGGTGCCGGTAGCGCCGGTTGCTCCAGTGGCGCCAGTAGCGCCGGTGGCCCCGGTTGCGCCCGTCGCCCCAGTAGCGCCGACTGGGCCCTGGGGACCGATCGCACCCTGCGGTCCGATCGGGCCCTGTGGGCCGGTGGCGCCGGTGGCCCCATCAGCTCCAGCGGGCCCGGTGGCTCCAGCTGGCCCCGTGGCGCCCGTCGCGCCGGTCGCACCCGCAGCGCCGGTGGCACCTGTGGCTCCGGTAGCCCCCGTGGCGCCGGTTGGGCCGGTGGCCCCGGTAGCACCGGTGGGACCAACTGGGCCCTGGGGACCCACCGCACCCTGCGGTCCGACTGGGCCCTGCGGGCCGGTCGCTCCGGTCGCGCCCGTGGCTCCAGTGGCGCCTGTCGCTCCAGTAGCCCCCGTGGCGCCGGCGGCGCCCGTAGGCCCGGTGGCCCCAGTAACGCCCGTTGCCCCGGTAGCGCCAGTTGCACCCGTGGCTCCTGCAGGACCAGCCGGACCCTGCGGACCCACCGGGCCCTGGGGACCTACCGCACCCTGCGGTCCGACCGGGCCCTGTGCCCCGGTCGCGCCGGTCGCGCCAGTCGCGCCGGTCGCCCCCGCAGGACCCTGGGCGCCGGCCGCGCCTGTTGCACCAGTAACACCTGTGGCACCCGTTGGGCCCGTGGCGCCCGTGGCCCCGCTAGCGCCCGTGGCGCCGGCAGGACCTGCTGGGCCCTGTGGACCCATCGCACCCTGCGGACCGATCGGGCCTTGTGCGCCCGTCGCGCCCGTCGCACCAGTCGCACCAGCGGGCCCCTGAGCGCCGGTTGTTCCTTGCGCACCGGTGGCTCCAGCTGGGCCGGTTGCCCCGGTGGCTCCAGTCGCTCCAGTGGCGCCGGTCGCCCCGGTGGCGCCGGTTGGTCCCGGCGGGCCCTGTGGACCGATCGGACCCTGCGGACCGACGGGCCCCTGCGGACCGGTGGCACCGGTCGCGCCACTAGCCCCCGTCGCGCCCTGGGCACCTGTGGCTCCCGTGGCACCAGCCGGGCCCTGGGCACCTGTCGCACCTGTGGCACCCGTGGCGCCGGCGGGGCCCGTTGCTCCGGCGGGCCCGGTTGCCCCGGTAGCGCCCGTTGGGCCGGCTGGGCCAGCGGGCCCAATGGCACCCTGGGGACCGATCGGGCCCTGCGCTCCCGTCGCCCCGGTGGGGCCTGCGGCTCCGGTGGCCCCGGTGGCGCCGGCGGGTCCGGTGGCACCTGTTGCTCCCGTGGCACCCGTCGCCCCAGTCACACCCGTGGCGCCCGTGGCGCCGCTAGGCCCGGTGGCGCCCGGCGGACCCGTTGGACCCTGGACGCCAGTGGCTCCCGTCGCGCCGGTCGCGCCCGATGGACCGCTTGGTCCAGTTGGACCCTGGGGGCCGGTCGGCCCCTGCGGCCCCTGGGGGCCAGTTGCGCCTGTAGTTCCGGCGGGACCCGTGGCCCCAGTCGCTCCGGTGGGACCCGTCGCACCCGTCGGCCCCGCTGGCCCAGGAGGACCCATTGGACCCAAGGGGCCGATAGGACCCATCGGACCGACCGGTCCACCCGGAGGTCCTGCAGCACCAGTCGGGCCAGCTGCGCCGGTTGGGCCAGCAGCGCCAGTTGGGCCGGTGGGACCGGGCGCACCGGGAAGGCCATTGGTGCCATTGGCGCCATTGGCTCCCGGCAACCCCTGGGGTCCGGCCGCGCCGGCGGGAGGTAGGTCTGTCGGCGGCGGGGGCTGGTTGCCATCGTCGTCGGCCATGGCAAGGATCGGGAGGCATGACAGCGTAGCCGCCATCAGGGCAGCTAGCCCAAGTTGGCGGAGATAGGACGTCCTGGGGCGCGCTTTGACCCGGTTCCGGATCGAACCGATACCCCGTAGCCAAGCACCACCCCAATTGATCGGGGTGTCCATCTGGGCCGCACGCTACACCGCTGCTCTCGCAAAGCAGCGAAGAACTGGGGCACAGTTTGGTAACGATCGAACACGAATAAGTGCCAGCGGCGGCCGCAGTTCATCCGAAGCGGAATTGATCAGGTCGTCTGGCATAATGCGGCGTGTGAGATGGCGGCGCGCCAAACGACGCCCCTGGTACCTCGCGAGCACGCTTCTCCTCGTCCTCCTCGCCGTCTCCTGCGGTGGATCGTCGAAATCGGACGCACAGCAGGCTTCGGACGATCTCAACGCCGGCCTCAAGGCCCAGGTCGATGGCAAAACCCAGGAAGCCATCGACGACTACCACAAGGTGCTGGTTCACGACCCCAGGAACAAGTACGCCTACTACAACCTGGGGCTGATCGAGGAACAGGCCGGGCGGCCCACGTCGGCCGAGCAGAACTATCGAACCGCCCTGGAGATCGATCCCGAGTTCGAGCCCGCGCTCTTCAACCTGGCCATCATCCGCACCGGTCCCGCCCCCATGGAGGCGGCCGACATCTACCGCCACGTGATCACGATCCAGCCCAACAACGTCAGTGCTCATCTCAACCTGGGCTACGTCCTGCGGACGCTGGGACAGAAGACCGAAGCCTCGGCGGAATTCGCCAAAGCCCTTGCGCTCGACCCCTCGATCGCTTCGCGGATTCCTTCCGACGGCTTGGCCAGCCCTAAGCCCACACCAAAAACCCCCTGAGTCCCGCCTTCGACCCATCGCAAGACCGGTCCGCCGCCTGGCGCAGCCGGCTGGCGTCGACCTTGATGACGCGGGGTCACCTGGCCCTGGTGGCCCTGCCGGTGGCCTTCAACCTGGTCGCCCTGCGGGCTGAGACAAACATCGTTCTCACCCCCAACGACAGCACCTTCCACTTCAACATGGTCCGCTGGGCTCACCTGGAAATCGGGCGCGGCCACGTTCCATTGGATGGCTGGTTCCCATACCTGAGCCTGGGCAGCAGCCAGTTCCACCATTACCAGAGCCTGGCCCACCTGCTCACCGGGTACGTCTCGATGGTCACCGGGAGCAGCGTCGCCTTCTTCTGGGCCCTCTACCTCCTGCTGGCGCTCTGGCCTATCAGCGTCTACGTCGGTTTCAGGCTGATGGGCTGGGACCGATGGACGGCGGCGGCGTCGGCCCTGATCTCACCCGTCCTGGTCAGCGCCTCCGGTTACGGCTTCGAGCATTCGAGCTACACGTGGCGGGGCTTGGGCGTCTGGGCCCAGCTGTGGGGCATGTGGCTGCTGCCGCTGGCCTGGGGCCTGAGCTGGCGCGCGATTCGCGCCAAGCGCTCGCTGGCACTGGGGGCGCTAGGGGTCGCGCTGGTGATCGCGACCCATTTCCTCACAGGCTATATGGCGCTGCTGTCGATCGGCGTCTGGATCCTCGCCGCCCCGCGGGAGATCTGGCGGAACCTGTCGCGAGGCCTCCTGGTGGGCGTCGGCGCTCTATTGGCGGCGGCCTGGGTGCTGGTCCCGCTGCTGGTCGACGCGCGGTGGGCGGGCTTGACGCAGTTCAACCGGGGGACGATCTTCGCCGACTCGTATGGGGCGCCGACCATCCTGGGATGGCTGGCTTCGGGGCGCGTTTACGACGATGGCAGGCTTCCGGTCGTAAGCCTACTGGTCCTCGTCGGTGTGGTCGTCTGCACCCGCCGATTCCGCCACGACGAGAAGGCTCGAGCGGCGCTCGGGGTCTGGGTTCTCAGTCTTGTCATGTGGTTTGGGCGGGCGACATGGGGCGCCACGGTGCAGGTCCTCCCCGGCAGCGACGATGTTCAATTCCAACGCTTTGTCAGCGGCGTTCACCTGGCCGGCATCCTGCTGGCCGGGATCGGCGCGGCCTGGCTGGGACGCCGGCTCTTCGACCTTGCCCGCGCCCGGGTCCCGGCGCTGCGGCCGCTGCCGGCGGTGGCGGGCCTGGTGCTGGTGGCGCTTGTCATAACCGCGCCGGCGTTCAGCCAGGTCAGTGCCTACGACAGCAGGGGTGGCGAGCTGATCCTGGGGCAGCAGGCAGCAGAGGTTACCGACGGCGCCGACCTCAGCGGGCTCATCGCCCGGGTCAAGCGACTGGGCCCGGGCCGGGTCTACGCCGGCCTGCCCTCCAACTGGGGTCGCACGTACGCGATTGGTTCGGTGCCCGTCTACATGGTGCTGGAAGCCAATGACCTCGACCAGGTCGGGTTCACGCTGCGGACCCAGTCGCTGTCCAGCGACCCGGAGGCCCTGTTCGACGAGGCCAATCCCAACCAGTACGACCTGTTCAACATCCGCTACCTGCTCCTCCCCAGCGAGCGGAAGCCGGCCGTCCCCGCCTCGGTGATCGCGACCCAGGGCCGGCACACCCTCTGGCAGGTGGCGTCAACCGGCTACCTCGAAGTCGTCGACACCGCCGGGCCGCCGATTGCCGCCAACCGAACCAACGTGGGGGTCCAGAGCCTGGCATTCATGGAGTCGTCGCAGCTCGCGGCGCGGCGCTTCCCCACGATCGCCTTTGATGGCGGAACCGCGGCGGAGCCCACGCTGGCGGCTGGCGACCACCCCGCCACTCCGGCCGGGTCGGTCGACGAGCAGGCCCCGCACTCAGACCAGGGGGACTTCAGCGGTGTCATCAGCGCCAACCGGCCCGCCGTGGTGCTGCTGAAAGCGACGTTCGACCCGCGCTGGAAGGTCACGGTGGACGGCATCGACCGCCCGCCGATCATGCTGGCCCCGTCGCTGGTGGGGGTTGCCGTCCCGGCCGGGAGGCATGCGATTTCGTTTCGCTACGAGCCGTTCCCCAGCTACCCACTCCTGCTGGCGATCGGTTTGCTAACCCTGGCCTTGCTGCAATTTGGCGGCCGATGGCTGCCGGACGTGATCGGCCTGGCGTCCCGGGCGCTGCCGACGCTGGGGCCAAGGAAGGGCCTAGGGACCGCTCCCGACGCTCTCCGCGGGGGCGCCGATCCGCCGTCTGCTGATCATGGCCAAAGCGGTGACGACCGCCAGCAGCAGCCCAAGACCAAGCGCAAGCCAAAGCAGGATCAACCACAGCGCGACCCCAAACAGCGCCAGGGGTAGCTGCGGCTTGCCCGCCAGGATCGTGCCGGTGTCGCCGACGATGACGCTGTGGGTGGAGTCGGCCTGGAAGATTCCGTCAAGCTCTGTGGTCACACCGGACTTGAGCGCGGTCCACGTCTTGCCGTCGAAGTAGATGTAGGCGCCCCCGTCTCCGACCGCGGCGCAACGGCTGCTGTCCAGGCAGTGGACACTCGACAGGCCATTGCTGGTGCCTGAGGGCTGAGTCGCCAGGCTCGAGCCGTTGTAGAAGAGGAGGGTGCTGTCGCCCACGATCCAGCAATGGGACGGGTCGGTGCAGGCCGTGCCTTCCAGCTCTTCGGTCACCCCCGAGTCAATCGGTTTCCAGCTCCCGTTGCTCAGCACCGTCATGACGCCGGCCTGTCCCGCGGCGACACAATGAGTCGCGTCACCACAGGCGACCGTCTCCAGCTCGATCGTCGTCCCTGACGCCTGCGGGGCCCAGGTCTTGCCATCGTAGAAATCGATCAAACCGTTGGTGCCGACGGCCCAGCAGTGACTGCTGTCCAGGCAGCTGATGCCAAACAGGTTCTGGATGGTGTTCGCGCTCTGCTGAGTCCAGCCGCTGCCGTTGTTGAAGAGGATGGTGCCCGCGTTGCCGGCGGCCCAGCAATGCGTCGAGTCGACGCAGCTCACGCCGAAGAGGTTCTTGGTGGTGCCTGAGTTCTGGGATGTCCAGCCGCCGTTCTTGTCACTGAGGATGGTGCCGGCGGCGCCGACCGCGTAGCAGTTGCCCTGCCCGGCGCATGAGACCCCGATCAGCTCCTGGCCGGTGCCCGACTGCTGCGGGGTAGCGCTGAGGCCGACAAAGAACTGGAGCAGCAGACCCAGGGCGAGGGCCACCAGCAACAGCGCAATGAGGACGATTTGGGCCCGGCGGGTTGTCGTGCTGAACAACACGTCTCGGGCTCCCGGACGTGGTCCCATTGGCGGAGACTGTGCGGCACAACCGCGGCATTGTCAATGATCCTGGGCAATCCTGAGCAGATTGCCATTTTTACTTACGGACTTGACAAAATGACAACACATGGTTTATACATTGCTTCATGGAAGACGCACGCAGAGAAATTCTCAGCCAGGTGGCCGCCGGCACCCTGACTCCGGCTGAAGCCGCCTCCAGGCTCGACGAGGTCGAACGAAGCCAGGCTGACCCTCCCGGCAGGATCCCCACATCCGCGGCAGCGGACATCCGGGGTGTCCGGGTACGGAGCGATTACGGTCGCATCATCGTCCTAGGGGATGCTTCCGTGGACCAGGCCGTGGTTGAAGGGCCCCATGTGGCCCGCAGTGAGAACGGGATCCTGGAAATCGAGACCGACCCCAACTCCGAGGGTGACTTCTGGTTCGGCAGGCGCGACGGAGGCCATTGGTGGGACAGCTTCCGCGGCCCCACCGTTACCGTCCGCATGAACCCCCGCCTCGAGGCCTGGATCAACGCCGACGCCGGCAGCGCCACGGTGCGAAACGTCCTCGGTCCCATCCACGCCGAGGTCCAGGCCGGCTCCCTGGTGCTACAGGGGTTTGCCGGGCCGCTCGACCTGGCCGCGAGCGCCGGCTCGATTCGCGCTGAGGGCAGCCTCAGGGAGGGCAGCTCCCGGATCCGCTGCGAGATGGGATCAGTTCGTCTTACCCTGTCCCCGGACTCGGACGTCCGCGTCGTTGCTGCCACCGAGATGGGCAAGGTAAACATCGACGATGGCACCCAGGCCCGGGGACGCGGGCGCTCCTGGGGTGGGCGCCAAGAGGTGGTCTACGGGTCCGGCACCGCCACCCTCGAGATCGAGTCGCAGATGGGCTCGATTGTTGTGAGTCGCAGCTCGTGAGTGACCAGCTCCGCACTGCCCCACGTCAGTGCCCGGTGTGCGCCAGCGAGCTGGCCCTCACCAGGCTCAGCTGCGACTCGTGCCACACCGAGCTCTCCGGTCACTTCCAAGCCTGCGAATTCTGCGCCCTCACCGTCGAGGACCGTGACCTGCTGCGCGTTTTCCTCTCCTCACGGGGAAACATGAAGGAGCTGGAACGCCACCTCGGGGTCAGTTATCCGACCGCTCGGAGCCGCTTCGATGCGGTCCTGTCACGGCTTGGGATCGAGGCTCCGGTCCCCGCCAACCCGGCCCGCGTGGAGCTGATGGAAAAGGTTGCTAGCGGCGAGATGAGTGTCGACGACGCTCTCAACGAGCTCGTTTAGGGAGGCCGCGATGGCAAGGATGACAAACGGCGACTACGCGATCGATGTCAAGAACCTGACCAAGTCGTTCGGCAAGAACCAGGTCCTGAACGGCATCGACCTGCGGGTCGAGCGCGGCACCATGCTGGCCCTGCTGGGGCCCAATGGCAGCGGCAAGACCACCACCGTGCGCATCCTCAGCACCCTGCTCAGGTTCGAAGGCGGCACCGTCACGGTCGAGGGCCACGACGTGACCACCGACCCCGACCAGGTCCGCCGCGTCATCGGCCTCACCGGCCAGTCGGCTGCGGTCGACGAAGAGCTCACCGGCCGCGAGAACCTGGTCCTCATGGGCCAGCTGTACCGGCTGACCGCCGCCAGCGCCAAGGCCAGGGCCCGGCAGCTGCTGGACGAGTTCGACCTGGTCGACGCCGCCGACCGCTCGGTGAAGACGTACTCCGGCGGCATGCGCCGGCGGCTCGACCTGGCCGTCAGCCTGATCGCCACACCGCCCGTGATCTTCCTCGACGAGCCCACCACCGGCCTGGATCCGCGCTCGCGCCTGGTGCTGTGGGACATCATCAAGGGTCTGCTCGCCAGCGGCACCACCATCCTGCTGACAACGCAGCAGCTGGAGGAGGCCGACAGGCTGGCCGACCGCATCGTCGTTATCGATGGCGGAAGGGTGATCGCCGAGGGTACCGCCAACGAGCTCAAGCGCAGGGTCGGCAACGACCGGCTGGAGATGACGTTCGATGAGGAGTCTTTCGGCCATGCCTTGGTGGCGCTCAGCGAGGACGTCGTCGACTCGAACGACGAGGATTTCTCGGCCACCGTCGCCATAGAGGACACCAACACTGACGTGAGGCGAGCCCTTGAAATGCTGGCCCAGGCCGGCATCGCGGTCCAGGCGATGACCCTGCACAAGCCAACCCTCGATGACGTGTTCCTGTCGCTGACCGGTCAGCCGAGGCCGGCGGAAACAACCATGCCGGCCGAGCAGGCCGAGCCTGTGGGGGTCAAGTGATGGCGGTCCAGCTCGAATTCGACCAGCGTCCCCGTCCGTTCCTGGCGGCGAAGGACTCGCTGCTCATGATCAAACGCAGCGCCACGCACATCATCCGCAACCGGGACCAGCTCCTCGGGACCTTCATCCAGCCGATCATGTTCCTGGTCCTGTTCTCGGTGGTGTTCGGAGGGGCCATCTCCAAGGCCCTGCCGCCGGGGATCAGCTACCTCAAC
This sequence comes from Candidatus Dormiibacterota bacterium, assembly GCA_035938265.1. GTDB lineage: Bacteria > Chloroflexota > Dormibacteria > DASZGP01 > DASZGP01 > DASZHA01. Next base: position 15,017 of record DASZHA010000041.1, read on the forward strand.
TTCCTGATGGCCGGCATCATCGTGCAGACGGCGGCCTTCGGCTCGACCATGACCGCGACGTCAGTCGCCAACGACCTCCAGAAGGGGATCGTCGACCGCTTCCGCTCGCTGCCGATGTCCAACCTCGCCGTGCTCAACGGTCACGTCGTATCCGACGTCATTCGCAACACCATCTCGACGGTCATCATGCTGCTGGTCGGGCTCATCATCGGGTTCCGCAGCGGTGCCAGCATCACCGACTGGCTGCTGATCGCGGCGATCATCGTGCTCTTCACGATCGCGTTCTCATGGCTGTCGGCCATCGTTGGGTTGCTGGCCAAAAGCGTCGAGGGCGTGCAGTGGATGGTCTTCGTGATGGTGCTCCCGCTGACGTTTGCCAGCACCGCCTATGTGCCTACCGAAGGTATGAACCCGATCCTCAAAGCGTTCGCCCTTAATCAACCCCTCACCCAGATAGTTGAGGCCATCCGGGCGCTCATGCTGGGGACGCCCCTCGGCAACTACGGCTGGCTGTCCGTGGCCTGGAGCGTGGGGATCCTGGTGGTGGCGGTGCCGACGGCCTCCTGGCTGTTCCGTCGCCGGACGTCCAACTAGTCATTCGGCGCCCGCGAAGGCGGCGAAGTTGTTAGGTTGCGCGGCCGGAGCGGCGCATGGTTTTGTCCCAACATCGATAAATCGACCAAATGGTTGATTTCGGCTCCGGTTGTTGGCGCCTATGGTCTGGCCATGAGAGGCGGCAGTCTGTGTTCTACGGAATAGGCAGGCTAAGCCGGGAGGGTGAAGTGTTTGCGGAGCGTTTGATGATCGGCGCCGCGTTGCCGGCAGCCATCATCCTGGGTGGATGTTCGGGCGGGACCTCCAGCTCTTCCTCAAGCGGCACTTCGCCGACGCCGTCCGCGGCGGCCAGCGTAGGCGTTGGGGGGACCTCAGTCGGGAGCCCGACGACCACGGTCGAGGTGCGCGACGGCAGCTTCTTCTATCACGGGTCGGGGGTCAACCCGACGGTCGCGGTCAAGTTGGGCGATATTGTGGAGTGGGACTGGATTGCGGGCACCACGGATCCCCATAACGTCACCCTCGCGACTCCCCCGGCCCTCATCAACTATCTTGACCCCAACGCCAGTTCCCCGCGGCAACTCAACGCCGGTGCGGTCTGGCAAATAAAGTTCACGAAGGCCGGGAACTTCGGCTTTGTCTGCACCGTGCATTCAGGCACGATGACAGGCGTGGTCACAGTCACCCAGTAGTCGCGACCATGGCGGCTTGGTAGCCGCTTGCCGTTTCCGGCCAGTACCGGTTACGAGGCGGCGCATCTAGACTGAGCCCGTGAGGGTAGACAGGTGGGCTTCGACGATCGTGTAATCCGGTACGCAGCCAGCGGAGACGTCCAGCTTGCCTACATGGTGCAGGGGAACGCCCCAATCGACCTGATTTGGGCATCGCCTGGCGCATCGAATCTCGAGAGCTCGGACTGGGCCTCTCCCTGGAGAGACCTGGCCGACAGGTTCTCTGCCTTCAGTCGCTTCATTACCTTCGACGCCCGTGGTGCCGGGCTCTCCGACCCTTTGCCGCCACAAACGCTGCCGACCCTGGAAGAGCGGGTGGACGACGTCCGGGCCGTGCTAGATGCCGCGGAGAGCAAACATGCCGTTGTCTTCGGGCAAGGTAACGGCGGTCCCACCGCGATCCTGTTCGCAGCGACCTACCCTGATCGCGTATCGTCGCTGGTGCTGTGCGGGACATACGCCCGCTGGCTGAGGGACGACGACTATCCTGCGGGGATGCCAGTGGACGCCAGCGCGCGCTTCCGGGAGGTGTCTCTCGAAGTCTGGGGCACCGGCGGCACCGCTCAGTGGTTTATGCCCAGCCTGGTATCTGATGATGACCTGCGGCGGTCTTGGGCGAGGCAGGAGCGCCTCAACGCGAGCCCAACCCAGATGGCAGCGCAGATGTCCATGTGGCTGGCCACCGATGTTAGAGCGGCGTTGCCGTCGATCAGCGTGCCGACACTTGTAGTCCATCGGGTCGGGGACTCGATCTTCAGAGTGGGCCACGGCCGATATCTTGCGGAGCACGTCCGAGGCGCCAAGTATCTCGAGTATCCCGGCATCGACCATTTCTTCGTCGGCTCGGACCTGGAGGTCTTCGCTGGGGACGTCGAGGAGTTTGTTACCGGGAAGCGCAGCGCGGTGGCGGCGGATCGCGTCTTGGCGACTGTCATGTTCACCGACATCGTGGACTCGACTGCCAAGGCTTCAGAGATCGGCGATAGTGCTTGGCGACGACTCCTCGACCGACATGACGACGCTGTGCGCCGCCAGATCGAACGCTACCGGGGCTCCGCCTTCAAGCACACCGGTGATGGCGTCGCCGCAACATTTGACGGTCCAGCGCGAGCGATCACCTGCGCCTGCGCAATCCGCGACGCCGTCCGTGGCATTGGCTTGGACGTTCGCGCCGGCCTGCATACCGGCGAGATAGAACGCCGTGGTGGTGACGTCAGCGGGGTTGGGGTGCACATCGCCGCACGGGTGGCGCAGATGGCAGGACCGGGCGAGGTGCTCGTGTCCAGCACGGTCAAGGACCTCGTGGTTGGTTCGGGTATCGCCTTCGAAGACCGCGGCGCCCACATCTTGAAAGGAGTGCCGGATGAGTGGCGCCTGCTCAGTGTTGCAGGTTAGCTAGCCCTCACGCACAACGCTAAGCCGCCTTCGCTGCCCGCTGACGCGGCTCTGGCTCCGAAAACCTGATCTGGGCGGGCGACCAGGAACTTCTCCTGCAAGAGGTCCCGGAGTGCTCGGTCAAGCTGGCGGCGGAATTGAGGGCGATCGGAAGCATGGTTGTTGGGCCCTCGGCACTACACTCGCGTCCATGTCCAGTCTCCGGCCCGGACGCCGAACCGCCGCAATCCTGGCGATCCTTCTGCTGGTTGCCGTCGCGGGATCCGACTTCGTGGTCGCCGGGTTCTGGGTGAGCCATCCCATGATCACTGCGATCGTCTCCGCTCTTGTGGTAGTCGTCCTATCGGTCACGGTGATCGAGGTCGTCCTCAACCGCCGCTCTGAGCGGCGCTGGCGAATCCTCGCCCAGTCGGCGCTGATCGAACTGGCCGAGGCGGCGAACAGCACCTGGACCGCTATGGCCGATGCCCTTGGCTTGCAGGGCGCGACCGAGACGTCGCCCGACGCGGTGCGTGCAGCGCTGGCGTCGGTTGCTACGGGGCCGAAGGTGAGGCAGCAGATTGAAGGCGCCCTGATGAACGCGCACCTTCGAAAGGACTTGGCCGGCCGTCTTGCTGAGAGGCTTGCCGACGGCCACCAGATCCTTGGCCGGTGGGCGGTCGCCCTCACCGCGTCCGAGACATACGCCGAGATCTTCGACCAACACGTCGAGCTCTACGGCCGGGTCAACGGGCTCCAGCTGTTCCTGCGCGACGGGTATCAGCAATCGGATCCGCGGGGGCGCCGAGGCAGAGACCGCCGGGAGTACTCGTCGCCGGGTGGCGAGGCCGACGACGAGTGGTTCGTCGACAAGCTGATTGGGACTATCAAGATCGGCGCCAACCTCGAAGACGCCACCTGGGACCTGGCACTGCGTCTCCTGCCGCAGGCGTGGTGGGATCGCCGCACAGTCGAGCTCGCCGCAGCCACACGGCCCATCGGCCGCGGACCCGCCCCGGCGACGATCAAGCCTAGGCGCTGATCGCCGTTGCCTAAGTCATCGCGGTCTGCGGGTAAGTCATCCAGGCAGAGCCGCCGGCAAAGAAGTAGTCGTCCGTCAGAAGCCAAGAATCGATTGGCTCGCCTAACTTGCTCGCATGAGCACCAATACGACACACCGGGTCCGGACGTCGCCCGGATTGCTGTGGCGCCGGGCGGTCAATGAATTAGGCCAGTTGGCGGTTTCCTGCTGCAGGCCGACCAGCGGAATAGTCTCTGTGGAGGGCCGGGTTCTTTCGGTGTTGGAACTGCGATCTGGAGGTTAGAGCATGGGCACCTGGCAGTTTGATCCGCTCCACACGCAAGTAGAGTTTGCCGCCAAGCACCTGGGAATGATGACCGTGCGGGGTCACTTCACCGACGTGAAGGCCACCGGCCACATCGATCCCGGTCACCCCGAGGACACAGCTGTCGAGGTCGTCGTTCAGATGCCGAGCATCCGCACTCACAACGAGCAGCGCGACAACGATCTCCGTGGATCGAACATCCTGGAGATCGACAAGTACCCGACGATGACCTTCAAGAGCACTGAGATCAAGTCACTCGGCGGGGATCGCTACGAACTGACCGGCGACCTGACGATCAAAGACAACACCCGGCCAGTCACCTTCGCCGTTACCAATTTGGGCGAGTTCAATGACCCGATGATGGGACATCGCGTCGCGTACAGCGGCCAGGGCAAAATCAACCGACGGGACTATGGGATGACCTTCGACATGATGCTGGACGGCAGGCTGATCGTCAGCAACGAGCTCCAGATCAACCTCGAGGGGGAGCTCCTCGAAGTCGTAGAACAGAAGGCCGCGCCGTGATCGACAGGTTCAGCTGATCTCAGATATCGAGGATGCCGACGTCGTCTTCGTTCCTGACGATCCAGAGGGGCGGAGGAGAGCCCAGAGACCTGAAATCAGGCCGGGTTCGAGTTCACAATGGGCATCCTGCCCGCATAGCTCAGTTGGTAGAGCAGTTGACTCTTAATCAAACGGTCGGGGGTTCGAATCCCTCTGCGGGCACCAAACTTCGGTTTTGTGTTAGTCGATCCTCTGGTCCCATCTCGCTTGGAGCGGTTGACTACGCGGCGCTAGCGCAGTCCACCTGCGTTTTCTAACCCGTCGGTCCCAGTAGGTTCCCAGCCGCCCGACCTTTCTGCCGCGGGGAGAACTACGTCGACGGGTACGTGATTTTCTAATCACCTCGAGAGGGCGGAGCTCTGAAGCTCCGCCCCCGGTTGGCGCCGTCCGAAGTGCGGATCGGTTCACGGCAGATGGGAGTCCTCGTGGCTAGGCGAAGGCACCAAGGGCGGCGGAAGGTGAGAGTCCTCGTGGCCAGGCGCAGTGTTAGCCGCGGTGGGGACGTGCGAATCCTCGTGGGCCATCGCCGGCCCGGGTGTCTGAATCGTGGCCTGGGACGCCGCCGCTGGTGCCGCGGTCCGCGTTTGGGCCGCGCTCAGGAAGTACAGCCCCACCACCGCTGCGGCGACCGCGACGAGCAGTGCAACTGTGATCGATATCGATGTGCGGGTCATGATGAGCCCTCCTTTTGTCGGCGGGTTCTCCGCCGTTTTTCCATGACCTCAGCTTCCGCGCCCACTGCCCCCCGGTCTATCGGGCAAATCGCCCGTTTCGGTACCTGCTCGCTACCCGTTTTTCGGGCGGTCTATGATGGCGACGAGGGTTTTGGTTATGGCTCTGAGGGGGATTCCAAGCTCTGCACTAACCCGCCGTGAGCGAGAGGTCGCCGCGCTGGTCGCAGAGGGCCTGACCAACCGGGACATCGCCAAGCGTCTGTTCATATCGGAACGCACAGCGGACGGGCACCTCGAACACATCCGGGAGAAGCTGGGGTTCAGCTCCCGCGCGCAGATTGCCGCGTGGGTCGCCGGGCAGCCCCAACGTTCGGTGGTCGCCGACAGCGAACGGTTCGCCGGGAACCTGCCCGAGAGCCGGACAAGCTTTGTCGGCCGCGAGCGGGAGATGGTGGAGCTGCGGCGGACCTTGGCGGAAGCGCGGCTGCTCACCCTGAGCGGAGCTGGAGGCTGCGGCAAGACCAGGCTCGCGATCGAGGCCGCTCGCCAGGCACACGGTGATTTCCCGGATGGGGTATGGCTGGCCGAGTTGGCCCCGGTGGCTGAGGACGCGCTCGTTGCCAGCAGCGTCGCCGCCTCGCTCGGCGTTCGGGAAGAGCCCGGCCACTCCTTCGTGGACGTCCTGGCGAACTTCCTCGGCCAAAAACGACTGCTTCTGGTGCTGGACAACTGCGAGCACGTTTTGGCTGGCGTCGCGGATCTGAGCGACCAGCTTCTGCGTCGTTGCCCTGAAGTGCGCCTCTTGGCCACCAGCCGGCAGGACCTCGAGGTGGCAGGCGAGCGCAACTTCCCCGTCCTATCGCTTGGACTTCCCATCCATGACGCGGACGCCGCCGCCGTCGCCGAGTCCGAGGCCGGGAAACTGTTCCTCGACCGCGCCCGTGCCGTTTCTCCGAATGCCGTGATCGACGGGGCCAACGCTGATGCGATCAGCAGCATCTGCAGGCGCCTGGACGGGATGCCGCTGGCAATCGAACTGGCGGCGACCCGGGTCGGATTCCTGACACCTCAGGAGATCGACGATCGGCTCGACGACCGGCTTAGCCTGCTGACAAGCGGGGCGCGGTCGGTGCTGCCGCGCCACCGCACGCTTCGCGCTCTGATTGACTGGAGCCACGACCTCCTCGGCGAGCACGAGGCGATCCTCTATCGGCGACTTGGCGTTTTTGTCGGCGGCTTCACCCTGGAGGCAGCCGAACATGTCTGCTCAGGCAAGCCCCTGACGCTGGAAAGCGTCTTCGACACGCTGGGACTGCTGGTTCAGAAGTCGCTGGTCGGGGCCGAGGAGCAGGAGGGCCGAAACCGTTACGGGATGCTGGAGACCATCCGCGAGCACGCGCTGGAGCACCTCAGGGTGTCCGGCGAGGAGCGCGAACTTCGGTCGCGGCACCTCGAATGGTTTGAATGGTTCCTTGAGCGTACCGAGACCGATCTGGCGGGGCCTGAGCAGCTCGAGCTGGTCCGGCGGATCCAGCCGGAGTTCGGCAACGTGCGGGGTGCCTTGAACTGGAGCCTTGCCGACGGCGATATCGCGGCCGCCCTGAGCCTGGTGGCGCACCGGCGGTTCTGGCAGTACGGACAGGGATACATCGCGGAGGGGCGTGCCTGGATTGAGGCCGTACTGGCGCGGTCTGACGACGCCGACCCGGCTCTGCGTGCCCGCGCGCTCGCACAGGCCGGGGAGTTTCAGCGCATCAATGGGGATATGGACCAGGCTCGTGAGTACCTGGAGCAGGCCCTGGCTATGCAGCGTGAGGTGCAAGACGGAGCAGCCCTCGGTCGAACCCTCTACATGCTCGGCCGTTTGGAGCTGGCCGCCGGTCGACGCGAACGCGCCGGGGAAGTTACCGCAGAGAGCGTGGCGCTTGCCAGGAGTGCTGGGGACAAACAGCTGATGGGGGAGCGCCTCGCGCAGCTAGGGGAAGTCGAATACGATTCTGGGTCGCCCGCGCGGGCCGGCCCGCTGCTGGAGGAGGCGCTGCGGTTGGCCCGCGAGGCCGGGGATGTTCACAGCATTGCCGACTCCCTGCGCGTGCTTGGGATGGTCGCCCGCGACGCCGGCGATATCCAGAAGGCTCGGTCATGCCTTGACGAAGCACTTGCACTTCAGCGCGGGCTCGCGGATTTCTCATGCGTATCGCTGTCGCTGTCCGCGCTTGGCGAGGTGGCCCTCCTGGCTCAGCAGCCGAACGCGGCCGGTCCGCTGTTCGCTGAGGCCCTCTCGATTCAGAGCAGGTTTGGCCACTGGCATGGGATGGCCGACTCGCTGTGGGGGCTGGCCGCGGGCGCCGCAGGAGACGGATCCCTGGAGCGCTCCGCACGACTCCTTGGAGCCGAGGAGGCGTTCCGCCGCGAGGAGCGAACGCCCTTCCGCATCGCCCCGCGACAACGCCACGACGCCGTGCTCTCTGAGGTTCGGAAACGCATGGAGCCCTCGGCCTTCGCCGCCGCCTGGCAAAAGGGGCTTGAGATGGGGCGCGAGGAAGCAGTTTCATACGGGCTTGGCGGCTACCAGTCCAGTTAGCGTGGACGCCGCTCGGCGGCTGGTGGCGGCTTCCGCGGTCGGCGCCCAACGGGCGGGAGCGGCAACAGGGGCGGGATTCGCTTCCATGATTGACTTGGTTGTCGGGTGCCGGTGGACTCCGAGCCGCAGGCTCAGGGGTGAAGACAGGAGGAATCGAGAATGCGGAAGGTCATCGGCGCCACGTTTGTCACGATGGACGGCGTCATGCAGGGGCCGGGTGGCCAGGAGGAGGACCGAAGCGGAGGGTTCGAGCACGGTGGCTGGACGGCGCCGATCTCAGACGAAATCGTCGGCGCGGCCGTCGATGCGACGATGCGTGAGCCGTTCGACCTGCTGCTCGGTCGACGGACCTACGAGATCTTTGCCGCGCACTGGCCGTTCATAAAGAACGACCCGATCGCCGAGCGCTTCAACGCGGTCACCAAGTATGTCGCCAGCAACTCTGGCGGCGAGCTGACGTGGGCGAACTCGGTCGCGCTCGACGGCGACGTTGCGGCCAAGATCGCCGAGCTCAAGCGCGAGGACGGGCCAAACCTGCTGGTGTGGGGCAGCAGCGTGCTCTTTGAGGCGCTGCTGGCGAACGACCTGGTCGACGAGCTGACTCTGCTCGTGTACCCGATCGTGCTCGGCAAGGGCAAGCGCCTGTTTAGCCAGGGAGCGATTCCCCGGGCGTTCGAGCTCGTCTCCTCGACGGCATCGCCGAACGGGGTGGTGATCAACACTTACCGCCTGGCCGGCGAGGTGAGGACGGGGTCGGCCGCGCTCGATGAGCCGACCGAGCTCGAGATCGAGCGCCGCCAACGACACAACGTGGAGGTCTGACATGTCCAGCGTGAGCCTCAGCAACCGCACCTTAGAACTCCCAGACGCCGCCGTCGCGTACGACGTGCGCGAGCCCGCCGCGCCGTCTACGCACCCTCCGGTGCTGATGATCGGCCAGCCGATGACCGCGCAAGGATTCGACGCGCTGGCAGCCGAGATCACCGACCGCGCGGTCGTGACCTACGACCCCCGCGGACTGGGACGCAGCACGCGCACCGACGGCAGCGCGGCGAACTATCCGAAACTGCAGGCCGAGGACCTGCACGCGCTTATCGCAGAGCTCGGCCGCGGGCCGGTTGACGTGTTCGGGAGCAGCGGCGGCGCCGTCGCCGGCCTGGCGCTGGTGACCGCACATCCCGAGGACGTGCGGGTGCTGGTCGCTCATGAGCCGCCGATCTTCTCGCTGCTTGCCGACGCGGAGCAGGCCGCCGCGGCCGAACACGCCGTGAACGATGCCTATCGCGAGCGCGGCTTCGGCGCCGGGATGGCGGCGTTCATCGCCATGGCATCATGGCAGGGCGAGTTCAACGAAGAGAGTTTGCGGCGCGGCCGCCCGCTGATCCGGCGAGCTTCGGTCTGCCCAGCGACGACGACGGCTCGCGAGGCGATCCCCTGCTGTCCGGCGCCTCGAGCGCCGTCACTGCCTACGAGCCAGACGTCACAGCGCTGCGGGCATCGCCGACCCGCATCGTCGTGGCGATGGGCGCGGACTCGGGCAATGTCATGCCCGCGCGCTGCGCCCGGGCGCTCGCAGACCGGCTCGGCACCGGGCTCGCGACCTTCCCCGGCGGTCATGGCGGGTTCTTGGCAGACGCGGGGGGCCAGGCAGGCGACCCGCCCGGGTTTGCAGCACAGCTTCGAGACGCGCTCGACCAATAGACGTCGTCTATCCGGGTACTACATCGAGCCGAAGGCCTGGGCCAGCCGAGGCAGCGAGCTTTCCAGGTAGCTTGAGCGGATGGCCAGCACCGATTGCCGCGGTCCCGGCGCGAGGGTATGAGCGTCGAAGAGTCGGAAGCCCTTGCTGACGAGGTAATCGAGGATTGCCGGGTCATCCCCGCAGTCCGAGAGGACCGCCTTGACGCGCTGGGCATCGAACAGGGCTGAGGCGCCCTCGATCACCTCGCGATCGTGTCCCCGTACGTCCATCTTCATCACGATCGAGTCGCCGATGATCCCCATGCTGTCCAGTCTCCGGGTTTGGATCACCCGCGTCGCGCCGGGCCGCTGAAAGTCGGACCTCGTCCCGGAGACTGTAAACGTGAACGAGCTGGTTCCCTCGGTGAATTCCAGCTCGCCCTGCCGGTTGGACAGCGCCACCTGGAAGACCGTCACCCTCAGGTCCCGGACCGACTGGCGCAATCGCTGGGCGGTTCCCGGGTGCGCCTCGAACGCGTAGATCCGCATCGACGGATATGCGTCGCCCAGCCTGGCGATGCTTGCGGCGTAGTAGCCCACATTGGCGCCGATGTCGAGGAAGGTATCGGTTGGCGAAAGGATCAAGGACAGGTTGACGATGCGGTCGGTTGCCCGTGACCACCAGGTGTCGCGGGTGTTTTTGTAGGCACGCCACAGGCTCAATTCCTGGCGCTTGTTGATGCGCAGGGGCGTCCCGTTGAGCTCGATGTCGACGTCCTCGTCGCGGGCTCGGAGCCTGAGCAGCGCGCAGTGGACCCGGGGGTTCTGAAACACGACTCGGCCCACGAGCCGGTTGACCAGGCGATTACCGTGGAAGTTCACCTGCCGACCACCGCATACGGCAGCACGACCACGGCCTGCGTACTCATTGCCTCGCCTCCCCCTAGTTACGGGTATGTGACGAACACGGGGACAGAAACCCTGCATCAGTTGCGGAGTTGAATCCACACGCGGCTGGTACGGTCCTTCCCCAATACGGGGAGTCCGAGCGGAATTCAGGTAGACGTGTCGTGGCGGCGGCGGCTGCAACAATTCCAACATGACGTACACCGCGGATCCGCGTGTCGACGACTACATCAATGCCCTGTCCGACTGGCAGCAGGCCATCTGCCGGGAGGTGCGCGAGCTGGTCCATGCGGCCGACCCGGAGGTCGAGGAAACGATCAAACGCTCTGTTCAGCCGTACTTCGTCCTGGAGGGCAATATCTGCGCGCTGCTAGCCGCCAAGGACCACGTCAACGTCTTTCTCTACGACGGCGGCATCGTTCCCGACCCCGAGGGAATCATCACCGCCGGCCATGACAACAAGACAGCCCGCACCGCAGGGTTCCGTCGCGGCGAAACCATCAACGGCCCGGCGTTAACCGCGATCTTCAAGCAGATCATCGCC
>DASZHA010000042.1:0-1713 GCA_035938265.1 Candidatus Dormiibacterota bacterium
ATGGTGTTGCGGTCGCGCAGCCGGCCCCGTCCCTGGACGACCTCCACCTTGTTCTTCTTCATCAGGAACTGCACGCCCTTGTGCAGCTGGCTGACTATCGAGTCGCGGCGGGTGGCGATCCGCTCGTAGTCGTAGGTGACCTTGTCGGCGTCGACGCCGAACTCCTTGCCACGCGTCGACATGCGGTGGTACAGCTCCGACGACTCGAGCAGCGCCTTGGTGGGGATGCAGCCGAGGTGGAGGCACGTGCCGCCCAGCTTGTCAGCCTCGACGAGCGCTACCTTCAGCCCAAGCTGCGAGGCCCGAATCGCGGCCGGATAGCCGCCCATGCCCCCGCCCAAGATCACCACGTCGAAGTCGTTTGCCATCTGAACCTAGTGTAGGTGCGCGGTACGACCGACTCAGCAGAGCGGGGTGCGAATCTCGAGCGCGCCTATCTGCGTGTAGCCGGCCGCGGCCACGTCCCGCATGTACAGGGACGGGTCGGCAAGACCTCTCAGCCGTGTCGCCGGCCCAAGCCACAGCCAGCCGGTGTACGTGGACCTGGCTGCAAATGCCATCGGGAACTGGGTCGAGCGCAGGAAATCGGACGCGCCGCGGGTCTCGCCCCGCGAGTGGACCTCGACGCGCTGCGACCACTCGATGGGGACGGTGCTCTGGTTGTCCAGGAGGACGTCGAGCCACATGTTGCCGGAGGTGTCGATGGCGCAGGACAGCACCTGAGCGGTGAGGCCGCCGAAGCTCGCGGATGCGCCAAGGGCGATCTGGCTGGCGATCACCATCTGGGGCTCTGTCGGGGGTGGCGGCGCGGGCAGGGCGAGTAGCGCCTCGGCGCCCAGGGAAAGGCCGGCGAAGGTGCCGATGGTCCCCCAGCGCAGCCGGGGCGACCTCAGCTCCAGCCACAGGCCTGCCGAGACCAGGGCCATGATCGCGCTGAGGCCGACGTAGGCCAGGCGCCCCGGAGCGTCGAAGGCTGCGAGCACTGGCGACATCACGCTCACGAGCGCCGCGCCGGCGCCGGCGACTGCCAGGACGACCAACACCGACCGCTCCATGCCCGAATCCCGGCTGCGGAGCGCACGCACAAGGCCCACCAGGGCCAGGGCGGTGATGAAGGTCGCCAGAAAGGCCAGCGGCACCGCGGCGGGCAGGGACAGGAAGGGATCCCCGGTCCAGAAGGTGACGAACGAGTGAAGGGTCGAAACGCTCCAGAAGCCCGGGTCGGCCGTGCGCGGCGGGAACGCGGCCATCGCAAGCTGTTCCCTGGTGGTGAGCACCTCGCCGTAGATCGCCAGGTTGGAGGCCAGCCATGGAGCGAGGCAGATTGCACCGATCGCGCCGACGCCGGCGAGCGGCTTCCAACCCCCGCCCCGCTGCCTCTGCAGCAGCGCCAGCGCAAGCGCCGGCACGATCGCGACGGCGGTCGTCTTCGTCAGCAGCGCGGCGCCCAACAGGACGCCCACGACGACCACGCGCTTTGGCGTCCAGGCGCCGCTGATCGCCACCAGGATGCACACGGCACCCAGGACGCTGACCAGCACGTCGTTGGTCACAGCGGTCAGGTTCAGCGCGACGCCGGGTAGGGCGGCTGTCAGCAGCGCTGCGGCCCATGCTGCACGCCCCTTGATCGGCCAGAGCCTGATGGCGATGAGCATGCTGAGGGGCGCCAGCAACGCTGCGAGCAGGGCATCGAAGACTCGCACTGCGTAGACC
>DASZHA010000043.1:0-25050 GCA_035938265.1 Candidatus Dormiibacterota bacterium
GTCGCCGAGCCGCTGGACCGGGGCCAAGAACCTCGATTGGACCGCGGTGCGGCCGGAGTTGGTCTGCGAGGTCAACTTCGAGAAGATGCAGAACGGACGCTTCCGTCACGCCGCACGCTTCCTCCGGTGGCGGACCGACAAGGATCCCAGGGACTGCGACTTCAGCCAGCTCGAATCGCCCGCGGCCTTCTCCCTGGACGACATCCTGCAACCGGCCTGAGGGCCGGGGCGGGTCAGGCGCCGGGGCGCGCCTCCGCCACCAGGACCCAGTCGAATTCGCCGCCGGTTACGTGCCGCCCACACGCGGCGCAGACGCCGTCGTCGCCCACCGTCCCCAGCTCACCGCAGCCGGCGCAGACCGGCGCCCCCGTGCCCCTGGTGGCATCGCTGGTCACGGTTGGCTGGCGCTCGAAGGTCAGGTCCGTAGTCCAGCTCGTGACGGTGTCGTCGCCGCCGGCCAGCACGCCGGCTTTGATGTCGATCACGTGGTGCGCCGAGCTGGCCGTGACGCGGGCGACGATCCGGTCGCGGCCGCCCTCACGCTCGGCGGTGACCAGCGCCACCGATTCCACGTCCAGGAATGCCTCGACCGGGTTGCGCCCCGAGTCGCGCACCGAGTTCTCGCGGGCCAGCTCACCCGCGTAGAAGGCATCCGACACCAGTGGCCTGATCACGCTGGTTGCGAGCTCGTTGCGAGACTCGTCGATCCGGACGAAGACCTCGCGAGCCCGGGCCAGGAAGTCACCCGCCGAGAAGCCGGGGTCGCCGGCCTGGATGGCGGCGATACCCGCCTGGGCGGCGTCGCTGACCGGCAACGGGCCGGGAACGTGCCCCGTCCAGGGGCTGGCCGCGGCATCCCCGGCAATGGCTGCGATGACGCTTCGGCGGGCGGTCTCCACATCGGGGTCGCCACTCGCCGACGAGGCCCCTGCGACTGTCCGCGCGACGTCGACCACCAGCCAATCGACCTTGGCCCCGGGAACGACCGCATGGCAGAACTCGCAGGCGCCGTCGGCGTCGAGGTTGAGGGGCGAGCCGCACTCCGGGCATTTGGCGGCGCGGGATTGCTCCAGCAGGCGCGGATCCCGCGAGCGCTGCATCGTCCAGGTCTCGCTCCAGGAGGACTCCTCAGGGTCACCTCGGACGACCGCACCGGTGCTCTCGCGCACGACGTAGTCATGGCCGGCGACGTCGAGGACAACCTCGACGCGGTCATCGGTGCCGATGGTCAGCGCCTCGCCCAGGTGGGCGTCGATGACCGAGATGCCGTCCAGGACGCTGCGGCAGCCGTCGAGGCGCAATACCTCGATCTGCGCCTTCTGGGTCTGCCAGAGGTCCTCGGCCATGACGTGGCGGCTGATCTCAGGGCGCAGTTCGGCCCAGGCCCGCTTGACGGTGTAGAAGGTCGCCCGCGTCTGCTCCAGGAACGCCTCCTGGTCGAACGTCGGGTCGACAAACGGCAGCGACGGTTCGGCCGCGCGGAGGGACATGTCGCAGGCATCATACTTGGGCCGATGCGCCGTCGATCGCTGCTGCCTGCGACTGTGACGCTACTGTTGGCAGCCTGTGCGCCACTCTCCCCGGGAGCCCCCGACGAACTCGTCATCGGGGTGCTTCTACCCCTCCACGGACCCCAGGCGGGCCTGGCGCAGGAGGAGCTCAACGGCATCCAGGTCGCGCTCGACACAGTCAACGCAAATGGAGGTGTGGGCGGGCGTCACCTGCGGCTGGAGACCCGCGACGTCACCACCCGGGAGGACGCCGCCGGCGCCGTCGTGGGGCTGAAACGCGCGGGCGCGGCCGTCGTCATGGGCACATATTCGAGTGCGCTCTCGATCCCGGCGGCACACGCCACGGCTGACGCCGGCCTGGTGTACTGGGAGACCGGCGCCGTCGCCGACCAGCTCACCGGTGAGGGGCTGGACCGCGTCTTCAGGGTGGGCGCCGCGGGAAGCAACCTCGGCCGTGGCTCGGCGGTATTCGCCGCCGAACAGCTGGCGCCGCGCCTGCACAAGAGCCCGTCGGAGATCCGGGTCACCGTGGTCCAGGAGCACGATCCTTATGGCGACTCGGTGGCGGGCTCGATGATCGCCGAGGCACAGCGACGTGGCCTCCAGGTGGGCTCGCCGATCCTCTATGACGCCGCCAAACCCGGCTGGGACGCGGTCTTCGCCGAGGTGCAACGGCAGCCCACAGACGTGCTGGTGCTGGCGTCCTACATCCCTGACGGGATCGAGTTCCGGCGGGCGATGCTGGCCCGCAACGTGCACGTCGGCGCCATGATCGGCAGCACGATGGCGGAGTGCCTGCCTGACTTCGGCAACGCGCTGGGCGCCGACGCCATCGGCGTCTTCGCCTCCGACCGTCCCACCAGCGGCTTCAGCCCCTCCGCCCTCAGCGGTGCCGCGGCGGACGCATACCAGAAGCTCGCCGCCGCCTACCATGCGCGCTTCCAACGCGACCCCACCGAGGAGGCGATCTCGGGGTTCGCCTCGGCGTGGGCGCTGATGGTCGACACCCTGCCCACCGCCCGCAGCCTTGACCCAGACGGGATTGCCGCCGCCGCCCGCGCCCAGGACCACCCGATGGGCAGCCTGCCCAACGGCGCGGGGCTGAAGTTCAGCGACCAGCGGACGGACCTCGGCCAGAACCTGCGGGCGTCGAGTGTGATCTGGCAGTGGCAGGGGGTCCGCAAGAGCGTCACTGTGTGGCCGGCGGTGCTGGCAACCGGCGACATCCAGATGGTGCCGCTGCCTCGCTGAGCTCCAACTCCCACCGCCTGCCGTACGGCGGCACTCGTGGCCTCGTCCTCGGCCTGGGAGCGGCCGCCGCGGTGCTGGGGCTGAGCCTGGCGAGGGCGATGGCGCTCGGCGCCGGCGCCCCCAGTATCCCCACGGGGGTAGCCTTCGCCGCCGTGCTCCTGGTCCCGGCGCTGCTGGCGCCGCGCCTTCGGGCCCGGCTCCGCCGGCCGCCGAGGCCGGCGGCCCTTGTCCTCGGCGGCGCCATGGGAGCCGTGCTGCTGGTGCCCGGCGCCTGGCTCCTGGCGACCGGCCACCATCCCCCCAGCGCGGCGATTCCGCCGTTGCTGCTGGCCGCCTGGGCGCCGGCCGTCCTGCTGGTGGCCGCCGCCGAAGAGATCGCGCTCCGCGCCGGCATCCAGCCCTGGCTCACCTCCGCGCTGGGCCCTGCTCCCGCCATCGTGATCACGGCCGCGGTCTTCGCCGCACTGCACTACCCCCTCTACGGCGCCGGGGCGCTGCCTCTGGACCTCGGCGTCGGCCTCCTCATCGGCGCCCTGCGCCAGTTCACCGGCAGCGTCGCCGCCAGCTGGCTGGCCCATGCAGTTGCCGATCTCGGCGCCTGGTGGCTGCCGTGAGCCGTCGCCGGCTGCTGGCGCTGGCGGGACTTGGGACGCTCGTCGTGGCCCTGGCCCGGGTCGTCGCACCAGGGGCGCCGGCGCTCTATGACGGCATCACTATCGCCCCGGAGCCGTTCCGCTACTGCTCCCCTCCGCCGGACCTGGCCTCCACCAACAAGCCGCCCGCGTCCGGACAGGGCGACCTCGCCGCCGATAATGGCGCCACCAAGCTGGCCACCGTCCAGACCGACGACAAGCAAGTGCTGGCATTCTTCCCGGCCGGCGCCTTCACCAACGTGAGCGCCGCCAAGATCACGATCAAGATCAGCCCCGAGTGCACCAGCCCTCCGGCTCCGCCTGCCGGGAATGCCCTGGTCGGCAACGTCTACCGCATCGAGGTGGTCGGGGCCAATCCCCAGCCACCACTGCTCAAGCCGTCCCAGATCCTGCTCCGGATCCCTCCACAGAAGCTGAGCAGCGTCCAGGAGTACCACGACGCGGCTTGGCACGACGTGCAGTGGTCGATCCAGACCGACTACATCAACCTCACCGCCGACCACCTGGGGCTGATCGCGGCCTTCGATGACGGCAAGCACAGCCAGCCACCGCCCAACCCGCCCGGCCAGTTCAACCCCATCGGCGCCATTGAGGCCGGCCTGGTGGTGCTGGCGATCATCATCGTGGTCGCGGGCATTGTTGTCCAGCGCCGGCGCAGCCGGGCCGAGGCGGCAGCAGCGGCGCCGACTTCGGACGCTGCACCCGGGGGCCGGCGCAAGGCGCAGGGAAGGAAGGACCGCAAGTCGGCAGGCGGCAAGGGCGATCCTCCAGGTTGGGGCCCCAAGAAGCGCTCGTGAGGAAGGCTTTGGAGGCGACTCCGGGAATCGAACCCGGGATGAGGGATTTGCAGTCCCCTGCCTTACCACTTGGCTAAGTCGCCGTCCGCCAGATTCTAGTGCGCGTTATTCGGGCGGGATCGACCACCTCATCGCTGCCGGGCCATATGATTCAGGCATGAGCCCGGCCAAGAGACGCAGCGCCAGCGAGGCGATCCGCGAGGCAGCCTTCCAGGGCGCGGCCAGCTCTGGGTCGGCGCCCTTCGGCAGCCCCCCGCTCAGCTCCGGGCCGGCCGGCGCAGCGTCGAGCCGGCGCCAGGCGAGCCGGACCCGCGCTTCGCGGAGCGCCCGGAGGCAGCCCGCGCTGAAACGGAGCACCCACCCAGTGCGGCCAGCCAACAGGGACGGCAATGGCGCCAACGGCAGCCAGGCCGCCGAGCCGGCCCGGCGGTCAAGCGCCTTCCAGGAGCTGGTCGGCGAGGACGAGGATTGGCGCGACAACCCGAGCGCCGCGATGCGCTTTGGCGAGCGGATCCTCGACCGCATCGCCTCGGGCACGTTCGAGGGCCGAGACCCCGACCTGATCCGCGAGAACCTTCCTCTGAACTGGCTGCTCGCCACGCTCTACTTCCGGGCCAGGGTCGATGGCATCGAGAACATCCCCGAGAAGGGGCCGGCGCTTATCGTCGGCAATCACTCCGGCGGCAACTACATCCCTGACAGCTTCATCCTGGGGATGGCCTTCGCCACCTACTTCGGCTCGGAGCGACCCTGGTACGCGCTGACCCACTCGGCAGCCATGGCGATGCCCGTTGTGGGCCGGATGCTGAAGTCGTTCGGCTCGATCCCGGCATCGCGGGAGAACGCCGACGAGGCCCTCCGCCGCGGCGCCTGCGTGCTGGTATATCCAGGCGGGGACATCGAGACCTACCGACCCTGGTGGGATCGCAACAAGGTCAAGTTCGCCGGCCGCATGGGTTTTGTTCGCACCGCCCTCAAGAACCGGGTGCCGATTGTGCCCGTGGCCAACGTCGGCAGCCACGAGACCGGCATCTTCCTCAGCGACGGACAGTGGCTGTGCAAGGCGCTGGGCATCGACAAGTCGCTTCGCATCAAGGCCGAGCCAATCCAGGTCGGCCTGCCCTGGGGCATCTGGTGGACCGACTTCCTGCCCCGCGTCCTGCTGCCGGCCAAGATCGAGATCCGCGTGCTCGAGCCGCTCGACCTGCCCCGCACCGGGCCCGAGGCGGCAGCCGACGACGAATATGTCCGGGAGATCTACGAGCTGGTCACCGGCAACCTCCAGGAAGCCATCACCGACATGGCCAGCCACCGCCGCTGGCCCATCATCGGCTAGGCCGGCAGGCATGAAGGTCGAGCGCAAGATCGCGGTTGCCGCCACCCCCACCGAGGCGTTTGCCAAGCTCAGCGACGTCAAGCTGCTGGCATCGGTGCTGGCCGGCTTCATGGACTGGTATCCGACCGACGAGCCCAACAAGTTCCGCACCGTATTTCGCGCCGGCCCGGCACCCCTGGGTGGTGAGATCGAGATCGAGTTCTGGCCGGAGAGCGAAACGGTGGTCTGGCACTCCACCAAGGGCGTCCAGCACCTGGGGCGCTTCTTGATTCGCGGCAAGGACATCGGCTCAGAGATAACCCTGCGGATCTACTACCACCTCGACGGTGGCCTCGCCTCTCGGCTGTCGGAGACGGTCTTCGCGCCGCGGATGCGCGACTTCATGGGCACGGCCCTGGATCGTCTGCGACGGTCGATCGAGGCCCAGCCTCCGCGCCGCCGCCTCGTCACCGCCAGCTGAGCCCGATTCAGTCCACCTGAGGCAGCAGCGGCCGATGCGCGAGGGCTGGCTGCAGCGCGGCTCGGTGCGCCTTCACCACCTCACGTGGGAGCCACCTGGTGGGGCCAGGGACCCGGCCATCCTGCTGCTCCACGGCCTGGGATCTAACGCTCGGTACTGGGAACGGGTGGCGGCCCACCTGCCGCACCGCCGCCTGGTCGCCCTCGACCAGCGCTGCCATGGCCTCAGCGACTGCCCGGCCTACGGCTACTCGCATCGCACCCTGGCCGCGGACGCAGCAGCCGTGATCCGGGAGCTGGACCTGGGGCGGCCGGTGGTCGTGGGCCACTCCTGGGGGGCCGTCACCGGGCTCGAGACCGTAGTCAGGTATCCCCGCTTGGTCTCAGGCCTGGCTCAGCTCGATGGCGCCAGCCTCCGTTTCAGCGACCTCATGACCTGGGAGATGGCGATCCAGGTGATGCACCGGCCGATGCCGACCTATGCCTCGGTGACTGAGGCGATCAGGGAGCGGGAGGCCGAGCTGCCCGGCGCCTGGGGCGACGACCTCGACGCCTTCGTCGCCGCCGGCGTGGCCGAGGGCCCACGGGGTTACCGCCCGCGACTGACGGTGCCGGCCCGGCGCCGGCTGCTCCGGGGGATGTACGACCAGCGCCCTGAGGAGCTCTGGGCCAAGCTGGACTGCCCGGTCTTCCTGGGGCTTGGTGGCAGCGCCGACCAGGGCTATTTCGTGGACCTCAAACGCCAGGGCGCCGAGCGGCTCAAGCAGGTCCGACCGGACGCCGAGGTCCACTGGTACGAGGGTCCTCACGACTTCCCGCTCTACCTCGCCGACGAGGTTGCGGCGGACCTTGACGCCTTCGCCGAGCGCTGCGCCGCCCCGCGTTAGGCTGCGGCGACCACCTGTATAACGAAAACCAGGGTGGCGTTGGCCGGGATCTTGGGCGGCGACCCCTGGGCGCCATAGGCCAGCGCCGACGGCACGGTCAGGCGGCGTCGGCCGCCCACGGTCATCCCCTGGACCCCCTCGTCGAAGCCCTTGATAACCTGGCCGCCACCAGCCTGGAACTTGAACGCCCCGCTGCCCTGGGCATTGCGCGAGGACTCCACCGGGGTGCCGTCCTGGAGGAAGAGGCTGTAGTGCATCGTGACGCATTGGCCGGCCGCAACCTTGGGGCCACCGCCAGGTGCGAGGTCGACGAACTGAAGGCCGTCGGGCAGCGTGGTCGGCGGTTTGGTCTTGCCCTCATCAAAGGTGTCGGGGCTTCCCGGGGGGACAGTCATGTCGGTGCCGGAGCAGGCCGGCGCGCTGGGCGAGGACCCCGGCGACGCCTGCGAGGCGAGGCCCGGCGTGGGTGTGGCGTTGGCATCGCTCACCACGCCGCCGCAGCCGGCAAGGCCGATCACGGTCAGAGGCACCATCAGCCCGCTCCAAGTCAGCTTCATCGCGCGCAAGTGTACAGGCAGGCCGTGAAGGCGGGCTTGGACGCGCTCAGCCGGCCGGGGCGGTGTGGCGATTGTTGACGAAGTCGACCAGCACGTAGTCGCCCAGCCGCTGGCTGTTGACGAAGAACGCCCGGCCTCGGTTGAGGCGGGTCAGGCGCTTGATGAAGCTGCGCAGATAGTGGTTGGTCTCCAGCATGAAGCAGTTGATGGTGATCCTCTGCTGGGTGCAGCGCTGAACCTCCAGCAGGGTCCGGCTGAAGGTCTCCTCCACCGGCGGGTAGGCGAAGACCACGCCACCACGGTCGTCGAGATGCGCCGTTGGCTCGCCGTCCGAGACCATGATGATCTGGCGGTTGGCCCCGGTGTGCTTGCTAAGCAGCTGCCTAGCACGCATGAATCCTGCTTGCATGTTGGTGCCGTAGACGCACTCCATCGACGACAGCTGCGGCAGATGGTCGCGCTTGATCTCGCGAGCGCGGTCGCTGAAGCCGATGATGTAGAGCTCGTCGCGCGGGAACTGGGAGTGGATCAGCTGCTCAAGCGCCATCGCCATCTTCTTGGCGGCGTAGAAATTGCCTCGCAAGGGCATCGACCGGGACATGTCCAGCATCAGGACCGTCGCGGCCTGGGTTGAGTTGTCGATCTTGTAGACCTCGAAGTCCTGGACCCCCATCCTTGGCTTGCCACCCTCGGCCGCGCCGCGCTTGATGCTGTTGAGCACGGTGCGCTCCACGTGGAGGTGGAAGGGGTCGCCGAACTCCCAGGGCTTGGTCTCGTCGGCAGCCTCGTTGCCCGGGCCGATGCGATAGATGTCGTGCGCGCCGAGCCGGTCGCGCTTGAGGTTGGCGAAGAGGTCGCGAAGCGCCTTCTGGCCGATGCGCCGGATGCCCTGGGCGGTCAGCTTGAGGCCCTCACCGCCGCGCTCGATGTAGCCCTGCTCCTCCATCTCCTGGAGAAGGCGGTTGAGGCGGTCGACGGCGCGGGCGGCGTCCTCCCCCAGCAGGTCGGAGATCTCCTGGCGCGCGTCGTCGGGCAGCGGCTGGCCGCGGTAGGTCTCCCGCAGGGCCCGCTCCATGGCGTCGAGATGGGAGAGGTCGCCGATGACCTCCATGGCGGCGCCGAAGGGCAGGCTCTCCTCGCCGAAGAAGGAGTAGCGGCTGCCCAGCCGTCGCCTCGGCATCATCGCCCCCAGGTGCTGCGAGAGCTCGGCCAGCTCGGCCTGCATCCCAGGGTCGGACATCATCTGCTCGATCATCTCCTGGAGCTGCCGGCGCTGCTCCGGCGAGAGCGACTGCATCATCGACTCCATCCGCTCCATCTGCTGCGCCATCTGGGCCAGCAGCTCGTCGAGGTCCTTGGGCTTGGGGTCGGCAAACATATCGCCGTGCTTCTTCATGAAGCCGTCGAAGTCCGGCTCGCGCCCGGAGTCGCGCTCCCGCAGCATCTGGTTGAGGTCGTGGAGCATGTCCTTGATCCGCGACTGGGCCTCCGGACCCATCGAGCGCATGCCCTGGTCGAGGTTCTGGAAGTAGGTGTGGGCGACCTGCTGCTGCAGCTCGTCCATCAGCTCCCGGTACTGTTGCTCGGCGACCGGGTCCATCCACTCGTAGTCCTTGAGCTCGCTCAGCGCCGACCCCGGCTCGGGTGAGAGGTCGTCGAGGGTGCGCAGCTTGGGCCGTGCCACCTTCTCCAGGATCTTCCGGGCCGAGGAGTCCTCCTCGGTGTCCTTGATCCGCTCGTTGATGGTCTTGCGCTCGCGGGAGACGATCTTGTCAAGGCGCTCGGTGATGTCGTCGAAGACCGATTCCAGGTTGTAGCGGTTGAGATGGCTGAGGCGTCGCCGCCGCACCATCTCCACCAGCTCCTCGATCCCCGCCAGCCGTTGGCCACCGTTGGTCCGCCAGCCCGAGCTGAGGATGCGGCGCATGGCGAACTCGAAATCGCTGCCGGCGAAGACGTCCTCCGAGATCCGGTTCATGACGTCCTCGGCATCTACCGGCAGCGGCTCCTGGGAGCCGTCCCAGCGGGAGTAGAGGTTGTGCCGGGAGAAGGCGGTCACGTCCGGCAGCTAACCGCCGTACACGGAGCCGGCGCCGACGCGCGACTTGTTCAGCCGCTTGCCCAGGTGCAGGCCTTCGAGGACAAACTCGAAGACGCTGGCGGTCATCGCCGGGCTGGCCTTGAGCTTGAGGCGGTGGACTGCAGCCGACACCTCGGGGAACTCCTCGGCCTCGACCACGTAGTCGGCGGCGCTGAGACGGTCGGAAACCTCGAAGCTGTGGCCGCCATCGAAGCGCTCCACCAGCTCGGCAAAGTCGCCCGCGTCGAGGTGGCGGCGGAAGACGTTTGACACCGCGCTGCGGGTCAGCTTCTCCAGGAGCGCCTCGTCGTCCGCGTCCTCGTAGCTCTCCAGCTCGATCTTGCCCAGCGTGCTGGGCCCGATGGCGGCCAGGTCGGAGACGCGCGGCACGGCTTCTTTCTCGGCGTTGCGGATGGCGCGACGGACCGCGTTGCTGACGATGTTCTCGTTGTTGGCGATGCTGACGCGGACGGAGACGCCGCTGCTCTGGTTGACCTGTGGATGGCGGCGGGCCAGGTGGGTGACCTCGGCCACGATCTCCTCCATGAACTGGGGTACCCGGACGACCACGTCGTCGGCCTCCAGGGGGCGGGTCTCGGCCCGCACGATGTCCACCTCGTGGGCTACCGTGGGCGGGTAGTGGGTCCGGATCTGGGCGCCGAAGCGGTCCTTCAGCGGGGTGATGATGCGGCCGCGGTTGGTGTAGTCCTCGGGGTTGGCGCTGGCCACCACGAACACGTCCAGCGGCAGTCGGATGCGATAGCCGCGGATCTGGACGTCGCGCTCCTCCATGACATTGAGGAGGCCGACCTGGATGCGCTCCGCCAGGTCTGGCAGCTCGTTGATGCTGAAGATGCCACGGTTGGTCCGGGGCACCAGGCCGTAGTGGATGGTCAGCTCGTCGGAGAGGTAGCGGCCCTCGGCCACCTTGACCGGGTCGACCTCGCCGATCAGGTCGGCGATGGAGGTGTCGGGGGTGGCCAGCTTCTCGGCGTAGCGGTCGTCGCGGTGCCACCAGCCGATCTCGACCTCGTCGCCGTCCTTCTCGATCCGCTGCCGGCACTCGCTGCAGGCAGGCCGGTAGGGATCGTCGTTGATCTGACAGCCGGCGATCACCGGTACGTACTCGTCAAGCAGCCCGATCATCGCCCGGATCAGGCGCGACTTGGCCTGTCCCCGCTCGCCCAGGAAAACGATGTCCTGGCCCGAGAGGATGGCGTTCTCGATGCTGGGGATGACGGTCTCCTCGAATCCCACGATGCCGGGGAAGAGATCGGCGCCCTCCCGCATCAGGCGCACGAGGTTGCGCCGCATCTCGGTCTTTATATCCGGTACTTCGTATTCGGCCTTGCGCAGCTCACCGATCGTGCTGGGTCGTTTCATTCGCCTCCTTGGCTCGACTGTCCGCCCGTCTTCGGGCCTCGGTCCAATATAGCCCCGCCCCGCAGCACCCCGACCCGCCCGAACGGGCAGCCTGACGCTCCAGCCCAACCCCGTAAGATCGCTACGATGGTGGCCGCATGAAGACGAGGCGCCCTGCTCGCTCGACTGGAACGCGTACGTCGCGGCCGCGCCCGCCGCTGACCGGCCCCGACTCAATCAAGCTGCTGGCCTACGGGAAACCCCGGGGAAGGCGGGCTCCCGAGACCAAGCGAATGCTGGAGTGGTACCGCCAGATGTACCTCATCCGGCGCTTCGAGGAGGCGGCCGCCGAGATGTACGCGCTCGGCAAGGTGGGCGGATTCCTGCACCTCTACATCGGCGAGGAGGCGGTGGCCGTGGGGGCGATGGCGACGCTGCAGCCGCAGGACCACCTTCTGACCCATTACCGCGACCACGGTTACGCCCTGGCCCGCGGCTCCGATCCCGGCGCGGTGATGGCCGAGCTCTTCGGCCGTTCGACCGGCGTCACCAGAGGCATGGGCGGATCGATGCACCTGGTCGACCCGGAACGCAACTTCTGGGGTGGCCACGCCATCGTCGGCGGCCACATCGTCATCGCCCCGGGGCTGGCCCTGGCGGCCAAGATGCAAGGCCAGAAGCGGGTCGTGGTTGACGTCTTCGGCGACGGCGCCACCGCCATCGGGGAGTTCCACGAGGGTGTCAACTTCGCCGCCATCTGGGACCTTCCCGTCATCTTCCTGGTTGAGAACAACCTCTACGGCATGGGCGCCCGGCCCGAGGAGCAGTTCAAGGTTCCGGAGATCTACCAGCGCGCCAGGGCCTATGGGATTCCGGGCAAGCGCGTCGACGGCATGGATGTCGTAGAGGTCAACCGTGTCGTCGGCGAGGCGGTGACGCGGGCCCGCGCCGGTGGAGGCCCCACCATCATCGAGGCCATGACCTACCGCTTCCGGGGCCACTCGATGGCCGACGCCGAGAGCTACCGGGAGAAGGCCGAGGTCCGCAAGTGGCACAAGCGCGACCCCATCCGTGTCCTCGACTCTACGTTGATCAAGGGCGGCCACGTCCACCGCCGCGAGTTGCACACGATCCAGCGTCAGGTGGACTTGCAGATCCAGGACGCCGTGGTCTTTGCCGACAACAGCCCCTTCCCCGCCCTCGACACGCTGTTCCAGAACATCTACGCCTCGCCCCTTGAGGAACGCGGCGGCGCCGTCAGCGGCCCCGAGGTGGTGATACCGAGCCTGCTGACACGGAAGGCCGAGCGCCTCACCGCCCGCGCCGAGGAACGGTCGCGCCAGCAGCCCGCCCTGATATCGCTCGACTCCGCCGACGCGGGCGGACCTGGTGGCCGTCCCACCGCCGAGGCCCCACCGGACTTCGGGGCCGCCGAGGCGGCGCCACCCGCGGCGGCTCCCGCCCAGGCCGATGGATCAGAGAGCGCAGCGGTGGCGAATGAAGACGGCAAGGCGCCGGCCAAGAAGGGGGCCAAGGCTGCCGCTGTCCGCAGCCGGCGGCTGCCTCAGCCGGGACGACCCGGCAGCAAAGCCGGCTAGCCGCGATGGCGGAGCTGACCTACCGCGAGGCGCTGCGCCAGGCGCTCAAGGAGAAGATGGAGGGCGACCCCCGCGTCTTCATCCTGGGCGAGGACGTGGGCGCCTACGGTGGCGCCTACTCGGTGACCAAGGGCTTGCAGGAGGAGTTCGGCCCCGACCGCGTCCGCGAGACGCCGATCGCGGAGTCGGGCATCATCGGGGTCGCCATCGGCGCCGCCATGGGTGGGATGCGGCCGGTGGCAGAGATCATGACCATCAACTTCTCGCTGCTGGCGATGGACCAGCTAGTCAACCACGCCGCCAAGTTCCACTACATGTTCGGCGGCAAGATCCGGGTGCCGATGGTGATGCGCACGGTCAGCGGCTGGGGCCAGCTGGGGGCGACCCATTCGCAGACCTTCGAGAACTGGTACTCCTCGGTGCCGGGCCTCAAGGTGGTGGCGCCGGCGACCCCGCGCGACGCCAAGGGCCTGCTCAAGGCCAGCATCGAGGATGACGACCCCGTGATCTTCATCGAGCACTCGCTGCTGTACGGAGTCAAGGGCGAGGTGCCGGCTGCCGACTTCCGCGAGCAGATCGGTCGCGCCGCCGTCATGCGCCAGGGTACCGACGTGACCATCGTCGGCTACTCCCGCATGCTGCAGGCGGCGCTGCGGGCGGCGGCCTCGCTTGAGGAGTCGAGCGTCTCCGCCGAGGTGATCGACCTGCGCACCCTGCGGCCACTGGATATGGACACGATCTACGAGTCGGTGCGCAAGACCCATCGTCTGGTGGTGGCCGAGGAGGACTGGCGCACCGTCGGCCTGGGGGCAGAGATCGCCGCCGCCGCCGCCGAGGCCTGCTTTGACGACCTCGACGCGCCCGTGCGCCGCGTGGCGATGCCAGACGTACCCATGCCGTACGCGAAGAACCTGGAGATGGCGCTGGTCCCAGGCGAGGAGGAGATCGTAGCCGCGGTCAACTCGGTGCTGGGCGGCAGCTAGGAAACCGGCGGTGGCCAAGGACATCCTGATGCCGCAGATGGGCTACGACATGACCGAAGGCACCATCGTCCGCTGGCTCAAGAAGGTCGGCGACAAGGTCAGCCGGGGGGACATCGTGGCCGAGATCGAGACAGACAAGGCCACTGTCGAGATCGAGGCCTTCGACAGCGGCACTATGCTCCGGACGCTGGCGGAATCCGGCGACACCGTCCCGGTGGGTCAGCCAATCGCCACCCTCGGTGAGAAAGGCGAGTCACTGCCCGAGTCCGAGCCTATGGCGGCGCCGGCGGCAGAGGCGGCCGCCCCCGCACCCGCAGCCGCTGCGCCGGCTCCCGCTGCCGAGCCTGAACCGGCGGCCGCGGCCCCCGAACCGGCGGCCGCTCAGGCAGCGTCGCCGGCGGCGTCGACCCTGGCGCCTGGTGAGCGCCCCAAAGCCTCGCCGTTGGCCCGACGGCTGGCCGAGGGTTTGGGGGTCGACCTGGCCACGATCGCCGGCACCGGCCCGGCAGGGCGGATCACCGCCGAGGACGTCGAGGGGGCTGCCGCAGCCGGCTCGAGCGCCCCCGCCGCTGCCCCGGTTGAGGCGCCCGCCGCCGCCCCCGTTGAAGCGCCGGCAGATGCACCTGCACCCGCGGCGGCCCCTCCGCCCGCTCCGGCCCAACCAGTGGCCCCGCCGCCTGAGGGAGCCGAGGACATCGAGCCGACCCGGCTGCGCAAGGCCATCGCGCGACGCATGTCCGAATCGAAGCGCACCGCCCCCCACTTCTACGTCAGCGTCGACATCCGGGCCGACGCCATGCTGGCGGCGCGTAAGAAGCTGGTCGACGCCGGCACCAAGGTCAGCGTCAATGACTACCTGGTGCGCGCCCTCGCGCTGGCGGCCAAGGAGCACCCGGAGGTCAACGCCGCCGCCATCGATGACAAGATTCGGCGCTTCAGCCGCGTCGACGTCGGCATCGCGGTGGCCACCGACAACGGTCTCCTCTCCCCCGCCATCCTCGACTGCGCCGCCAAGCCAGTCGAGAAGATCGCGGAGGAGGCCCGAGACCTGGCGGAGCGGGCGCGCGCCGGGCACCTGAAACCCGAGGAGTACGGGGGCGGCACGATCACGCTGAGCAACCTAGGTATGTACGGCACCGACCAGTTCCTAGCCATCCTCAACCCGCCTCAGGCGTTAATCGTGTCTGTGGGCGCCGCCGCCGACCGGGTCGTAATCACCAAGGGTAAGCCCGCCGCCGCCAAGGTCCTGACGGCGTGGGCGGCAGCCGATCACCGCGTTCTGGATGGGGCCGACGTGGCCCGTTTCCTGGCGACGTTCAGGGAGCTGGTGGAGGATCCAGGACGGCTGGCGGGCAAGTCAGCCTGAGATAGAATGTCTCGACTTCGCCGCCGGTGACGGCTGCGAATCCCGCGCGGGAGTAGCTCAGCGGTAGAGCACTACCTTGCCAAGGTAGGGGTCGCGGGTTCAAATCCCGTCTCCCGCTCCACGTTTGTCTACGAAACCGTCGTTAATCCTTCAGCTGGCGCCGATCGAAACGTAGTTGGCTGCCCAGTCATATCGCCACCCGGCGTCGATGACAGCACCGTTCCTGTCTCCTTCAACACTCTCGATGTACGCGGGAGCCACCTGTTCGACGGGGACACCCCAGGCGGGGTCCATGCCATAGGCCTTGAGCGTCACGTCAACCCATTGGGGGCACACGGCGTTGATACGGATGCCCCGCGGAAGATCGGCGGCGGCAGCGCGCGCGAAGCTCTCGATCGCGCCGTTCTGCATGCTGAACGTTGTGCTGCCCGGTATCGGCCCCCGGCTGGTCATCCCGCTCGTCAACGTGAACGAACCGTTGTCCTGAACGAAAGATGATCCAACGCGGACCAGGTTGACCTGACCCATGAGCTTGCTCGCCAGGCTGAAGGCGAAGTCCTCGTCGGTCAGGTCGCTCAGCGGTTTGAACACCCCGTCGCCGGCGGCGCATATGACCGCGTCCACGGGCCCTATCGCTTCATACATCTCACGGATGGATTCTGAGGACGTCAGATCGACCGGGACGTCTGCGGTTGTCCGGGCACAACTCACTACCTCGTGGCGCTCGGAAAGCTGCTTCACGATCTCCTTGCCGAGCGTGCCAGAGGCTCCGATCACAGCTACTCTCATCTCTTGGTCCCTCATTGGTTGGTTGGGCACCGGCCTGGGCCGGTGCATTACATGGAGTTAGTCGGGGGTTCGTGCGGCCACTCCACGCTTGGTGACCTGCGCCGCCAGCTGGGTGCGTGAGGAAACCCCGAGCTTGCCGAAGATCGCGGAAAGATGCGCCTGGACAGTGCGCTTGGAGATGAACAACCTCTCCCCAATCTCGGGGTTGGTCAGCCCCTCGGCAGCGAGCCGGACGACCTGCTGCTCGACTGGAGTCAGGCTCGCCCAGCCGGTTGGCGGACGGTGGCGTGAGCCGCGGCCCTTGGCGGCGTATGTTAAGGCGTCCTCGGTCGACATCGCCGCTCCCTCCTCGAAGGCTCGCTGGTACTCCGCATCGCCGAGCCTCTGGCGAGCCGCCGAGGAATCGGCTTCGTAGGCTCGTTGGTCCGGCGAGAATCGGACATAGTCGACGCTCGTTCTGACGGTTTCGCTGGACCCCAGTAGGCGCGCCGCCCGAAGCCAGTCCTGCCGCTCGTTGGCCAGGCCGCCTAGGAGGGCCAGGCCATCGGCGACGCCGGTTGGGACGTTGCCTTCCGCGGCCGTCGCGAGGGATTCGTACGCGTGTGCTTCAGCCGCCTCAAGGTCACCTTCGGATCGTGCCACTCTGGCCAGTCCCTTGAGCGACCTGCTGATGAGCCAGTTGCTGCTGCACCGCCGCGCCTGGGACAGTGCCTCGCCAAGTTCGGTCCGAGCCCTCTCCAGGAGGCCCCGCTCGAAAGCCGCGACGCCCCGGGATTCCCGGGCCAGGGCCATCAGGAAACGGTAGTTCAGGAGCTCCGCCATGCTTACCGCCTCATCACTCTCGATCTCGCTCAACTCGGCTCCGGCGGCCACGGCCAGCATTAGGCGGAAGGTCAGGCCGCAGGCAAGGACCAAGAGGAGGCCCAGTTCTCTGCCCAGCCCAATAGCTTCGTCAAGCACTATTCCTGCCTCTGCGTACGCGCCGCGCATTGTCAGGCTGTTGCCGAGGAGGGCCTTGGCAGCACCACCATATAGGGGAAAGCCGCCGATGATCCCTGCCCGGCTCACCGCCTCCCGAGCCAGCGTCTCCGCCAGGTCAAACTCTCCGAGGGTGAGCTTGGCAATTCCGAGCCAGACCAGAGAACGAACCAGGCCCGGCTGGTCGCCGTGTTCGCGGGCCAGCGAAACCGCCTCCTCAAGGCAATGGACGGCGCGGCGAGGATCGGGGCCGAGGCCATAGAGGGCGCCTACGGAGTTCAACGCATAAGACAGGATCCAATGGGCATCGACGAGGCGCGCCGCGGCGATCGCCTCGTCGCAATGGAATTCCGCGTTCTCTGGCTCAACAAGCACGTAGCCCCACGCCACCGTGGCTTTGGCCCAAGCCAAGGTGTACGAGTCGCCGAGTGACTCAGCCAGGGCAATCGCGTCTGATGCGATCTCACGACTTCCGCGGAGGTCCACCCCAGAAGCCGCCATATAGGCTTTCGCCGCCATTGCCCTGGCCTTGAGGCGCGGCTCGCCACCATCATTGACAATGACCTCGTCGAGGCGCGCCGTCGCTTCGCTTAGGTGACCCCGTAGCGGCCAGTAGGCAGACATGGCTATCGCCAGGCGCCGGCCGCCGTCGGCCTCACCTTCGGTGTGGCCCCAGTCCATCGCCGCGCGGATGTTGCCCTGTTCTATATCGATGACCTCGAGCCACCTTGTGACCTCGTGTCGATGGAGCTGGACCTCTGCCTGCTCGGCGAGCAGCAGGAAATGATCGAAATGGCGCCGGCGGCGAACCGGTGCTTCGCCGGCATCCGCCAGGCGTTCCGCGGCGAACTGCCGGATCGTCTCGAGCAGGCGATACCGACCTGCGGCACCATCCGAGTCGAAGGCGACCAGCGACTTGTCCACCAGCTGTGAGAGTAGGTCGAGGATGGCGTACGCCTCAATGGTTTCCTGACCGCTTTCCACCGCGCCGTCGTCCGCACCGACGTGCTCGGCGCCGTCTAGGGTGAAACCGCCCTGGAAAACGGACAGCCGGCGAAGCAGCGCCTGCTCCGTCGCAGTCAGGAGCTGATAGCTCCATTGGACCGACGCCTGCAACGTCTGCTGTCGCGGCATCGAGGCGCGGCTCCCACCGGTGAGCAGCCGGAAGCGGTCGTCCAAGCCCTGAAGAATCTGCTGAGGTGTGAGGACTCGGGCACGGGCCGCGGCGAGCTCGATGGCCAAGGGGATGCCGTCGAGCCGCTGGCAGATCTCGGCCACGTGCGGGGCGGTCTCGTTGCTGACCTGGAAGTTGGGGCGCACCTTCAGAGCCCGGTCGATGAAAAGGCGCACCGCCTCGAACTGGCCGAGCGCTTCGATCGATTGGTCGCCGGCCGACGTCGGGCAGGCCAGGGAGCGGACCCGCCACTGTGCCTCGCCGGCGACACCGATCGGCTCCCGACTGGTGCACAGGATGCCAACGTCGGGGCAGGCGCCCAGGACTTTGCTGGCGAAGGCGGCGCTGGCGTCGAGCAGGTGCTCGCAGTTGTCAAGGATCAGGAGCGTGCGCGAGCCGGCCAGGCGGTTGGTGATGGTCCGGGTCAGCTCCTGCCCATCGACCTCGCGAATGGACATCGCCGCCGCGGCGGCATTGGGAACGAGGTCTGGATCGGTGACTGGCGACAGGTCGACAAGCCAGCTGCCGTCGGCATACTGGTCGAGGAGGTCCGCCGCGAGTTGGAGCGACAGCCGCGTTTTGCCGGAGCCGCCCGACCCCGTCAGGGTGACGAGGCGCGAGTCGTGCAGCATCTGCTTGATCTCGGCCATCTCCTCCTCACGACCGATGAAGCTGGTCAGTTGGAGGGGCAGGTTGTTGGGGAGCGAACTCAGGGATCGCAGCGCCGGGAAGTCTTTGGGCAAGCCCGGATGGGACAGCTGGTAGATGCGCTCGGGCCGGCTCAGGTCCTTTAGCGTGTGGAACCCCAGGTCGATGACGGTGACGGGCTCGGGGAGGTGGTCGACCACGAGGTCGTGCGTCGCCGCGGACATGACTACCTGACCGCCGTGCGCCGCCGTCCTGATCCGTGCGCAGCGACTGAGCGCGAGTCCGGCGTAGTTGCCGTTGTCGCGCAGTTCGGCCTCTCCTGTGTGCAGCCCGATGCGCAAGCTCAGAGATCCGATCTCGTCGCTCTGCGCTTGCACAGCCAGCTGCAGGCTGATAGCGGCATCGATGGCGTCAGAAGCGCGGGCGAAGGCCGCGAGAGCGCTGTCGCCCTCTCCCTGCTCGAGCGGGCGCGCCCCTTCGTGCTTCCGAACCGTGTCCTCGATGATCTTGTCCAGCACGGCCATCGTCGTCTTCATGGCGTCCGGCTCTTCCGCCCACCGCCTGGTCGAACCTTCCACATCCGTCAACAGGAAGGTCACGGTTCCGAAGGGCATCGCAACTGCTGATCGCGAGTCGGGCTGGCTCATTCCCCCATCTTGGTCCTTCTCTGGTCTCCGGAAACACCGCCAGATGGCCTAATTTTGCCTAGAACTGGTGGCTGGCACCGTCAGGATCGGGCTCGTTGGCGCCTTCGTAAATCAGGACGGGACCGGCGCTCTCCGCATTTCAGTCAAAAGGGATCGCCGGGGATCCTCGGGGATCCTGGAATGGTCGTTGGGGATTCTGGACTGATCTACCGGGAAATTGGACCAAAGTAGTCCCCACAAGGCCAATTTTGGGCCGATTCGTATTCAAACGCTCGGGCCTACATTGCCAAGGTAGGGGTCGCGGGTTCAAATCCCGTCTCCCGCTATTTGTGACTACGAAATAGGGCATTTCCAGCGTCAGTTTGGTGCCCATATTTCCGGTTCGCGCGCACTCGGAACTCAGCGTCACCGTTTCCTGCGGCGCTGTCTTTTGTGAGTCGGATCGCCGAAGCCAGCGGTTCCGGATGGTGCGGTTCTAAGACAAGGCCTCGAGGCCGGATCGCTTGAACGCTAAGCACAGGGGCGTGGAGACGACCGTCTACCGGCGCGACGCTAGCGATCGTGCGCGTCAGCGTCGCCGACGGTGCGCTGCGATTCGAGGTGGAGGACGACGGAACGGGGTGGTCCAATGCGGCAGCCACCCAGACGTGGTGGGGCAGGCACCACATCGAATACTCGCGCAGCCTTCCTCGACTGTGCTCCCGGGCGCGTGCAACCCTACACATGCTCATTGAGTCCTCGTTCGGGTGGGCGCTGTTCGTATATCAGTCACGGAGGTAAGGACATGGACGTCAATGGTCAGCACAAGGACCGCGCAGCCGACGCGAGAACGCGACTGCGCCTGCGGTGGGTTCTTCCTGCCTGCGCCATCGCTCTCGCCGCCGTGCTGTTCGGCGTGCGCTACGCAGTCGCGGCGGTTCAAAGCCAGGCGGGTGTTATCAGCGGCTGCTACTCGAACTCGATGTTCGGACAGCAGCACCTGCTCACGCTGACCGACGGGCCGTGCCCGAGCGGGTGGACGGCCATCAGCTGGAATCAGCGGGGTCCGGCCGGTGCTCCAGGCGCCCAGGGCCCCGCCGGCGCACCCGGTGCTCAAGGCCCTACAGGCGCACCCGGTGCTCAAGGCCCGGCCGGCGCAAGCGGCGCGCAGGGGACCGCAGGTGCGGCCGGCGCGCAGGGACCGCCGGGCCCGGCCGGACCCGGCCTAACCAGCTATGACTCGGTGAACGGCCTTCCCTGCAACGTCGGGACCCCGGGCGCCGGCGTCATCGCGGTCACGTATGGCGCACCGCCGAATGGCACGGTGACCCTCGTCTGCAAGGCGACCACGCTCGAGAGCCTCCGTGTCAACTCGGGCGCCGGTGGGACTGTGACCAGCGACGTGGGCGGCCTCGACTGTGGCTCGACCTGCGCCCAGTCCTACCCCTACAACACGTCGGTGACGCTGACCGCCACGCCACAGCCCAACTACCGATTCGCGGGATGGGGAGCCGACTGCTCGGGCACGGCTGTCACATGCACGCTCTCGATGACGGCACCCCATACGGTGAGCGCGAGCTTCCAGGCGACCGTCCAGCTCACGGTCGTGACGGTCGTTCAGAGCGGCGCCTGCCCCGCCCCGAACGCCAGTGAGACGTGCTATGGGACGGGCTCACTCTCCGCGGGCTACGTCTTCTGTGCCACCGTCACATCGAGCACCAACGCCTTCGGCCAGACGTGTGGGCCGTACACCGTCGACGCAGGCACTCCCATCACGTTCAACGCGAGCGCCGGTGGCGACATTCCGGCCAGCACCGGCGCGCGGCCGCAGTTTGTGGGCTGGGGTGGTGGTCCGTGCGCGGGCCAATCGGCGAGTTGCACCTTCACGCCGACGAGCAACGTGACCGTCACCGGCACGTTCGGGCCGTAGCCAGCCCACCTCGAGAAGCTGGTCCGGCGCAAGCCTGATGCCGGACCAGCGTCCCTGGCTGCTCGAGTCAGCTGATGGTGAAGACCGCCACCACCCCCATGGGGCGTGAACGCTCGGAACAGCCGCGTCGTCCCCCGCCGAGATCGTCTGGGAGAGACCGTGCCCCATCGTCGACCCGACCGAGCCTTCTAGTACCCGCCGGGTTGCCACGATGGCGGCTACTTCAGTTTTGGGCCGCCGCGCCTGGCTCCGTTGAAAGGGTCAGAAGGGATCGCCGGGGATCCTCGGGGATCCTGGAATGGCCGTTCGGGATTCTGGACTGATCTACGGGGAAATTGGACCAAAGTAGTCCCCCCAAGCCCAATTTAGAGCCGTTTTGAATACAAACTCTGGGGACTACCTTGCCAAGGTAGGGGTCGCGGGTTCAAATCCCGTCTCCCGCTATTTTTGAATACGAAATCGGCATTCTGAACGTCAGTTCTGGGCCGCTTGGAGGGCCGATTTAGTCGACTACTTTGTTCTATTCTCGCGCACGCTGGGGACTACTCTGCAGAATTTCCCCCTAAATGAGTGGTGAGTCAGCCGAGAGTAGACCAGCGGACCCGCTAATTGGGCGCATTGCGAGCCGACCGACTATCGCTCCCCCGCCCCGGGAATGACCCCACCCGGGGGAAATCGGCTGACCATTCCGCCGATCGGTCGCCCAGCGTCTGATTCTCCCCAGACTGGGGGATGTTCTGCGCCCTGGCACCGGCTTTACTGGCCTAGCATGAAGACCCCAAACGACACCAGCGACGGCCTCGAAACGCCGTTCTCCTCAGAGGCTCTCCCGACTCAACCCGAGACGATGCCGAGCTCCAAGACGACCAAGCCCGGAAAGAGTCCACCATCCCGGTTGCCGATCGGGACGGTGACATTCATGCTGACCGACGTGGAGGGCTCCACAAGGCGTTGGGAGGCGGATCCCAAGGCGGCCAAGAAATCGATGGCGGCGCTGGGCCGGATCATCGGGGACACCGTTGACAAGCACGGCGGCGCGCGTCCTCTGGAGCAGGGGGAAGGCGACAGCGCCGTGGCCGCGTTTGCTCGAGCATCTGACGCGGTCGATGCCGCTGTCGCAGTGCAACTGGCTCTGCAGCGGGGCAGCCCAACTCTCGCCAACCTTCGCGTTCGCATAGGGCTGCACTCGGGGGAGGCTGAGCTGCGTGGCGGCGGCAACTACACCGGTATCGCCCTCAATCGCTGCGCCCGGATCAGGTCAGCGGCGCATGGCGGCCAGGTGGTGGTGTCGGCTGCAACATACGACCTCGTCCTCGACCACCTCTCTGATGGTGTCACCTTGAAGGACCTTGGTCCCCACCGGCTCAAGGACCTCAGCCGCCCAGAGCACATCTACCAGGTCTGCAACCGCGACCTAGCCAACGACTTTCCACCGCTGCGCTCACTCGACTCCTTCCCCAATAACCTCCCCCTCCAAATGACCAGCTTTATCGGCCGGGAGGAGGAAATGGCTGAGGTCAGGCAGATGCTGCACGACTCGCGCCTGGTCACCCTCACGGGGTCGGGGGGCTCCGGCAAAACGCGGCTCTCGATCCAGCTCGCAGCCGACCTTCTCGACCAGTACGCCGACGGCAGCTGGCTCGTCGACCTGTCGCCCATCACGGACCCGGCCCTAATTCCCAATGCCGCCGCAGCGGCGATGTCCATCCGCGAGGTGGAAGGACAGGAGCTGACCCGCACCATCACCAACCGGCTTGCCGGCTCCAACACGCTCCTGATCCTCGACAACTGCGAGCACCTGCTCGACGCCAGCGCCGCCTTCGCCAGCATGGTCCTGAAGGCCTGCCCTGAGGTCGGCATCCTGGCCACCAGCCGGGAGCCCATCGGCGTCGCCGGTGAGGCGCAGTGGCGAGTCCGCTCCCTGGCCTGCCCCACCCAGTCAGGAGACCAATCGATCGAAGCGCTAGGCCAGTTCGAGGCGGTGCGGCTGTTCATCGACCGGGCTCTCAAAGTGCGCCCCAACTTCCAGGTGAGCAATGAGACCGCCCCGCACGTGGCAGAGATCTGCCAGCGCCTCGACGGTATCCCACTGGCGATCGAGCTGGCCGCGGCCCGTGCGCGAGTCCTCACCCCTCAGCAGATCCTGCAGGGTCTGGACGATCGCTTCCGGTTGCTCACCGGTGGGAGCCGCGCCTCGATGCCGCGACAACAGACGCTGCAGGCATCGGTGCAATGGAGCTATCAGCTCCTGACGGCGACGGAGCAGTCGCTGCTCCGCCGGCTTTCCGTTTTCCAGGGCGGTTTCACCCTCAGCGCCGCCGAGCGGGTCGGCTCGGATGACAGCCCTAGCGAAAGCGGCGATCGTGAATCCATCGAGGAATACACCATCCTCGACCTGCTGTCGCAGCTGGTGGACAAGTCGCTGGTGGCCTTTGATGACGAGGGTGCCGCGGGCCGGTATCGACTGCTCGAGACGATCCGGCAATACGGCGCTGAAAGACTGGCGGATGCCGGCGAATCGCCCGTTCGGCGCCGTCGCCATTTAGACCACTTCATTCTGCTTGCGGAGGAGGCTGAGATCGCCCTTAAGGGACACGAGATGCTTCGGTGGCTCGGGGTGGTCGACCTCGAGCAGGACAACATCCGGGCGGCGCTGGACTGGAGTCGTTCCGAGGATGACGCCGATGGCGGTCTACGGCTGGCCACGGCTATGTGGGTCTACTGGATCGCAGGCGGACACCTCAGTGAAGCCGCGGCGCGTCTTGACGAAGTCATCGACATGGACGGGGGGGAGCCGCGTCTGACGGCCCGGGCAGTGGCTGCCAAAGCCTTTGTCGCACTCTTTGGAACGGACGTTGCGGGAACTCGTTGGATTGCAGAAGAGGCGATCACCCTGGCTCACCCCCTTGGCGACACGTATACCGTGGCCTGGGCCAAGGCAGCGGCCGCTTGGGGTTACGTAATTGCCGAGCCGGAGGTCGCCGAAGCCCGCTGCGCGGAGGCGGTCGCGATTGCGCGCCAGGTCGACGACCACTGGATCCTGGCCAACGCGCTGGCGGCGTACGGCCTCTTCCATGCCGCTGGGCAGGAGCCAACTCGCGCGATCCCCCTCCTCGAGGAGGGGCTTTCTCTGGCGCGCGAACATGGAGACCAGATGAATATGTGCGAGTCGCTCATGTGGCTGGGATTAACCAGGTTCATCCTCGGAGAGTTTGGCCTGGCGGAGACTTTGGCCAAGGAGGCGGTGATCAACGCACGGATCATCGGGATTCCCCTCTACCTGGGCCAGGCCCAGACCGTCCTTGGCGGGAGCATGACAATGCGGGGCGCTTACGCCGAGGCCGAAACCGTGCTTGACCAGGCGGTCGGGCTGGGCAGGGAGCTCGGTAACATCCTGATTTTGGCTATGGCCCTGGTGTGGCGCCTGAGGTTGGCCGTGGCCTCGGGCGCCGAGCTGGACGAGGCCGACGCGGATGAGGCGGTAAGACTGCCAGAAGTCATGGAACAGCACGCCCTCGTCTCCGTTGCCCGTATATCCCGAGGCGTCGCCGCATTCGAGCGGGGACTCCTGGAAACGGCCCGAACCGAGTTTGAAGAGGCACTGTCCTATGCGCGTCGATGCAAAAACAATTGGCTCGTCAGCCAGTCGCTCAACGGGCTAGCCAGGCTGGCGCTAGCCGAGGGCGAGCTCGAGGCGGCCGAGGCGCACGCTTACGAATCCCTGGCGTCGGCAACGGATGGGAGCGTCCCGACCGGCATCGCCGATGGCCTTGCCCTCCTGGGCGGGCTGGCTAACGAGCGGCAGGAATGGCTCCGCGCGGCTCGTCTGCTGGGCGCCAGCGAAACGGTGAGGACGGGCGTCGGCTACGTGCGGTTCTTGCCGGACCAGCGCACCTACGAAGCCGATTCCGCGGCGGCTCGGGAGAAGCTCGGCGAAGCGGAGTTCCAACGAGCATATGAAGAGGGCACGGCGATGTCGACGGATTATGCCCTGACCTATGCCGCTAAGGGCCGCGGTTCCCGCCACCGCCCCGCAACCGGCTGGGCCAGCCTTACACCGGTCGA
>DASZHA010000044.1:0-38816 GCA_035938265.1 Candidatus Dormiibacterota bacterium
TCGGGAACGTAGTCGTGGGGCAGGAAGTGGTCGAGAGGCAGCTCGAGCGGCTGGACCGCAGGACGCTCGGGCGCCGCCTCGGCCTGGGCGGCAGCCCCGTCCGCGGCGCTGGTGTCGGTGCGCGCGCGCAGTGCCACCACCGCGTCGCGCAGCATCTGGTTGTACATCTCGAGCCCCACGGCGGCGATCTCACCGCTCTGCTCGCGGCCCAGCAGGTTGCCGGCGCCCCGGATCTCGAGGTCGCGCAGCGCCAGCTTGAAGCCGGCGCCCAGCTCCTGGTACTCGTTGATGACGTCCAGCCGCTTGTCGGCGGTCTCGGTCAGCGAGCGGTTGGGATCGTAGAGGAAGTAGGCGTAGGCGCGGGCTCCGGATCGGCCCACCCGCCCGCGCAGCTGGTAGAGGTCAGCCAGCCCGAAGCGATCGGCGTCCTGGACCAGGATCGCGTTGGCGGTGGGGATGTCGAGCCCGGACTCGATGATTGTCGTGCTCACCAGGACGTCGTAGTCGCGGCGAATGAACGCGGTCATCACCTCGGCCAGGTCCCGCTCGTCCATCTGGCCGTGGGCCACGGCAACCCGCGCCTCGGGGGCCAGCTGGCGCACCCGGTCCGCGGCGCGAGCAATGCTGCGCACCCGGTTGTGGACGAAGAAGGTCTGGCTGTCGCGCTGCAGCTCGCGGGTGATCACTTCACGGATGAGGTTGTCGGCGTCGGCCGTGACAAACGACCGAATCGGCACCCGCTCCTCGGGCGGCGTGGCCAGGACGCTGAGGTCGCGAATGCCACCCAGCGACATGTGCAGGGTCCGCGGGATGGGGGTGGCGGTCATGCTCAGCACGTCGATGTCGGCTCGCATCCGCCGCAGCCGTTCCTTCTGGGCGACGCCAAAGCGCTGCTCCTCGTCGATCACCAGCAGCCCCAGGTCCTTGAAGCGCACCTTGTTGGTGAGCAGGCCGTGGGTGGCGATGACGATGTCGATGGTCCCCGCCGCCAGCCCGGCGCGCACCCCGG
Source organism: Candidatus Dormiibacterota bacterium (assembly GCA_035938265.1). Lineage (GTDB taxonomy): Bacteria > Chloroflexota > Dormibacteria > DASZGP01 > DASZGP01 > DASZHA01. Next base: position 1,010 of record DASZHA010000044.1, read on the forward strand.
CGGCCTCTTCGTCGGTGCGGAACCGGGAGAGCATGTCCACCCGGACGGGGTAGGGCTGGAGCCGCTCGCTGAAGGTCATGAAGTGCTGGTTGGCCAGGACCGTGGTCGGCACCAGCACCGCAACCTGCTTGCCGTCGACGGCGGCCTTGAAGGCGGCGCGCAGGGCGACCTCGGTCTTGCCGAATCCCACATCCCCCACCAGGAGGCGGTCCATCGGCTCGGGCGCCTCCATGTCCTGCTTGATCTCGTCGATGGCGCGCAGCTGGTCGGGGGTCTCCTGGTAGGGGAAGGCCGCCTCCAGCTCCGCCTGCCAGGGACCGTCGGGCGAGAAGGCGTAGCCCGGCGCCACCTCGCGGCGGGCGTAGATCTCGAGCAGCTCGCCGGCCATCTCCGCCACCGCCCGGCGCACCTTGCCCTTGGTGCGCTCCCAGTCGCCGGTGCCCAGCCGGCTGAGGCGGGGCGACTCCTCTCCTCCGCCGAGGTACAGCTGGATGCGGTCCATGTGCTCAACCGGGACAAAGACGCGGTCGTTGCCGGCGTACTCGATGGCGATGTATTCCCGTTCGGCGCCCCCGTCATCGATGCTGCGTAGCCCGCGGAAGATGCCGATGCCATGGTCGCGATGCACCACCAGCTGGCCCTGCTCGATCTCCAGGTGGAAGGCGGCGGTGACGTCGCTGGCCTCCTCGCTGCGGCGCCGCAGCCGGCGGCGCGGCCGGGGGACAACGCCGAACAGCTCGAGGTCGCTGTAGACCACGACGTCGCCGCCGGCCAGCCGGAAGCCGGTCCGCACGCCGGCGTCAAGCACTGCCGCCGTCCCCCAGGGCAGCTCGGTATCGACAGGGTCGAGCTCGTCGATGGCCGCGGTTGGGACGCCGGCCGCGTCGAGGATGCCGCGAAGGCGTTCGGTCTGACCGGTGGCCAGCACCACCCGCCGGCCGGCGTCGAGGGCGGCCCGGACGTCATCGGGCAGGGCCTCGGTGCGACCCACCATCGTCGGCGGTGGCGACCACTCCAGGCCGGTGGCGCCGTGGCCGGCGCGGTCCAGGGACAGCGTCGGCCCGAAGGCCCGCTCCAGGTCGCCGAAGGGCACCAGCCCTGACCGGATGCCGCCGGGCAGCTCACCGTGCTCGATCTCGGACACGATCAGCTCCTCGGTGCCGCTGAGCGTGCGCTCCGCCAGCTGCCGCACCCGTTCCGGCTCCACCATGACCACCACCGGGGGCCCGGCGAAGTAGTCCAGCAGGGTCGCCGGTGACTCCGACAGGTAGGGGTAGAGGGCCTCGACGCCGGGGAAGTACCCGGCCTCGGCCAGGTGGGCGACGTGCTCCTGCCAGTCCGACGCCACCTCCGGCAGGGCCCGGCTGTAGTCCAGCGCCCGCAGTCGCTCCAGCGCGGCGCCGACGTCGGCGGCGCGGTGCGGGAACTCCCGGGCGGGCAGCAGCGTGACCTCCTTCAGCCGCGTCACCGACGCCTGCGAGGCCAGGTCGAATCCACGGATTGACTCGGCCTCGTCGCCAAGGAACTCGAAGCGCACCGGGCCCAGCCCCGCCGGCGGGTAGACGTCGATGATGCCGCCGCGGCTGGCGAACTCACCGGTGGCCTCCACCTGGCCCTCCCGCTTGTAACCCCACTCCAGCAGCCACGCGACCAGGCGCTCCATCCCGACGCCCTCGCCCACCGCGACATGGCGCACCCCCTCGCGGAAGACCGCCGGTTGGGGGGCGGGGCGCATCAGGGCGGCGGGGCTGGCGGCGATCACGAGCGGCCCGCCCGCTTCCAGCACCCCGGCCTGGGCCGCCAGCCGGGCGGCGACGAAGTCGTCGGCGGGAGGGGTGCGGTCCATTGGCAGCACGTCGGCTGCCGGGTATGGGAGCACCCGAGGAACTCCCTCCAGCGCCAGCATGTCGTCGGCGATACCCTGGGGGTCGGCGGTGATGGCCAGCACCGGCCGATCAAGCCTCCGGGCCAAGTGCTGGAGCAGCAAGGCCCATGCGCCCTCGGGGGCGCCGCCAAGCTCCGCGTTGCGGCCGGCGGCGAGGTCGGTGGTGGCCCGCTCCAGCGCCGGCTCGCGCTCCAGGGCGGCATCAAGGGTCTTCACCGCCGATGACGTCTTCGGGCTCACACCGACTCCCGGTTGTACTGGTTCATGCCGATTTCGATACCCTCGGTCAACCCCGCCATAACCGCGTCGGCGCCAAGGTCGACCAGGGCCGGCAGCTTTTCCTTCTCCTCGTCGTTGAAGGCGGAGAGAAGGTAGTCGACGGGATCGGGCTCCTCCTCGGGCCGACCGATGCCCACCCGGAAGCGGGGGAAGGCGGTGGTGCCCAGGGCGCCGGCCACGGAGGCTACGCCCTTGTGGCCGCCAGGACTGCCCTTGAGGCGGATCCGGAGCTTGCCAAACGGGATGTCAAGCTCGTCGTAGACCAGCCAGAGGTTGGCGGGGTCGAGGCCGTGCTTGCGCGCCAAGGCGGCCACCGCCTCACCGCTGAGGTTCATGAAGGTCTGAGGCTTGGCCAGCAGGATCGACCTGGAGCTGTCGCCGGGGTCGGGTGCGGTGGCGACCAGGGCCTTCTTGTCGCGCTGGGTGACCCGGACACCGAGGCGCTCGGCCAGGCGGTCGACGACCATAAACCCCAGGTTGTGCCGGGTGCGGCTGTACTCCGACCCCGGGTTGCCGAGGCCAACCACCATGCGGCGGACGGGAAGCGTCGCCTTCTTGCGACGAAACCCCATCAACGCCCGCTCCTATTCGCTGACACCCCGGCGCCGGCCAGGCCGGCGGCGGTCACGATCTCGTCGGTGCGGGCGAACATCACCTCCCGATCCCGCCGCTTGGCGTGGTCGTAGCCCCGCAGGTGGAGGAAGCCGTGTACCGCCAGGGTCGCCGCCTCGACCTCCGCTGAGTGCCCCGCCTCGGCGGCCTGCCGGCGCAGGTGATCGAGCGACAGGATGATATCGCCGAGCTCGCCGTCGTCACCTGACGCGAAGGCGAGAACATCGGTGGCGTGGTCCTCGCCGGCGAAGCGCCGGTTGTACCCGCGGATGGTGGGGTCATCACAGACCAGCACCCCGACCGCCAACCCCTCCGGAACCGCCTCGATCCGAGCGGCCGTCTCCAGCGCGCGCCTGATCACAGAACGCAGCGGAAGGGGGCGAATCGCGCTCTGAATGTGGACCGCGAGGGGGCGCCTGGCCGACACCCCGGCGACTCTAGCCGGCCCGGTCTTCAGCCGGCGCGCGACCGGCGCTTGCGCGCCGCGACCAGCTTCTTCTTGCGGCGCACGCTTGGCTTCTCGTAGTGCTCGCGCCGGCGCACCTCGGACAGGATGCCGTTCTGCTTGATCTTCTTGTTGAACCGACGGAGGGCACTCTCGAAGGTTTCGCCTTCACGAACCTTGACCTCGGACAGAGAGAATCACCTCCTTGTTCTGGGATTGCGCAAATGCGCGCGGGCGAACGCGCCCGGAACTCAGCGAGTATACCCGGGCACCATCTCCAGGACGCCCGCCGGGATGGGTCCCGCCGCCAGCAGTCGCGCGCGCGTTGCGGCAGGGTCGGGGTCGGCCTCGCGACCCACCCAGAGTTGGTCGACGCGACGCATGCCGGCAACGAAGGCGAGCGCCGCCAGGGGCTGAGCGGCCACGTGGGCGGCCTGCAGCCTGGCGGTCTCCTCGTCCATCCCGGTCTCGGCAGCGATCAAGGCGGCGGCCTCCCCCAGCCCCAGGCGACCGCGGGCAAGGCCGGCGCCCACCAGTGCCAGCATGGCGCGCCAGGCCAGCTCCCGGCGCGCGTCGGATGGGCGCCACGTGGCCAGCCCCGGCGCCAGGGCGCGGGTGGTGGCCTGGTAGGCGCTGACCACGTCAGACGCCGGCAGGAGGAGTCGCGCCAGGGGTGCCGCCTGCCTCTGCCACAGCGCGGGCAGCATCTCCCCCAGGTACAGCGCCTGGGTGGCGCCCTCGAGGTCGGATTCGGCATAGGGCACCCTTGGGGCGGCCAGCACCAGCGGGTCGCGATCCGACAGCCCGCCTGGGTCGACAAGCACCAGCGGTGGCAGAAGCGGCTGCATCCAGGCCGGCGCGGCAACGGTCGACCAGACCGATCCAGGGGGCGAAGCGCACCAGCGGTTGTCGGCGGCGGCGGCGACGCGAGCCCCCACGTCGCCGAGCGGCCACTCGGCCTCGGCCGCGGGATCGGGCGAGGCAGCGGGCTCCTCGAAGGCGGTCGCAGCCTGCTCCGCCAAAAGCTCCTCGGCGGACGCCTGCAGCTCGTCGAGGTCTGCGCCCAGTCCCAGGTCGATCGCGCTCTCCACCAGCTCGGGACGGGCTTCGGGGGCCGCCGCCGCGGCCATGTATTCGCGGACGATCCAGCCGCCATCCTCAGCGGCCGCCGCCAGCAGGGTTCCCAGGGCCGCCTCGATACGCTCACGCCTGTCCGACGGGAGCGTTGCCGCCATGGACGCGATCACATCCAGGAGCGCCGGCAGCCGCTTGGCGGCGGCCAGCGCCACCTCGCCACCCGCGGCCGGCCCGCCGAGGGGGCCCTCCCGAGCCTCGGCCAGGAAGCCGGGGGCGTTCTCGATCAGCTCGGCCAGCCGATCCGCCTCGGCTTCAAGGTCGAAGAGAATGCGGGTCAGCTGCGCCAGCAGGTGGCGCTCGAGCAGCACCGACCCGGTCGGCGGCCAAGGTCCCGGGGGCGGGGTAGCCCGCCGCAACCCATAGAGCAGAGCGAGGCGGTCGGTCTCGTCCGGTGCGGTCGGCGCGGTGAGCCCCTCGAGGGCTCCAGCGAGTGCGACCAGGGTGGCGCGGTCGCGTTCGTGGGCGTCCGCCCCGGCGAGGGGCAGACCGCCGCTGCCTTCACCCCGAAGCAACGCTCCCAGCGGGTCGATCTCCAACAGCTCAGCCCGAGCGCGCCCCACCATGCCCGCCAGGGCGGTGTCCTGGGGAAGCCGGGTCTCGGCCGGGGTTGCCATTCAACGTGAGCGTACTGGTTTAGCATCGCCAGGCTGTGATCCGCGTTTTCGTCGCGCCCGAGTCGGTTTCCGAGGGTGTCCTGCGTCTGACCGGGGGGGATGCGCGGCACGTGGGCGGGGCGCTGCGCGTGCGCGTCGGCGAGCCGCTGGTCGCCGTGACGCCCGACGGTATCGAGCACCGCTGCACGGTCACGGCAGCCAGCGCCAGCGAGGTCCTGGCCGAGGTCGTCGAGGCCGGTCCGTCTCGTGCCGAGCCGCGGCTTCGCCTGCGGTTGGGGCAGGCCCTCCTCAAGGGCGACCAGTTCGACCGCATCCTGGAGAGCTCGGCCGAGGTCGGGGTCGAGTCGGTGCAACCCCTCCTCACCGAGCGTGCCATCGCCCTCCTGGAGCCGGGCAGGGCCGCCGCCAAACTCGACCGCTGGCGGCAGATAGTGCGCCAGGGCGCTGAATTGGGGCAGCGGGCCCGCCTCCCGCAGGTGCTGGATCCCGCCTCGCTCGAGGAAGCGGTGGCCCGGGCTTCCACCGACGGGATGCGGACCCTCCTTCTATATGAGGGCGCGGGCCTGCCCAGCCTGTCCCACGTCGATATTGAGCTCGCCGGTGGCGTGGCCCTCATGGTCGGACCCGAGGGGGGGTGGACGGAGGCCGAGGTAAGGTTGGCGGAACAAGCGGGCGCGACACCGGTGACGCTGGGGCCCAGGATCATGCGGCCCCTGCCGGCGGCGCTGACGGCGCTGGCGGTGGTCCTGCACCGCGCCGGCGAGCTGGAACTCAAGGAGGACTGAGTGGCCGACGAATGCATCTTCTGCGGGATCGTCAACGGTGACGTCCCCGCCAACATCGTCTATCGCGATGACGAGGTCGTGGCCTTCGAGGACATCAAGCCGGTGGCCCCCGTGCACCTGCTGGTGATCCCCACCCGGCACATCGACTCGATACGGGACGTCACTCGTGAGGACGACGACATCGTCGGCAAGCTGATCGCCACCGCCAACCAGCTGGCCAGGGACAAGGAGATACATGACGCCGGCTTCCGGCTGAACATGAACGCTGGCCCCAACGGCGGCCAGACCGTCTACCACCTGCACGTGCATCTGCTCGGCGGCCGCTTCATGACCTGGCCGCCCGGATAGGGCGGAGCCGCCAGCCCCTAGATGCCCAGGGAGTCTCTCAGGCGGTCTAGGAGGTTCTTGGGGGCCTGAGTCGGCTGACCGGTGACCCCACCGAGCTCATTCAGCGCCCTGCGCTGGTCGGCGGTGAGCTTGGTTGGAGTGACGACGTGGACCAGGACGATCTGGTCGCCACGGCGGCCGGTGCGGACGTGGGGCACGCCCCGGCCCTGGAGGCGTAGCTGGGTGCCGTACTGGGTGCCGGCGGGCACCGTCAGCTGGACTGGGCCGTCGACGGTGGGCACCTGGATGTTGTCGCCCAGGGCTGCCTGGGCGAAGCTGACGCCAAGATCGAAGTAGATGTCCCGGCCGTGGCGGCGAAGCTCGGCATGGGGCGACACCGAGATGGCCACGTATAGGTCGCCATGACCGCCACCACGTGTGCCAACCTCGCCCTCGTTGGGAAGGCGCACCTGGTCGCCGTCGTCAACGCCGGCGGGCACCCTGACCTGGAGCTTCTTGCGCACTTCGGTACGGCCGCTGCCATTGCATGTGGTGCACGGGGTTTCCACCACCTCGCCCGCTCCCTGGCACCGCGGGCAGGTGGCGACGTTCACGACCTGGCCGAAGATCGAACGCGACATGCGCTGCACCTGGCCCTGGCCGTTGCACTCGGAGCACGTCACCGGCGACGTGCCAGGCGCAGCGCCGCTGCCGCTGCAGGTGGCGCAGGTGTCGTGGCGAGGGACCTCGATTTCCTTCTGGGCGCCGAAGACCGCCTCTTCGAAGGTGAGGCGGAGACCGAAGCGCAGGTCGGCGCCGCGCCGCGGCCCGGTCCGCACTCGGCCACCACCCTGGCCACCGAAGAACATGTCGAAGATGTCGCCAAAGCCCGCGCCGGCGAAGGCCTCGGCGAAGCCGGCGGGGCCACCCCCGCTCATCCCGGGCACCGCGCCATAGGTGTCGTACTGGTTCCGTTTGGTGGGGTCGGAGAGGACCGCGTAAGCCTCGTTGAGCTCCCGGAAGCGAGCCTCGGCAACCGAGTCACCCGGGTTCTTGTCGGGGTGATACTTCATCGCCAGCTTGCGGAAGGACGTCTTGATCTCCTCGGAGCTCGCCGTCCGCTTCACCTCGAGGACCTCGTAGTAGTCGCGCGTGGTCGCCATGGCTGACTGAGATTAAAGGACCGTCGGCTTAGCGGTCAGCTATTGCCGGCGACTTTGACCATGCTCGGCCGGAGGACCCGGTCGTGGAGCATGTAGCCTCGCTGCAGCTCGTCGATGACGGTGCCTTCGCCATGCTCCTCCGACGGCTCAGCCAGGACCGCCTGGTGGAGGTTGGGGTCGAAGGGGTGGCCGACCGCCTCGATGGTGGTCACGCCCGCCGCGGCAAGCATCTCCTCCAGCTGGCGCAGGACCATGGTCAACCCGGTGACCCACTCCAGCGGCGCCTCGCCCTCGGCGGCGTCGGGGGCATGCTCCAGGGCCCGGTAGAAGTTGTCGACCACGGGTAGGAGCTTGGCGAGCAGCTCAGAGTTCCCGTACTGCAGCTGGTTGGCTTGCTCCTGGCGGAAGCGCTTGCGCAGGTTGTCCATCTCGGCGACGGTGCGGACGTACTTGTCCTCGTTCTCAGCCGCCTCAGCACGCGCCTTCTCGACCGCCTCCTCGGCGGCTTCCAGCTGCCTGCGCAGGTCGGCCTCGCCGCCATGGCCGGCGTCGCGCTTGCGCCGCTCAACCGGCACCCGGGTTCCGCCCTCGGGGTGCTCGGACTCCTCCGGCTCCGGGCGGGGACGCCGGCCGATCGCCGGTGGGATGCCCATGCTCTCGGCGACGGTGCGGTTGCCCCGGCGGCGGTCGCGAGGATCGACCGGGCGGGTCATCTCGCCATCACCGTTGAAACGGTCATCAGGCATGTTGGCGGTCTACCCAAGATGATCTGGGGCCAATCACGCGTACAGGCCGGCGATGCGGCTGCCGGCGAGCTCGGCGATGTAGCGCAACCGGGCGACAACCTCGGGGTAGCGCATCCGGGTGGGTCCGATGGTCCCCAGGGTGCCGGTGATCCCGGCGCCTGAGTAGGTGGTCATGACCAGGCTGCACTCGCGTAGGTGCATGTCTGGGTTCTCGTCGCCGATGACCACTTCGACCTGCTCGTCGGGGTCGAGCGACTCCAGCACCTTGGCCAGTTCACGGCTCTCCTCCAGGATCTCGAGCACCGGCATCAGCCGCTCGGCGTCCATGAACTCCGGCTGCTTGAGCAGGTTGCGGACGCCGTCATGGATGACGATGGTGGCGGACTGGGCATCGTAGGCCGCCATGAAGTCGGCGATCTCGCCGATCACGGCGCTGTCGCCGGCCCAGGCCTTCTGCGCACCCGCGGCCTTGCGAACCTGGGTTGCGCTCTTGCCACGGAAGTCCTTGTTAATGCGGGCGGCCAGCCGGCTCAGCCCATCCTGGTCGACCTCGGGCGCCAGGTCCAGCGGGTGCTGTCGGACGATGTTGCCCTCTAGGACCACCACCGCCAGCACACGGGTGCCCTCGAGGTGGATCAGGTCGAGGTGCTTGAGGTGGCACTCGGTTGTTCGCGGCGCAGTGACCACGCCAACATTCTCGGCAGCGCGCGCCACCAGCATCGCGGTGCCCTCGAGGATGGCCTCGAGGTCGAGCGGAAGCTCGGCGAAGGCAGTCTGGAGCTGCAAGCGGAGGTCGGCGCTGACCGCCTGCTCCTCCATCAAGTTGTCGACGAAGTACCGATATCCGCGGGTCGATGGCACCCGGCCGCTGGACGTGTGCGGCTGGCGCAGGTGGCCGGTGTCCATCAGGAAGGCGAGCTCATTGCGGATGGTGGCCGCGCTCCAGCGGGCGAAGTACCGGGCCGCGAGCGCCTGGGAGCCGACCGGGACAGCCGTCGATGTGTAGTCGATCACCACCGCCTTGAGCACCTGCTCTTTGCGGTCGTCGAGGTCGGGTGAAGGCTCGTTTAGCACTCGCGTCTCCTGAGTGCTAAGGATTGTAACCTGCGATCGCGAGTTCGCCGGAGCCCGCGGGGAGAAACTCGGCGACCACGCGATTGAGGAGCCGCTGCCCGGCGCCGGTGACTCGGACGCTCTCAGCCTCGGTTTGGAGCAGGCCGTCGGCCTCCAGCCGCACGATGGTCGCGGAGAGGCTTCGGCGCGCCGCCCTGCCCCACCGCGCTTCGATGTCGCCGAGGTCAACGCCGGCGTCGCGGCGCAGGCCCATCATCATCAGGTCGGAGAGCGTGGTCGCCAGGTCGAGGGGCTCGTGGCCGGCGACCGCGTTGCCGCGCGTGCGGATCGCCGAGATGTAGGCGGCGGGACTGCTGACATTCCACTGCCGCACTGACGCCGCCCCGGCCGCGTCGAGCCACGCCGGCAGCGCCGACGGCTGCAGGAAGGCGTGCGCCCCGGCCCCGGCGGCGGCATAGGGCACGCCCGTCCAGTAGGCGATGTTGTGGCGGCACTCGCGCCCCGGGCGGGCCCAGTTGGAGACCTCGTAGCGGCCGAACCCGGCGGCGCCAAGCAGGGTCTCGGCGGTTTCGTACTGGGCCAGCATGGTCTCCTCGTCGGGCAGCAGGGTGTGACCGGCCGCGACCTCGGCGCCGAGCCGGGTGCCGACCTCGGGGGTCAGCTCGTAGGCGGAGACATGGTCGGGACCAAGGTCCAGGACCTCGCCCAGGACCTCGGCCCAGCGGGAGGTCGAGAGCCCGGGTATACCGAAGATCAGGTCGCAGCTGACGTTGGCGAAGCCCGCGGCTCGGGCCTGCTCGAAGACCATGGTTGCCTCCTCGGCGCTGTGGGCGCGCTCGAGGAAACCAAGCGCGGCGGAGTCCAGGCTCTGAACGCCGAGACTGAGCCGGTTCACGCCCGCCTCCAGCCAGGAGGCCATCCGACCGGCCTCGGCCGACTGCGGGTTGGCCTCCAGGGTTATCTCGGCGTCGGCCGCCACGTCGAAGGCGGTCCGGGCCGCGTTCAGCACCGCCCTGATGTGGGCCGCGGGGACGCGGCTGGGAGTGCCCCCGCCTATGAATATGGTGTCCAGCCGTGGGTGGTCGAGACTCTGGCCCCAGGCCTGGATCTCCTCGACCAGGGCCTCGTTGTAGCTCTCGAAGAGGTGCTCGAGGCCGACGTGCGAGTTGAAGTCGCAATAGGGGCACTTGGAGACGCAGAAGGGGACGTGGACGTAGAGACTGTGGGGACGGCGGTCAGCCGTCGACCACGCATCAAGCATGGCTGTCCCCCTGCGGCTGGGCCCCCCACAGGGCGCGGCTGATAGCGAGGTACCGCATCGGCTTGCCGTACCACGTCCCGTCCTTCTCGTAGCGCAGCCCCGCCTTCTCGAGCACGTGCAGCGAGCCCAGGTTGTCGTGGTTGGCCACGCCCACGATGCGGTCGACAGCGAGGTGGGCGAAGCCCCAGGCCAGGCTGGCACGGGCGCCCTCGGTGGCGTAGCCGTTGCCCCAGTGCTGCTTGGCGAAGCCGTAGCTGACCTGGACCTCGCCGCTGTGGTCGAGATCCTCGAGGCCGCAGTAGCCCAGGGTCGTCCCGTACCCCCGCAGCTCGACCACCCACTCGCCCCAGCCGCGGCCGCGCCGCTTGTCGATCCAGTGCCTGAGCCGCTCCTCGGATGCCTCGCGGGTTTGCGGACTCCCCCGGAGGAAGCGCTCGACGTCGGGGTCGGCCCACATCGCGGCGAAGTCGTCGATGTCGTCCTCGTGCGGCGCCCGCAGATGGAGGCGCGCGGTCTCGACGGTGGTCGGGGCGTCGGGATGGAGGGCGGGCAGCTCTTGCCGGGGCACCTTCGTCCGTTGCCGCTCCCACTCCCCACGGGTGACGGCGAACTGGCGCAGCTCGTGGCCGTACCAGTGGCCGTTGCCGACATAGGTCATGCCCACCTTTTCCATCACGCGTTGCGACGCCAGGTTGTCCGGGTACGCCACGGCGACGATGCGATCCAGGCCGAGGACCTCAAAGCCCCAACCGACCGCGGCGCCCGCGACCTCGGTGGCATAGCCCTTGCCCCACGCCGAGGGCACCAGGCCGTAACCCACTTCGATCTCGGGGCCGCCATCGAGGTAGTGGAGGCCGCCGTAGCCGATGAATTGCCCGTCGTCCCGCGACTCGACCAGCCAGCGTTCGAACCCCAGCTCGCGCCAGCAGCGGACGAACCGCCCGATCCACTCGTACTTCACGTGGGGTGGCTGGGCTGCGCCGGTGATGTAGCGCTGGACCTTCTCGTCCTCGGTGATGACGCCGAAGATCTCGCCGTCGGCGGCGGTCGGCAGGCGCAGCCGTAGCCGCGCCGTGGTGAGCTCCACCGGCGCACCCTCGGCGGGACGGCGCGGCGGGGTGTTGGCGCTTACCTCGGTGGCGCGCGTGCCTTCCGCCATCAGCTCTCCAGGGAGAGAACGGCCATGAAGGCCTCCTGTGGAATCTCGACGTTGCCCACCCGCTTGAGCCGCTGCTTGCCCGCCTTCTGCTTCTCCAGCAACTTGCGCTTGCGGGTGACATCGCCGCCGTAGCACTTGGCGATGACGTCCTTGCGGAATGCGGAAACCGTTTCGCGGGCAACGATCTTGCCGCCAATGGCTGCCTGGATGGCGACCTCGAACATCTGCCGCGGGATGAGGTCTTTGAGCTTCTCGACCAGCTTGCGGCCCTGGATCGAGGCACGGTTGCGGGGCACGATCATGGAGAGCGCGTCCACCCTGGAGCCGCCCACCAGCACGTCAAGCTTGACTAGGTCGGCCTCGCGGTAACCGGTGAGCTCGTAGTCCAGGGAGGCGTAGCCCTTGGAGCGGGATTTGAGCTGGTCGTAGAAATCGTGGATCAGCTCGGCCATCGGCATGTCGTAGTGGAGCTCGACCCGCTCCCCGGGATGGTGCTCGAGGTTGATGAAGTCGCCGCGGCGGTCCTGGCAGAGCTGCATCATCGCCCCGGTGTACTCCGACGGCGTGATCAATGAGATCTTGGCCCGCGGCTCCTCCACGGTCTGGGCGTGGTGCGGCGGCGGGAAGTGCTCGGGGTTGTCGATCATCTCGACCCGCCCATCGGAGAACGTGACCCGGTAAACCACGGTCGGGGCCGTGGCGATGAGATCCAGGTTGAACTCGCGTTCCAGCCGCTCCTGGACGATCTCCATGTGCAGGAGGCCAAGGAAGCCGATGCGGAAGCCGAAACCCAGGGCCGCCGATGACTCGGGCTCGTAGACCACGGCGGAGTCGTTCAGCTGCAGCTTCTCCAGCGCCTCCTTGAGGTCCTGGAAGTCGTCGGAGTCCTGGGGATAGATCCCCGCGTAGACCATCGGCAGGGCCGGTCGGTAGCCCGGCAGCGGCGGGGCGGGGTGCGCGGCGTCGACGATGGTGTCCCCCACCCGCGCGTCGCGGAGGTCCTTGATGGCGGCGATGACGTAACCGACCTCCCCGGCCACCAGCTCCTTGGTGGCCTGCATGGCGGGGCGGAAAGTGCCAACCTCGTCGACCTCGTAGATCTTGCCGGCGGCGGCGTACTTCACCTTCTTACCCGCCGCCAGCCGGCCCGCCACCACCCGGACATAGCTGATCACGCCCCGGTAGGTGTCGAAGCTGGAGTCGAAGATGAGCGCCTGGAGGGGAGCGTGGGCGTCGCCCTGGGGCGGCGGGATGCGCTCGACGACGGCCTCCAGGATCTCCTCGATGCCGATCCCCTCGCGCGCCGACGCCAGGATCGCCTCGTCCCCGGGGAGGCCGATGACCTCCTCGATCTCGCGCCGCACCAGCTCCGGCTCGGCGGCGGGGAGGTCGATCTTATTGATCACGGGGATGATCTCGAGGTCGTGGTTGATGGCGGCGTAGACGTTGGCGAGGGTCTGCGCCTCCACCCCCTGGGCCGCGTCGACGACCAGGATGGCGCCCTCGCAGGCCGCCAGCGAGCGCGACACCTCGTAGGAGAAGTCCACGTGCCCGGGGGTGTCGATCAGGTTGAGCTCGTAGGTCTCCCCGTTCTTGGCCTTGTAGTTGAGCTTGACCGGCGCCAGCTTGATGGTGATGCCACGTTCGCGCTCGAGATCGAGCTGGTCGAGGACCTGTTCCTTCATATCGCGTCCCTCGACCGCGCCGGTGGCTTCCAGCAGGCGGTCGGCGAGGGTCGACTTCCCATGGTCGATGTGGGCGATGATGCAGAAATTGCGGATATGGTCGCGGGCCTGTGACATAGAGGGCGATTCTAGTTGGGGCCCTATGGACGGCGAAGGGGTGGTCAGGCTGATGGCGCGCTGCGACAATCTGGGAGATGGCAAGCTCCCGTAAGCCGAGCAAGACCGCCCTGGTCCTCGCCAGTGGTGGGGTCAGCGGCGTGTCCTACGAGGTCGGCGCGCTGCGCGCCCTGGACCACGTCCTCACCAACCGGACCGTCAACGACTTCGACATCTATGTCGGGACCAGCGCCGGCGCCGTCGTGTCAGCGGCCCTGGCCTGTGGCATTCCCCCGATCATGCTTGCCGGCCTCCTCACCGGTACGGTGCCAGGCTTCAGCCGCCTCAGCCCGATGTCGCTCTACCGGCCCAACGTCGGCGAGGTCGTGGAGCGCCTCTGGGGCGCGCCAAAGCTCCTTCGTAACGCTGCCTCCGAGTACTGGAGGTTCCGCGACCGCCTCCCATTGTCGGAAATGTTGTACGCGCTTACTCCGCTGCTGCCGACCGGGATCTTCACCAACGGCGGCCTGGAACGCTACATCGGCGAGACCCTCACGATGGCGGGTCTATCGGATGACTTCCGCGACATCCGCAAGGAGCTGCACATCATCGCCGCCGACATCGAGAGCAACAAGCGCGCCGACTTCTCCCAGCTGACCACCCCCAACGTCCCGGTTTCCAAGGCGGTGGCGGCCTCCACATGTATCCCCATCCTCTTCCGGCCGGTTGAAATCGACGGGCACCACTACGTCGACGGCGGCGTCAAGGGCCATGCCGCGATCGACGTCGCCATCAGCCGCGGCGCCAAGCTGATCGTGGTGATCAACGCCCTGGTGCCGCTGGACACCGAGGCCATCGGCAAGCGAGCCAGTGTCGACGAGACCCGGAAGACGATCTACGACCTGGGGCTGCGCGCGGTCGTCAACCAGATCCTCAGGGGCATGCTCCACGACAGCCTGATAGACCACCTCCAGGACGTCCGCGCCAAGAACCCCGATGTCGACTTCATCCTGATCGAGCCGCGGCCCGACGACGAGAAGATGTTCTTCCACGAGGTGATGAGCTTCTCGGCCCAGCTGATCGTGATGCAGCACGGCTATGAGACCGTGACCAAGGGCCTCTACGAGGTGTGGCCCTACCTGTCGCGGGTCCTGCCCAAGCATGGCATCGAGCTCACCCGGCACGTGGTCGACAAGAAGCCGCTGGAGGTGCCGGTAAACGACCTGGAGCGCGCCAACGTCCTGGGGCGGCTCTTCCAGACGGTGCTCGACCGGCGGATCAGCGCCAAGGGCGAGCGGCCCGACATCTCGGCGCGGGTGCAGACCGCCCGGCCGGCGGCGACGGCGAAGCGCAAGACACGCCGCCCGGCGGGCTCGAGCGCGCGCCGCTCAGGTACTGGCGGCGTGCGCAAGTTCCGGCCGCGGGTGATCTCCTCCGACACCGCCGAGGGCTGACCAGCCACCACCCCGCGCCCCCGGTACCATCGGCGGATGCAGCTCTGGCGTGACCTCGACCCCGCTCCAAGACGCGCCTTCCTGGCGCTGCTCCTGGCGGTGGTGTTGTCGAGCGCAGGTTTTGGCGCCATCTTCCCCGTCCTGCCGCTCCTCGTCACCGGCCGCGGCAACGGCGTGGAGATCGTCGCCGTCATGGCCGCCGCGTTCATCATCACCAGCTTCGCGCTGCAATACCCGATGGCCGCGCTCGCCGACCGCTTCGGCCGGCGCCGCGTTCTTGGCGCGGCGCTGCTGCTCAACGCCGGCGCCGCACTGCTGTACCTGCTCCACGGCGGCCCCCCGCTGCTGGTCGGCGCGCGACTGCTGCAGGGGGTCGCCGACGGCGCCGCCGAGCCGGCCGCGCGCGGGCTGGTCAGCGACCTGGTGCCGGATGAGCGCCGCGGCGAAGCCTTTGGCGCGGTCGCCTCGGCGGAGATGCTGGGGATCCTGGTCGGTCCCCTGTTCGGCGGTGGCATCGCCGCTGTGTTCCCTCTGGAGTACGTCTTCATCCTCGAGGCTGCGGCCTCGCTGGCCGCGGGTGTCAGCTTCCTTGTTTTCACCCGGCGCCTCCCCCGCGCCGTCCACGCCGCTTCGGGCGTGGCGCGCGCCTTCAGCGCCGGCTTTCGCCTCCTGCTGACCGTCGACATGGTGGGGCTGGGCCTGCTGGTGGCGGCCGGGACATACCTCTTCGGCCTCTACGACACGGTGTGGGTGCTGTTCATGCAGAAACTCGGCGCGGGGGCGGCGCTGACGGGGCTGTCGATCACGGTATTCGCCGCCCCGCTCCTGGTCCTGGGCCCCGTCGCGGGGCGCCTTGGCGACCGCTACGGGCGACGGGTCCCCGCGGTCGTCTGCACCCTGGCGGTGGGCGTGATCGCGGCGACCTACCCGCTCCTGCCGGGAATCCCCTGGGTGATGGCGATGGGTGCCGTGGAGGGGACGATGTTCGCCTTCATCGACGCCAACCTCTACGCGCTGATCGCGGCGGCAGCGCCGGAAGGGATGGAAGCACGGGCGCAGGCAGCCGCGGGGGTGTTGGGGATCGCCGGCACCATGGTGGCGCCCGCCCTGGCCGCCTTCTTCTGGACCCGGGACTACCACCTGGCCTTCTACAGCGGGGCGGCGTTCGTGCTGGTGTTCGGCCTGGTCGGAGCGGTGCTGGTCCTTCGCCCCGGGAGCGGCGTTGGCAGCCGGCGCGTGCCATCCACGCGCATGCCCGCAATCGCTGAGCCTCGCGCGCCGGCTGTCAGCGAGTAGCGGCTACTTGGCCCGGCTGATCGCCTCCAGGCTGGGGCGGCCGGTGAGCGGACCCTTGACGCGGTGGGCCAGCACCATGTCGATGACCTCGTCGACCTCGGCCTGGGTCACGGTGGGGATGCCACGCAGCGCCGCCAGCGCTTGGGCCGCCTTGCGCGCGACCAGGTCGGAGCGGTGGCCGTCGACGGCGAGGTTGACGCTCAGCTCGGCGATCGCCTCGAGAATGGGGCGCGGCACCTCGATCTCAGGCAGCCGCTCGATGGCGGTGGCGATCCGCTGCGCCTGCTCGGTCTCGGCCTCGGCATAACCCGCCGTGAAGGCCTCGGGGTTCTCCTCCCAGGCCTCGCGGCGCTCGATGATGTCGACCCGGTCCTTGACGTCGCGGATGCCGGTGACGTCGACGCAGAGGCCGAAGCGGTCGAGCAGCTGCGGCCGCAGCTCGCCCTCCTCCGGGTTCATGGTGCCGACCAGGATGAAGCGCGCCGGGTGCCAGACGGACACCCCCTCGCGCTCGACGATGTTGACGCCCATGGCGGCGGCGTCGAGGAGCACGTCGACCAGGTGGTCATCGAGCAGGTTGACCTCGTCGACGTAGAGGATGTTGCGGTTGGCCTCGGCCAGCACCCCGGGCTCGAAGCGCTTGGTCCCGGTCTTGATCGCCGACTCGATGTCGATGCTGCCGACGACGCGGTCCTCGGATGCGTTGATGGGCAGCTCGACCACTCGCATGCGGCGGTGTTTGGTGCCCAGCTTCTCGCCCCGCGCCAGCCGCTCGGTGCAGTCCATGCAGAGCCGCGGCTCGCCGTCGCCCCGGGGCGGCTCGCAGCTGTAGTGGCAGCCCTCGACCATCTCGATCTCGGGCAGCAGCATCGCCAGCGCCCGCACCGCCGTCGACTTGGCGGTGCCCTTCTCGCCCCGGATCAGGACGCCACCAATCGCGGGGTTGACGGCGTTCAGCTCCAGCGCCAGCCGCATGCGGTCCTGGCCGACGATGGCGGTGAAGGGATAGACCGGCCCCCGGGGGGCCATCTCCAGCTCGCTCATGCGCCCCGCTTCTCGGGCAAACGCTGGCCCAGCGACTCCTGCACGCCGGCGACGATGGAGCCCTGGCTGAGGTCGAAGAGACCGAGGTAGCGGCCGCCAAGGTGCTCGGCCAGGTCGCTGCAGGCATTGAGGGCATAGCTGCTGTACGCCGATCCCGAGATCTGCGCCAGCCGGCGGGCAGGCAGGCTCTTGGAGTAGTCCCGCGCCGAGTCGATCACCAGCGACTGGATGCCGTCGGCGCGAACCTGCTCGGCCACCCGCTGGGCCTCCAGCAGCGGCTCGTCACCGGAGACTGAGATGTTGCCACGGCCGTCCGATATCAGCACCAGCAGAGGGTACACGTCGGGATTCTTGAGCTTCTCCGAGCGGACCAGTTTGAGACCCTCGACCAGCCCGTGGGTCAGGGGCGTGGTGCCCCCCACGGTCAGCCGGCTGAGACGGCGCTCAGCCGTCTCCACGCTGTTGGTCGGCCGCAGCACCACCCGCGCCTCGCGGCCGCTGAAGACCACCAGTGCCACCTTGTCGCGCCGGATGTAGGCGTCGCGCAGAAGTGAGAGCACCGCCCCCTTGGTGGCGTTCATGCGCTGCTCCGCGTCCATCGAGGCGCTGGCGTCGACGACGAAGACGATCAGGTTGCCGATCTTCCGGTCGCGCACCTTCTGTCGCAGGTCATGGCGCTCCAGCCGGAGGTGCTCCCCCGCCTCCTCACCGGCCGCCACCGCGTCGGCGCGACGGCTCTTTTGCATCGGCGCCGCGGCGCGCAGGGTGGCGTCCAGCGCCAGGTCGGTCGTCTTCTCCACCGTCGTGGCGCGCACGTAGCGGCCGCGGCGCTGGCTGGTCTGGCTCTTGGTCCGCTTGCCACTGGCCTGGCGCTGGCGACGCTCGCGCGGGATCTCGATCTTCTTGACCGGGAAGAGCTCGCCCTCGAAAGCGGTGCTGCCCTCCGCCGGGGCCGGCTCGCTTGGCTCCAGGGGGGCCTGGCCGGCGCTGGTCTCCACCTCCTGGGCGTCACCGCCCGACCCGGACTCGCTCTGGGACTGGGCCTCCGGCTTGCCCTCGGCCCTGGCCTTCTCGGCCTCCGCCTCCAGCTCCTGGAGCTTCTCCTCGGCCTGCTTGCGCATGTCCTCCTCGGGAGCATGGTGGCTGCCCGGGGGTTGCTCCCGGCGGCGGTGGTTGAGTGCCAGCTCGGCGGCATCCTGGATCTCGGGCAGTCCGACCGCGGACAACCCGCGCAGCGCCGCCAGGGCGCGGGCGGCGCGGATGAGGACGATGTCGGCGCGGTGCCCCGAGGCGCCGGCGGCGACCGCCAGGCTGGAGGCCAGCTCCAGCATGATGCGGCCGGCATCAACCTCAGGCAGGCGGCGCCCGGCGTCGGCTATCTGTCGCGAGAGGTCCTCCTCTGACTCACCCGAGGACGCGGCAAAGGCATCCGGGTCGAGGGCGTGGGTGGCGTCGTTCTCCATGATTCGAACCCGCTCCTCGACGTCGACCGAGCCGCGCACGTCGACGCAGAGACCGAACCGGTCGAGCAGCTGGGGGCGCAGCTCGCCCTCCTCGGGGTTCATCGTGCCGACCAGGATGAAGCGCGCGGGGTGGGTGAAGGAGACGCCCTCACGCTCCACGGTGTTGACGCCCATGGCGGCGGCGTCGAGGAGGACGTCGACCAGGTGGTCGTCAAGCAGGTTGACCTCGTCGACGTAGAGGATGTTGCGGTTGGCCGCCGCCAGGATCCCGGGCTCAAAGCGCCGGCTGCCCTCGCGAATGGCGGCCTCGATGTCGATGCTTCCCACGACCCGGTCTTCGCTTGCGCCGACCGGCAGCTCCACCACCTGCATCCGGGTGACCTCGCTGCGCAGCTCTTCGCCGGCTGCGACCCGGGCGCGACAGTCGACGCAGAGGTCACCGAGGTTGCGCGGGTCGCAGGAGAAGTGGCACCCAACCACAACAGGCCGCTCCGGCAGGAGGTCGGCCAGCGCCCGCACAGCGGTGGACTTGGCCGTCCCCCGCTCGCCCCTGATCAGCACGCCACCGACCCGCGGGTTGATCGCATTGAGCAGCAGGGCCAGCTTCATCTGGTGCTGGCCAACGATGGCGGTGAAGGGATAGGCGTGGCGCATGACTAGTATTTTCGCTAGTGCCGCAGGAGACGCCGACCCCCGATCGAACCGTTGACGCGCGGGGGCTGCGCTGCCCGCTCCCGCTGATCAAGGCGCGCAACGAGATCGACCACCTCAAATCCGGCCAGGTCCTCGAGGTGCTGGCCACCGATCCTGGGGCCGACCATGACCTCCGCGCCTGGACCAGGCGCAACCGCCACGAGTTCATCGGCGTCACCGAGCAGCCAGGACCGACGTTCCGATTCCTGCTGCGCAAGGCCTGAGCCTTGCCTGAGATGCCGGAGCTGGAGGTGCTCCGCGAGGTCCTCGGCCCGCAGCTGACGGACCGGACCATCGCCCGTGTCACCATCTCTCCGAAGTTCGGCTTCCTGCTGCGGACGCCGCCCGACGACCTCGCCCGGGCCCTGGAGGGCAGCCGCATCGAGAAGATGTGGCGGCGCGGCAAGTTCCTGGTCTTCGACCTCGGGGCGCAGCGCCTGGTCCTCAACCCGATGCTCGGCGGCCGGCTCCACTGGGCGCCGACGGCATCCAAACCTCCGCCATCGGTGATCTTCGCCATCGAACTGGATGACGGCAACGTCCTTCGCCTCACCGATTTCGCCCGCATGGCGCGCGTCTACCTCGTCGGCAAGGATGAGCTGGACACCGTGCCCGGCTGGTCTGAGCTCGGCCCCGAGGCCGACAACGTGGGGCTGGAGGAGTTCCAGGCGCGGATCCGGAAGCACCCCGGCGAGCTGAAGAACCTGCTTCGCAACCAGGCCTTCGTCGCCGGCGTGGGCAACGCCTACTCCGACGAAATCCTGTTCGAGGCGCGCTTCCACCCTATGCGCAAGCGCTCAACGCTGAAGCCGGAGGATGTCGCCAGCCTGCACACCGCCACCGGAGAGGTGCTTCACAGCGCCGTCGATGCCATCAGGGCGCAGAAGGACTACGAGCCGCACAAGCAGGACCGCGGCTTCATGAAGGTGCACATGCGTGGCGGCCAGGCGTGTCCTCGCTGCGGGCACCGCATCGCCGAGATCAAAGCCCGCGGCGAGATCACCAACTACTGCCGCAACTGCCAGAAGTAACCGCGCCGGCCGCGGAGCAGGAGTGATCTAACCGAAGATCGGACCGCCCACGATGCCGCCGGGCTTGATCACCATCAGAAAGATGATGATCAGCAGCAGCGCCGTCAGGATCATGCCGCCGATCCGAGCGCGGTTGATCTGAGCCATCACCGCGGGCGGCGGGGGCCCCGGGGGCGCGCCTGGCGGCGGAGCCTGGGCCGACAGAGCGATCAGCTTCGTGGTGGCCGGGATCTGGTTGAAGACCGCGATCCCGATGGCGATCAGGTACAGGACGATGGCAACCAGCAGGTAGGTGGTGGCCAAGAGGTTGATGTGGGCGGTGATGATCAGGCCGGTGCCGCTCACCAGCATGGTCAGGGCCACAGGTAGGACAAGGCGTGTCTCGATGAGATGGTTCAGCTCCATGGCGAAGTGCATCGCCTGCGGGTTTTTCTGGACCAGCGAGCCGACCAGTGGAAAAACGAAGGTCGGCCCGAAGGCGATGATCGCCGCCGCGATGTGCAGCAAAAGCCAGAACAGCAACCAGTTCAACGCAGTACCTCCCAACCTGTGCGGTCACAGCCTAGCGGCTGCGACGCCGGGCTACAAGTCCATCGTCTTGGCGATGATCTCCCGCATGATCTGGGTGGTGCCGCCGCCGATCGGACCGAGCCGGGCATCGCGCCAGGCACGCTGTACCGGGAACTCCATCATGTAGCCGTAGCCGCCGTGGATCTGGACCGCCTCGTCGGCGACGTGGGTGGCGGCCTCGGTAGCCACGATCTTGGCCATGCTGACCTCCTTGACCGCGTCGCGGCCCTGGTTGAAGAGCCAGAGCGCGTGGTAGGTGAGGTGTCGGGCGGCTTCGATCTCGGTCGCCATCTCCACCAGCTTGTGCTGGATGGTCTGGAAGCGGACTATCGGGCGGTCGAATGCCACGCGGTTCTCGGCGTGGTCCCTGGCCAGCTTCATGGTCTCCTCGGCGCCGATGACCGCACCCAGCGCCATCGTCAGCCGCTCCCACTGGAAGTTCGACATGATCATCTTGAAACCGTCGCCCTCATTGCCCAGCATGTTGGCGGCGGGAACGCGGCAGTCGCTGAAGTAGAGGGTGGCGGTGTCGGATGCCCGCCAGCCGAGCTTCTTCAGCTTGGTCGACTGGTCGAAGCCCGGGGTCCCTCTCTCGACGACGATGAACGACACACCGCCGTGCGGGTCCTCGCCGGTGCGCACCGCGCAGACCACCATGTCGGCGCGGACGCCGTTGGTGATGAATGTCTTGCTGCCGTTGAGGACGTAGTCGTCACCGTCGCGCACGGCCCGGGTCTTGATTCCGGCGACGTCCGACCCGGCCTCCGGCTCGGTTATGCCGAGCGCGGCGATCTTCTCGCCCTTGATGCCGGGCGCCAGCCAGCGCTGCTTCTGCTCAGGGGTGCCGAAGCTGGCGATCGGGGGCAGGGCTATCTGCGCGTGCGCGCCGAGCCCGGCGGCAACCCCACCAGAGCCACAACGCGACATCTCTTCGACCAGGACCGCCTCGAAGAGGTAGCCCGCGTTGGTGCCGCCGTACTCCTCCTCGAACTTGTTGCCAAAGAGGTCCAGCTGCCCCATCCGGCGGTACATCTCAATCGGGAACTCCTCGGCCCGCTCCCACTCGTCGGCGTTGGGTCGCAGCTCTTTGAGGACGAAGCTACGCATGCTCTCGCGGTAAGCCTCGTGGTCATCGTCGAAGATGTAGTAGCGCTGTGGCATCAGGCGCCGGGCTTGCGCCCCATGGGCCTGCCGTCCGGCATGCTGTTGAAGTAGTTGCCCAGCTCAGGGTGCTCGCGCGCGGCCAGCTCACGGACGCTGTCCGGAACCCGGATGAAGAGGCCGCGGGCCTCGGCCAGCATGGTGCCGTCGTCCAGGGTGACCTCACCACGGCTCTCGAATGAGTCGCGCCTGCCGCGCGTCAGCCAAGCGCGCACCTTCAGCCGCTGCTCGATCGGCGCCGGGTTGCGGTACCGCACTTCGAGCTTGCCGGTCATCACCCAGGTGCGGCTGAACAGGGCGGTGCGCCCCATGGTCTCGTCCAAAAGCGTCGACAGGAGGCCGCCATGGACGTAGCCCGGGAAGCCCTGGTGCTCGGTGCTACCGGTGAACTCGGTGACGATCTGGTCGCCTTCCTGGCGGTACAGCGTCTTCATCCCGTGCTCGTTGTTGCTGCCGCATACGAAGCAGGCGCGGTAGTCCGTGTAGTCGTTGAGCCAGTCGTCGGGGATCTGTGGCTCGGGCGAAGTCTCGGCCATGATCGACCGAATCCTACCTGACTACGGCGTCAGTTCGGTCCGGGCGGCCAGTATGCTTCGAGGAGGTCGGGTCCTTCTAGCTAGGAGTGCGCACAGCGCGGTGATCGTCGCGGTGGTTCCCATCAAATCCTTCAACAGCGCTAAGACGCGCTTGGGCGAGCGCCTCGACGCCGATCAGCGTGCCGCCCTGGCTCGGGTTACGGCCGACCGGGTGCTGCGCGCTTTTGCCGAATGCGACTCGATCGACGCCCGAATCGCGGTGGTCGAGGACGAGCCCGCCGCGGGACTGGCGCTGCTGCACAAGTTCGAGGTGATGCTGCGGCCTGACCTGTGGGGCCAGAATGCCGTCGTCGACGCCGGTTTCGAGGAGGGCCGCCGTCGCGGGGCGGACTCGGTCGTCACCGTGTCGGCGGACGTGCCCCTGACCCGACCGAAGGACATCGAGGAGCTGCTCAAGCCCAAGGCCCCGGTGCTGGTGATGGTCAGCGACCGCGACGGCACCGGCACCAACGCCATGCGGATCTCGCCCCCAATCGAGCTGCGCCTCCACTTCGGGCCCGACAGCCTGCGCCAGCACCTTCGCGAGGCGGAGGCTCTGAGCCTGCCGGTCAAGGTCATCGACAACCCTCGGCTACGGCTGGACACCGACACCGGCGACGACATCCTGGCCCTCGACGCCTCCGGTCCCGAGGGTCGCCGGGTGCTGATCGACGCCGGCAGGATCCGGGCCGACCAGGTGAAGGACGACATGTGGATGCCGGGGGGCCGGTTCTGAGCTTGACCATCACCCCCGTCACCGGGCTGCCGGAGATCCGGGAGGGAGACGACCTTGTGGCCCTGATCGGCGACGCCCTCGACGCCGCCGGCGTGAGCCCGGCCGACGGCGACGTATTCGTGGTCGCAAGCAAGATCGTCTCCAAGGCCGAGGGCCAGCGCCTGCTGACGGACGTCGAGGCCGACGCGGAGGTGCGACGGGTTGCGGCGCGGACCGGGCAACCCCTGGCCGAGGTTGCCGCCGTCCTGGCGGAGACCGCCACCGTTCTCCGGGCGGAACCGGGGGTGCTGGTGGTCGAGACCAGGCACGGCTACATCTGCGCCAACGCCGGCGTCGACCGCAGCAACACGGGTATGCCGGGCACGGCGCTGCTGCTACCCGCCGACCCCGACGCCGGCGCCGCCCGCATCCAGGCCGGGCTGGAGGCGCGATATGGCGCTTCATTGGCGGTGCTGGTCAGCGACACCTTCGGGCGGCCGTTCCGTTACGGCCTGGTCAATGTCGCCCTCGGGGTCGCCGGGATGCGGCCGATCCGCGACTATCGCGGCCAGACGGACCCCGAGGGCCGCCCCCTCGCCGGTACGGAGCTGGCGGTCGCCGACGAGCTCTGCGCCGCGGCCGAGCTGGTGATGAACAAGCTCGACCGCGTCCCGGTCGCGATGATTCACGGCTACCGCTTCGAACCCGGCGACGGCAGCGGCCGTGAGCTGCTGCGCGACCGGGCCACGGATTACTTCCGATGAGGGCGCCCCAGGCGGCCGGGCGGCGGGTGGCGGCGCTGTGCGGTGGCATCGGCGGTGTCAAGCTCGTCGAAGGCCTCAATGAGCTGCTCGTCCCCCAGGACCTGTCGGTGATCTGCAACACCGGCGACGACCTGGAGTGGGTCGGTCTGCACGTCAGCCCCGACGTGGACACAGTGATGTACACGCTTTCGGGCCTGGCCGACCGCGACCGCGGCTGGGGGCTCGAGGGCGAGACCTGGCAGGCCCTGGACCTGCTCAAGCGCTACGGCACCGAGGAGACCTGGTTCCAGATCGGGGACCGCGACCTCGCCACCCACGTGCTTCGCACCCACGAGCTGGCACAGGGCAGGAGCTTGACGGAAGCCACTGCGACCCTGGCCCACCAGCTCGGCATCCGCTGCCAGCTGGTGCCCATGAGCAACGACCCGGTGCGCACCAAGGTCCTGACGCCGGACGGGCTGCTCGACTTCCAGGAGTACTTCGTTCGCCGTCGCTTCGAGCCGCCGGTCGAGGAGGTCCGCTTCGAGGGCGCCGCCGACGCCCGCCCCACCCCAGAGGCGGCGGCCGCCATTCTCAGCTCCGACGTGGTCATCGTCGCGCCCAGCAATCCAATTGGCAGCATCGGCCCGATGATCGCCATCAAGGGTCTGCGTGAGGCGGTCGCCCAGACAACCGCCCTCCGGGTGGCGGTCTCGCCGCTGATCGGGGGCGACGCCGTCAAGGGCCCGACGGTCCCGATGATGCAGAGCGCGGGGCTGGCGGTCTCGCCGCTGGGCGTGGCCCAGTTTTACGAGGGTCTCATCGACGCCATCGTGATCGACAAGCAGGACATCGCCTTCAAGACCGAGCTCGAGGAACGGGGGCTTCACGTCCTGGTGACCGACATTTTGATGGAGGGCTTCGAGGGCCGGCTGCGACTGGCCGCGGAGGTCCTCGACTTCAGGCCGGCGGCCGCGGGCGGCGGCTGACCCCCGGCGCTACCGCCCTAGTACGCTTGCCAGCAAATGGATGAGGCGACGTTCCGAACCGCCTGCGGCCACTTCGCGACCGGGGTATCGGTGGTGACGATGATCGACCGCGCCGGCGAGGGTCACGGGCTTACCGTCAACTCCTTCGCCTCGGTCTCACTCAACCCGCCGCTGGTCCTGGTCTGTGTCGAGAAGACGATCACCAGCCACCCGGCGATGCTGGAGGCGGAGGGTTTCCTGGTCAACATCCTTACCGACCAGCAGGAACGGATCGCCCGCCAGTTCGCCACTCCCGACGTCGAGAAGTTCGCCGGCATCCAGACCACCCCCGGACCATTCGGCGCGCCCAAGCTGCGCAACTGCCTGGCGTACATGGCGGCGCGCACCTCCACGAACTTCGACGGCGGCGACCACACCATCTTTATTGGCGAGGCTACCGAAGCGGAGTTGGGCCAGGGCCTCCCGCTCATCTTTTACAAGGGGATGTACGGACTACCCTCGGCCGACAGCGCTCTATAGCCGGCCGTGCCGGCTTTCACGGACTTCGCCAGGGAGGCCTCCCGCTACCTGGACGGCGTCTCCCGCTACTTCTATGTGCAGGAGGAGGTGCCCTCGGCGACGGACCACGAGATCCTCCAGATCTGCCGGGCGCTGGAGGCCGCGGGGCCGGCGATGGCCGGCGAAATGGCCGCAGCGCTGGACGACCACAAGCGCTTGCTGCTTGGCGTCTTCAGCCGTCGATCGCCTCAGCTGGTCCTGGCCCAGGACGTCGCCGACGCCGAGAGGGGTGAGATCCTGGCGGCGGGATTGGTCGCCGGGGCGCTCGCCTACGCCGGCCACAGCGACTTCCGCGAGGTCCTGGTGGGACTTGCGCCGCACTACGAGTGCGCGCGACGCCTCAAGCTCGACATAACTGACGTGTTCGACGCCGCCGCCCTGTTCGCCGACGAGGAAACGGGGGCGTTGATGCGAATTTTCGGCCGCCGCAGCGACGTCACACTGGCGCGCTTCGGCTGGCGGGAGATCCAGACGCCGACGGGGCCAGCCTTCGAGCCGGAGTAGCTTCCTGGACTACGCGGCGGCCGGCAGGCGGCTGCCGAGAAGGATCAGTGGCTGCAGCCGCTCCCGCAGGCGTGGGCGTCGCCCCCGCCCTGGGCCGACTCGAAGCTGTGGCCACAACCGCAGCTGGACACGGCGTTGGGGTTGAGAACCGTGAACCCGGCGCCCATCAGGGAGTCGAGATAGTCGACCTTGGCGCCACCAAGGTGCTGCGCCGAATAGCTGTCGACGATCACCCTGAGCCCGGAGGCCTCGCTGACAACATCGTCATCCAGGGGCGCGTCATCCAGCGCCATCCCGTACGAGAACCCGGAGCACCCACCAGGCTGTACCCACACGCGCAGGCCAAGGCTGGCGTTGCCCTTCTTCTCGATCATGGTCCGCAGCTGGTCGGCGGCAGAGTCGGTGAGAGTGATCAGCTGGGTGTCAATGGCCATCGGGTTGGTCCTCCAGGGTGGCAGAGCTTGAACTCAAAGCGAGTTTAGCATCAGGGCATCGCTAGAATCCCGTCGTGAACTGGTTCCTGGCGCTCAAGTACCTTCACGTGCTTTTCGCAATCACAGCGGTCGGTTCGAACATCACGTATGCGATCTGGGGCGCTCGGGCCAAGGCCGAGAAGGAGCACCTCGGCTTTGCCCTGCGCGGGATCAAGTTCATCGATGACCGGGTGGCCAACCCAGCCTACGGCGGGGTGCTGGTTACCGGGCTGGTCATGGTCTTCGTTGGCGGTATCTCGCTGACGACCACAAGGTTCGTGCAGATCGGCCTGGTCGGGTTCATCGTCGTCGCCGCGCTTGCCGTCGCCGGGTACTCCCCTACTCTCAAGAAGCAGATCCAAACCCTGGACGAATCCGGCTGGGAATCGCCCGCCTATATGGCGCTGGACGCTCGCAGCACCGTGCTTGGCATCGCGCTCGGGGTGTTGGTGCTGCTCATCGTGCTCGACATGGTGGTCAAGCCCCAGTTCTAAACGAAGATGACGATGATGGCTCCAACGTCCGGCGGGGTCTAAGCCCCAAGCCTCCGGTTACTCTCCTGAATACGGCCTGAGATCAGACCGGGAGTAGCATTAGAACTCACCATGGCCGCCGATTCCGCACACCTATTTCCACCCCCTCCAGGGGACCTGCCGCTGTCCGAGCGCGGCCGGCAGTTCGAGGAGCTGCTGCGTCAGAAGATCGTGCTCCTGGACGGCGCCCAGGGAACGTACCTCCAGGGCTGCAACCTCACGGCTGACGACTTCGGCGGCCCCGACCTCGAGGGCTGCAACGAGTACCTGGTGGTCACCCGCCCCGACATCGTCAAGGGCATGCACCGGGCCTACTTCGAGGCCGGCTCCGACATGGTCGGCACCGACACCTTCGGCAGCACCCCGCTGGTGCTGGGCGAATACGGACTCCAGGACCGCGCCGAGGAGATCAGCGAAACGGCCGCTCGCCTGACTCGCGAGGTAGCGGCCGAGTTCGGACCAGACCGGTTCGTCGCGGGCTCAATGGGCCCGACCACCAAGGCCATCAGCGTCACCGGGGGCATCACCTTCGACGAGCTGAGCGAGACCTACCGGGTGCAGGCGCTTGGCCTACTCAAAGGCGGCGCCGACACGGTGCTGCTGGAGACCTCACAGGACACCCGCAACGTCAAAGCCGGCATCCTCGGCATCTGGGCGGCCTTCCGCGAGCTCGGCTTCCGGGTCCCGTTGATGCTGTCGGGAACGATCGAGCCCATGGGCACGATGCTCGCCGGCCAGGGCGTCGACGCCTTCTATACCTCGGTGGAGCACGCCGGCATGACCTCGATCGGCCTCAACTGCGCGACGGGTCCGGAGTTCATGACCGACCACATCCGCACCCGCAGCGGCATGGCCGGCGCATTTGTCTCCTGCTACCCCAACGCCGGCCTGCCCGACGAGGTGGGACAGTACTCGGAGACGCCCGAGATGATGGCGGAGACGCTGGGCCGCTTCATCGAGAACGGCTGGCTCAACCTGGTCGGCGGCTGCTGCGGCACCACCCCCGACTACATCCGGGTGATCGGTGAGGCTGCCAGGGCCGGAAAGCCGCGTCAGCTGCCGACAGGCGCCCACATCACCCACGTCAGCGGCATCGAGTACGTCGAGGTCGAGGAGGACTCGCGGCCGCTGATCATCGGCGAGCGCACCAACGTCATCGGCAGCCGCAAGTTCAAGCGCCTCATCGAGGGTGAGGCGTACGAGGAGGCCGCCGAGATTGCCCGCGCCCAGGTCAAGGCAGGGGCGCACCTGATCGACGTCTGCCTCAGCAACCCCGACCGTGACGAGATCGTGGACATCAAGGCGTTCCTCGAGGTCGCCATCAAGATGGTCAAGGTCCCGCTGGTGATCGACGCCACCGATGTCCATGTCTACGAGGCCGCCCTCCCTTACTGCCAGGGCAAGGTCATCCTCAACAGCGTCAACCTCGAGGACGGCGAAAAGCGCTTCCAGCAGGTGACGCCGCTGGCCAAAGAGTTCGGCGCCGCGCTGGTGGTCGGCTGCATCGACGAGAAGGGCCAGGCCATCACCACCGCCGACAAGGTCAAGGTCGCCGAGCGCAGCTACCAGCTGCTGACCGAGCAGTACGGCATCAAGCCCGAGGACATCATCTGGGACCCGCTGGTCTTTCCCGCCGCCACCGGCGACGAGAACTACCGGGCCTCGGCGCCCCACACCATTAATGCAGTTGCCGAGCTGAAGACGCGCTTCCCCGGCACCCGCACCGTGCTGGGCATCAGCAACGTCAGCTTCGGTCTCCCAGAGGCCGGCCGGGAGGTCCTCAACAGCGTTTACCTTTACCACGCCACCAAGGCGGGGCTGGACTTCGCCATCGTCAGCTCCGAGAAGCTGGTGCGCTACGGCACGATCCCCGACGAGGAGAAGAAGCTCTGCGACGACGTCCTCTTCAGGGGCTCGGACGAGGACATCGCGACCTTCACGGCCAAGTTCCGGGAGCGCAAGCCTCAGCAGGGCGTCGAGGTGTCGAAGCTGCCGATCGACGAGCGGATCGCCAGCTACATCGTCCAGGGCACCAAGGAGGGATTGATCCCTGACCTGGAGGAGAAGCGGGTCAAGGAGGGCCTGACGCCCCTGGAGATCATCAACGGGCCGCTGATGAAGGGCATGGACGAGGTCGGCCGGCTCTTCGCCGGCAACGAGCTGATCGTGGCCGAGGTGCTGCAGTCGGCGGAGGCGATGAAGGCCGCCGTCGCCCACCTCGAGCAGTTCATGGAGAAGGATCAGTCCTCGACCAAGGGCAAGCTGCTGCTGGCCACGGTCAAGGGCGACGTCCACGACATCGGCAAGAACCTGGTCGAGATCATCCTCGGCAACAACGGCTACGACGTGGTCAACCTCGGCATCAAGGTGGCGCCCGAGACCCTGATCGCGGCGGTCAAGGAGCACAAGCCCGATTTCATCGGCTTGTCGGGCCTGCTGGTCAAATCTGCCCAGCAGATGGTGGTGACCGCCGAGGACCTCAAGGCGGCGGGCATCGACGTGCCGCTGCTGGTGGGCGGCGCCGCCCTGACGCCCAACTTCACCTACCGCCGCATCCTGCCCAGCTACAGCACGGTGGTTATGTACGCCAAGGACGCCATGGAGGGGCTGGACCTGGCCAACCGCCTGTCCCAGCCCGGCGGCAGGGAGGCGCTGGCCGAAGTTGCCGCTGAGCGCGCCGCCAAGCTCACCGCGCTCGCGGACAGCAAGCCCAAGGTCGAGGTCGCACCAGCGGGAACAGATCGGTCGCCGGTGGTCGAGGTGGTGCCGGTACGGCCGGCCCCCGACCTGGATCGCCACGAGCTGGCGGTCCGGCTGCACGAGGCCTGGCCATACCTCAACGAGCAGATGCTCTTCGGCCGTCACCTCGGGCTCGGCGGCAACGTCGGTCGCCTCAAAGATGCCGGCGACGAGAAGTATCTCAAGCTGCAGGAGATCGTCGACGACGCCAAGAAGCGCGCTGAGGGCGGCTGGCTGCGGGCGCGCGGCGTCTACCAGTACTTCCTCGCCAACAGCGAGGGCAACGACCTCATCGTCTACGGACCCTCGGGGAACGGCGCCAGCGAGCGCGGACCCGTCCTGGAACGCTTCACGTTCCCCCGCCAGGCGACGGGCGACAAGCTCTGCCTGAGCGACTTCGTCGCGCCGGTCGGCTCGGAGCCGGACAGTATTGCGATGTTCGTCACCACCTGCGGCGCCGGCGTCCGCAAGCTCGGCGATGAGCTCAAGGAGAAGGGCGAGTACGTGCTCTCACAGACCATCCAGGCGCTTGCCATTGAGACGGCCGAGGCGTTCGCCGAGAAGCTGCACCACGACCTGCGCAAGGCCTGGGGCATCGAGGACGTGCCCGAGCTGACCATGGCCGACATCCACAAGGCGCGCTACCAGGGCATCCGGGTCAGCTTCGGCTATCCCGCGTGCCCCGAGCTGGCCGACCAGGAGAAGCTCTGGAAGCTGCTCCGGCCGGAGACCGTCGGGGTGGAGCTCACGGAGGGCTACATGATGGATCCCGAGGCCAGCGTCTCGGCGCTGGTCTTCCACCACCCACAGGCAAGGTACTTCGGTGTCGGTGTGGCCGAGGAGGAGCTGCAGCCGGCCTAGGGCCCGGTGGTGCTGCCACCACCCCAGATCCGCTTCGAGTGCGCGCGATCCGACGGGCCAGCACCCTTCAGAGTGATCTGGTCGAGCGCGCAGAATGCGGTCATGGAAGGCGATTCCGCGCGCGCAAACCCGGCTGAGACTCTCGACCGCTGGCCGCCGATAGCCCGCCGCATCGTCTGGGGCGTGGTCGTGCTGGACGTGCTGATGGTGGTGCTGATCGCGGTCTCCACCCCGTTTTTCGCGCAGTACTCCTCCCAGTACGGCGGAGGCGTCGCCAATTTCCTCTTCCCGCTCAGCCTTGTGGCTTCGGCGGGTTTCGGCGCGCTGATCGCGCTGCGGCGGCCGCGTCACCCCGTCGGCTGGCTCCTGCTCGCCTCTTCCACCGCCTTCCTCGTCGACCAGGGAATCATCCAGGACTTCGTCATCTACGCGATCCAGGTCCGGCATCGGACCCTGCCCGGCGGAGACCTGGTGGGCAGCTTTGAATCCATGATCTGGGTGCTTGGCGTCGCGCCGATCGCCATCTTCCTGCCCCTCGTCTTCCCCAGCGGCAGGCTGCTGTCCCGTCGCTGGCGGCCGATTGTGTGGATCGCGGTTGCCGCCGCGGCTGCGACCTTTGTCGGCAATAGCCTCAGCCCAAGCTCGGACGCGAGCGGCTACATCAGGGGGGTTCAGCCGGTTTCGCTGCCAGCGCCGTACTCCTCGATCGCCGCAGCGCTCGGTGCGGCAATCGTTCTACTGCCAGTCTGCGTGATCGCAGGTATCACGGCCATGGCGTTGCGGTACAAACGCGGGACGGCCGACGAGCGCCACCAGATCAAATGGATGCTGTTTGCGGCGGGGTTCTACGCGTTCGGCTTCGCCAACAGCCTCCTTTTCGGGTTGGTGCTGGGTCTGAACCTCCCGGTGCTGCAAGACGTTGGGGTCCTGGGCCTGGTCCTCGTCCCGGTGGCTGCGGCCATCGCGGTGCTCCGGTACCGGCTGTACGACATCGATGTCGTCATCAGCCGCACCCTGGTCTACGGTGCGCTAGCGGCATTCATCACCGCCGTCTACGTGGGCATCGTGGTCGGCGTGGGCACGCTTGTGGGCAGTGGAGGGCAGCCCAACCTACTGCTGTCGATCGTGGCCACCGCAATCGTTGCAATCGCGTTCCAACCGGTCCGCGAGCGGCTGCAGAAGATCGCCAACCGCCTTGTGTACGGAAAGCGGGCCACCCCCTACGAGGTGCTGTCGCAGTTCTCGGAGCGGGTCGCCGAGACCTACGCCGCGGAAGACGCGCTGCCCAATATGGCCCGCGTCTTGGCGGAGGGGACGGGGTCCGAGCGCGCCCAGGTCTGGCTCCGCGCGGGGATGAGTCTCCGGCCGGCGGCGACCTGGCCGGAGTCCGGTGGCAGCCCCGAGGAGCCGGTCCCTGTCCACGGCGACGACCTGCCCTACCTGCCCGGGGAGCAGGCCGTCCCGGTCCGCCACCAGGGTGAGCTCCTCGGCGCGCTGACCGTTACGAAGCGGCAGGGCGAGTCGCTGACCCCAATCGAGCAGAAGCTGCTCGACGACCTCGCCCACCAGGCCGGGCTGGTGCTGAAGAACGTCGGCCTCACCGCCGAGCTGCTGGCGCGGCTGGACGACCTGCGCGCCTCCCGCCAACGCCTGGTCGCCGCCCAAGACGAGGAGCGCCGCCGCCTCGAGCGCAACCTCCATGACGGCGCCCAGCAGAACCTGGTCGCGATCAAGGTCAAGCTCGGCCTCGCCGAGACGCTGGCCGACAGGGATCCGGCGAAGGCCCGTGAGCTGGTGGGACAGCTCAAGGCAGACACCGACGAGGCGCTAGAGACATTGCGAGACCTGGCTCGTGGGATCTACCCGCCGCTGCTGGCAGACCGTGGCCTAGCAGCGGCGCTTGAGGCCCAGGCACGAAAGGCCACCTTGCCGGTCGAGATCGACTCGGATGGCGTCGGGCGCTACCCACAGGACGTGGAGGCGGCGGTGTACTTCTGCGTGCTCGAGGCGCTGCAGAACGTCCAGAAATACGCCGCCGCGACCGGTGCCACGGTGCGGCTGCGGGTCGACGACGACAGCCTGACCTTCGAGGTAACCGACGACGGCAGCGGCTTCGATCCTGCTGAGCAGAAGAAGGGGTC
This sequence comes from Candidatus Dormiibacterota bacterium, assembly GCA_035938265.1. Taxonomy (GTDB): domain Bacteria; phylum Chloroflexota; class Dormibacteria; order DASZGP01; family DASZGP01; genus DASZHA01. Next base: position 33,821 of record DASZHA010000044.1, read on the forward strand.
GGGCACTCAGAACATGGAAGACCGGCTCGACGCGCTTGGTGGCTCGGTTCAAGTGAGCTCATCGGTCGGCGGCGGAACCACCGTGTCGGGCAGGCTGCCGATCGAATCGGCGGTGGCGGTCTGATGGCAGCGGCAGACGGCGCGCCCACGACGGCGCGGCGGAGGCCTTTCGCCCTTTGGGGCGTCTTGATGCTGGTTGGCATCGCAGCCGAGGTGCTAACTCTTGCCAACCGCGCGACCTGGGACGGGGCTGAGACCGCGGTCGGGACCGGTTTCGTTTTCGCCGCGACTTACGGGCTTGCGGGGGCGTTGATCCTGTCAAGGCAACCGGTCAACCCGGTCGGCCGCATCTTCTTGTACGTGACCACGGTCATGGTCGTGACGCAATTCGCGAGTGAATACGCGATCTACTCCTTCCTCCCTGGCAACCCGGTCCTCCCACTGCGCGAGTACTTCGGCTGGCTCAGCCAGTGGACGTTCTTCACCGCCTTCCCGTTCGGCATGACCCTGATCTTCCTGAGCTTTCCGGACGGGATACCCGACGGCAAGCGGTGGAAGGCCGTACTGGGCCTGGCCATCGCGGGCGCCGTCGTACTGACGCTTGGCTTCCTCCTGGCCCAGGGCCCGATCAACCCGGCCGCCCGCGGCAACGGAACCTACACGATCCCCCTACAAAATCCGACCGGGCTCCTGCCCGACCCCGACAACGGGCTCGCTGGTGCTGTCCAGGGATTTGGCTGGGCCGGCTCGGGGCTGGCCCTGATCATCTCGGTCGTTGCGCTGGTCGTACGTCTGTTCCGTGAAACCGGAGAGCGCCGACAGCAGCTCAAGTGGGTGGCCTACTTCGCCGCCCCGGTGGCACCGGCTTTCGCAATCCATTTCTTCAACCTGGCCGTTCTAAACGGCGCCTTCCCGGACTTCACCAAACCGATATACATCGCCATCTACCTGGTGGGCATCCCAACAGCGATGGCGATCGCAATCCTCAGATACAGGCTCTACGGCATCGACGTCGTCATCAGCCGAACGCTGGTTTACGGCTCGCTGGCGGCGTTCATCACGGCGGTGTACGTGGGCATCGTGGTCGGCGTCGGGACGCTGGTGGGCAGCGGCGGTAGGCCCAACCTGGTCCTAAGCATCGTCGCCACCGCAATAGTCGCGGTCGCCTTCCAGCCAGTGCGGGAGCGGCTCAACAGGGTGGCAAACCGGATCGTGTACGGCAAGCGCGCGACGCCGTACGAGGTTCTCTCGCAATTTTCAGAACGCGTCGCCGAGACGTACGCCGCCGAGGAGGCGCTGCCGAGGATGGCGCGGGTGCTGGCCGAGGGCACCGGCGCGGATCGGGCACAGGTCTGGCTGCGGACAGGGACGCTCCTTCGGCCCGCCGCTGCCTGGCCCGAGGCCGAGGCCCCCGAGGAGCCGGTCCCGGTGCGCGGCGACGACTTGCCCCACCTGCCGGGGGACCAGGCGGCACCGGTCCGGCACCAGGGCGAGCTCCTCGGCGCGCTCACTGTGACCAAGCGACAGGGTGAGTCCCTGACCCCGATCGAGCAGAAGCTGCTCGACGACCTCGCCCACCAGGCCGGGCTGGTGCTGAAGAATGTCGGGCTCACGGCCGAGCTGCTGGCGCGACTAGAGGACCTTCGCGCGTCGCGGCAACGATTGGTGGCGGCGCAGGACGAGGAGCGGCGCCGGCTAGAACGCAATCTCCATGACGGCGCCCAGCAGAACCTGGTGGCGATCAAGGTCAAGCTCGGCCTGGCAGAGGCCCTGGCCGACAAGGATCCCGCCAAGGCGAGGGAGCTTGTCGGTCAGCTCAAGGCTGACACCGACGAGGCGCTGGAGACGCTCCGGGACCTGGCCCGCGGAATCTACCCGCCGCTCCTTGCCGACCAGGGCCTGGGTGCTGCCCTCCACGCCCAGGCACGCAAGGCAGTCCTCCCGGTGGAGGTAGATGTGGACGGGGTGGGACGCTACTCGCAGGAGGTGGAGGCGGCCGTCTATTTCTGTGTCCTGGAGGCGTTGCAGAACGTGCAGAAGTACGCGGCTGCGACCAGGGCAACGGTGCGGGTTCGCATCGACGGAGGCGAGCTTCGCTTCGAGGTCGAGGACGACGGCAAGGGCTTCGACCCGGTGACGGTCAAGCGTGGCGCCGGCCTGACCAACATGGCCGACCGCATGGACGCCCTGGGGGGCGCGATCGAGCTGGATTCAGCGGGTGGCGGGGGCGCCCGGCTTAGCGGCCATATCCCGGTGGTGGAGATGGCGCCGGTCTAGTACGCCGACGCCACCCCCCAACCCCCTAGAGCTGCGGCGGCAGCCCGGGGAAAACCACCGCGTGGTCCGCTAGCAGTCGCGGGAAGCTCTCGAAGTCCAGCTCCAGGCCGTACCTCGCCGCGAGCTCAGCGACCTTGACGGGATCCGGCGGGCCGCCTGCGGCGCCCATGTCGACCAGCTCATCGAAGTACTTCTCGAAACCCGCTGGGGAGATGATCTCGAGGATGCTGGCGGGCTCGTCGCCGGCATTCCAGAACGTGTGCCACTGGCCTCTGGGCTTGAAGATCAGATCGCCGGGCTCGCCGTACACGACCTCGCCGCCCAGGTCTGCACCCAATCGGCCCGTGAGGACGTAGCTGTACTCGTCCTCCCGGCTGTGCCGGTGCAGCGGCGCCGCCAGGGCACGCGCCGGCATCGGGTGCTCGACGAGAGAGAATCCGCCTCCCGACTCGTCGCCACTGATCATGAATCTCGCATCAATCGCACCGATGCTGCCCAGCTTCCCGTCCTTAGGTCCCACCACCTTGATCGTTGTCGTACCCATCGCCCCGCCTCCTTTGGTTGAACACACTGTTTAGTGAGTGAACGCATGGTATACGATGGGTAAACAGCATGTCAAGCGAAAAGCGGATGTACACGCTCAGGGCCCGGGCCCGGCGCCAAGCCGAGACGCGTGAGCGTATCGTCACGGCCACGTCCGAGCTGCACAGGGAGGTCGGCCCGGCGCGGACAACGGTGGCGGAGATCGCCAGGCGCGCAGGTGTGCAGCGCCTAACCGTGTACAACAACTTCCCCGACGAGCGCGAGCTGTTCGCGGCCTGCAGCGCACATTGGCTGGCGCGGAACCCCGTACCCGACCCCTCCCCCGCATTCGAGTTCAGCGACCCGAGCAAAACGCTGGGTGCGGTTTTACGCGGCCTCTATGCCTACTACCGCAAGACCGAAGCCATGGCGTTCAACATCCAGCGTGACCGCTTGGTCCTGCCGGCCCTGGATGCCGTGGTCACGGCCGGAGCGGATGCCCAGCTGGCAGCCCTCGCCGACGCGCTGACCGCCGGGTTCAAGCCATCGGCGCGGGGTCGAGAGGGCGTCCATGCGACCGTCGCGCTGGCGCTTGACTTCTGGACCTGGCGTCGCATCAAAGAGGAGGGATTGAGCGATGACTCCTCGGCTGACCTGATGGCGGACTCGGTGAGGGCAGCCGCCGGAGGCTGAGGAACGGTGGTGTTAGCACCCCAATTCGAGAGGGTGCCGATCACGCGCTGAGTTCGGAGGGCACCCTGTTCAGTACGCGTTTGCCCGCTCAGAATGCGAACATGGCCCAAGAGAAGGGCAATGTGAGAGGCCGAGCCCGCTGGCTGGCGTGGGGGATCCTCGTGGTCGCCGTGCTGATTGCGGCGCGCGAGTGGTCGCCTGGGAGCGGAACGCGCCGTCAGGGCCGAGTACCAATTGCAGTCAGGGTGACCTCGAGTTGAGCGCCGAGACTGTGTCGCAGCAGCCCAGGTCCATGCGGCTTTCGAGCACGATCGCGATCCTGCTGATCGTCCTCTACCTCGTGATCGCGGGCGGCGTCGTCGCGCTGGAATGGGCTGTCCACAACGGCCCCGACCCCGCGCTCGTCGCGCCGATCGGGTTGTCCGCGTATGTCTTGATTGGTGCACTGATCGTGCTTAAGCGCGGCAGTCACCCGATCGGCTGGATCCTGCAGGCAATCGGAATCGTCGCCCTGATCACAGCGGTCAATGAGGACTACATCGGCTACGCCCTGGTGCTCCACCCAGGCTCGCTGCCGTTCGGGCACGCGATGGTCGTGGTCAACAGCTCGATCTGGGAAGTCGCATTTCTTTTGTTCGCGGTGGCCCTACCCATGCTCTTCCCGACCGGACGCCTGCTGTCACGTCGCTGGCTGGTGGTCTTCGTCTTCGCCGCGATCTTCATGGTCATGGCGTTCGTCGGCAACGCCCTCGTGCCGGGCCAGACGACCAAGTACAGCGGGGTCAACAATCCCATCGGGCTGCCCGCAATCCAGCCGATCGCCGAGACCATCCAGAACCTTGCAATCCTTCCGGCATTGGCGACTGGCGTTGGCATGATCGCGTCGCTGGTGGTTCGCTTCCGCCGGTCACGGGGGCCGGAGAGACAGCAGCTCAAGTGGTTCTTCTTTACCGCGCTCCTGATTCCGGTCAATTTCATCCTCAACGGGACGCCAGTGGCCGGTGTCGCCTACCTGACCATTCTTCCGCTCGTCGCCATCAGCATAGGTTTGGCGATCCTGCGTTACCGGCTTTACGACATCGACGTCGTCATCAGCCGCACCCTTGTATACGGCTCGCTGGCGGCCTTCATCACGCTCGTGTACGTCGCCATCGTGGTGGGCATCGGAACGCTTGTCGGCAGCGGCGGGCAGCCCAACCTGGTGCTCTCGATTGTCGCTACCGCGATCGTGGCGGTGGCGTTCCAACCGGTGCGGGAACGCCTGCAGAAGATCGCCAACCGGCTTGTATACGGCAAGCGGGCGACACCGTACGAGGTGCTATCGCAGTTCTCGGAGCGGGTCGCTGAGACGTACGCGGCGGAAGAGGCTCTTCCCCGCATGGCCCGGGTGCTGGCGGAGGGCACCGGAGCCGAGCAAGCCCAGGTGTGGCTGCGATCTGGCTCGATCCTCCACCCCGCCGCGAGCTGGCCCGAGGCCAACGGATCGACGCCCGGCGGCGAGAGA